>NZ_JBHYJA010000002.1:138359-155391 GCF_042740355.1 Streptomyces sp. NPDC059010
GTGCAGGCGGGGGGGCCTGTGCCGCCGAGCGGCTCGCCCTCGCCGTACGGCGCGAGTCCGTCGTTGGGCGCCGGGGCGGCGGTGGGGGGGGTGGACACCCGCGGGGCCCCCCCCCCCCCAAGCCCCCCCAACCCCCCCCCGGGGCCCCCCCCCCGACGTGTCGGGCGGTCCGACCGGCAGCCACGAGATGCCGGTGCCGGATGCCCCGCGATGACGCGTTACGCCGCTCCCACGACCTCCGGGATCCTGAACGGTTTCCCGCAGCCGCCGCACACGATCGGTGCCTGGGCCAGGACCGACGGAACGACCCGGACGTTGCGGCCGCAGTCGCAGACCGCCTTGACGCGGACGCCGCCGCCGGAGGAGCCGTGGCGGGCGGCCGGGCCCCGGAAGGTCCGGCTGGTGTCGGCGGAGGTCGCCGCCGTGTGGGCCTTCAGGGCGCGCTGGAGGCGTTCGATGGTCGGGCGGTACCGGCGTTTGGCCTCGGGGTTGAGCGTGACCAGGGAGAAGCCGCTGCTCGGGTGCGGTTCCTCGGGGTGGTCCAGGCCCAGCTCCTCGGCGATGGAGAGGAATCTGCGGTTGTGGTAGCGGCCGGCCCGGGAGGTGTCGCGGACGCCGCGCGAGGCGGCGATGCCATGGACTGCCTCGTGAAGCAGTCGTTCGAAGGAGAGCTCGTGACCGCACGCGGACGACGACTCCCCGATCAGGGACTCTGGCGCGGCTAGATCCGGCAGTTCGGGGTGGTACCGCTGAATGTCGGCCCACGCCTCTGCCAGTTCTGCGGCGAGAACAGGTGGTGTCTGTGTCGTGCTCACGTAATGACAACGAGCCGGAGTGCCGCTGTGTTCCGATTCCGGGCCATCCCAAATAATTTGCACGTACCCGTCAGTTGCGAATGATGCGCCCTGACGAGGGCGGGTGCGCCGATCTGCGGAGAAGCCTCGCAGCTCGTAACAAGCTGGTGCGTAGCCTGACGTACGCCCCGGCGCGTAGCCCGCGTCCACCCGACGGGTCCCCTGTGGTTCACGGATGCGCAAGAGGCGTTTCGGCCGCTCTCGCTCCCCACGGGATGTCATCTCAATAAGCGCGCGCAACGACCGCGACGTTACCGGGTGCGTCCTCGGCGTCCGGCACCGACCCGTCCTCGGCGAGCAGACACCGTACGGTCACGGCGTGCTCGGCCAGTCTGGCCTCGCCTTCTTCGCCGAGCGTCGCCCACGGCAGGCGCGCCCAGCCGCCGGCGACCGCGGCCTCGACGGCCTCCTCGATCGTCGACACGTCGGCGGTGCGGGACTCGCGGCGTTCGCGGGACTGCCGTAGCAGAAGGTGCTGATCTTCTTCGAGGATCGTGGGGAGCAGGGGCACGAGCGTGTCCAGCGGCACGGGTTCCTTGCTGCCGGGGATGCGGCGGGTGAGCATCGCCGTGCCGTGCTCCAGGTCACGGGGGCCGACCTCGATGCGGACCGGCACGCCCTTGAGTTCCCAGTCGACGGCGCGGCGGCCGAAGGGCGTGTCCGTGCGGTCGTCGATGTGGACGCGGATGCCCGCCGCCTTCAGCCGGTCCCCGATTTCGCGGACCTTGGCCAGAACCGCCTCGTCGCCCTTGATCGCGAGGACGACGACCTGGATCTGTGCAAGGCGCGGCGGCACCCGCAGCCCGTTGTCATCTCCGTGAGTCATCACCAGGGCGCCGATCATGCGGGTGGTCGAGCCCCAGGAGGTCTGCCAGACCAGTTCCTGTGTGCCTTCCTTCGACAGGTACCGGGTGTTGAACGCCTTGGCGAAGTTCTGGCCCAGCTCATGGCTGGTGACCATCTGCAGGGCCTTGCCGTCGCCCATCATGCTTTCGAGCGTGAGCGTGTTGATGGCCCCCGCGAAGCGCTCCTTGACCGTCTTGCGGCCCGACAGGAAGTCCATCGCGAGCACGTTCTCCAGGAAGTCGCCGTAGACGTGCCGCTGGATGTGCGCGGCGAAGTCGCGCGCCTCCTCGTAGGTGGCGTGCGCCGTGTGGCCCTCCTGCCACAGGAACTCCGTGGTGCGCAGGAAGAGGCGGGGCCTGAGCTCCCAACGGACCACGTTCGCCCACTGGTTGATCCGCAGGGGCAGGTCGCGGTAACTCTGCACCCACTTCGAGAAGTAGTCGTTGATGATCATCTCGGAGGTCGGGCGGACGACCGCGGGCTCCTCCAGTTGCTTGCCGCCGCCGTGTGTGACCACCGCCAGTTCGGGCGCGAAGCCCTCGACGTGGTCGGCCTCCCGGGCGAAGTAGGACTGCGGGATCAGGAGGGGGAAGTAGGCGTTCTGTGTGCCCGTCTCCTTGATCCGGGCGTCCATCTCGGCCTGCATCCGCTCCCAGAGCCCGTAGCCGTACGGTCGGATGACCATGGTGCCCCGCACCGGACCGTTGTCGGCCAGTTCGGCCTTGTTGATCAGGTCCTGGTACCAGCGGGGGAAGTCGTCCGCCCGCGGTGTGAGTACGGGTGCCTTTGCCATGGCGCGATGGTACGGACCCACGTTGCCGCGATGTGAATTCTTTTCGCTCCCACAGCAGGCCCGCAAGCCGGGCCCCGAAACCCCTGGACGAGAGTGCGGACGCGGAGTTTCCTGGCATACGGGGGGAGTGCGAGCGCACGTCACGGGGGCTACGGAATCGGGTACAGCGGCAACTCTCGGCGGATTGGGGCGCTTTACATGACACCTACGCTCGTGCGGCAGCACGTGCCTCATGCGGGCCCGGCACCCCGCGTGGACCTGTGTGCACGCGCGCGTGACTGGTCCGAGATCCAGGAGCGGATGCTGGTCCCGCTCTACGAGGCCGTCTACGAGCGACTGGAAGTGTGCCCCGGCACCCGGCTGCTCGGCCTCGGCTGCGGCAGTGGGCTCGCCCTTCTGATGGCGGCGTCCAGAGGCGCGGCCGTCACCGGTGTCGAGTCCTCCTCCCCCGAACGGCTGACCCTCGCACGGCAGCGTTTACTGCCCGAGGCGTGGGACACGCGCGCGTGTGCCGGCACCCGGCTGGTCGACGGCTCACCACAGGACGCGGCCGACGCGGAGACGCCCGCGTACACCCTGGTGACCGCCTTCGAACCCATCGGGTGTCTGGCGGGCGACTCCGAGGGGCTCGGTGAGACGCTCGCGGCCGCGACACCGCTGGCCGGGCACGGGGCCGCCGTGGTGCTCGCGGGCTGGGGCCCGCCGGAGCGCTGTGCCACGTCGTCCGTGCTGCGGGTCGCCACCAAGCTGGCCGATCCCCTGCGCAGCACGGGGAGTTGGCGCCCGGCCCTGCGGGACGACCTGGAGGAGGTCGCCCAGCGCGCGGGCCTCAGGCCCGACGGGTCCGGACGGGTGGCGTGCCCCTTCGGCTACGCGGACGTCGACAGTGCCGTACGGGGACTGCTGTCCACGGGGCTGTTCGACGCGGCGATCGCGGCGACCGACCGGACCCAGGTCGACAAGGAGGTGGCGGAGGCGCTGCATCCGCATCTGCGGCAGGACGGCACCGTATGGATGCCGAACGTCTTCCGCTACCTGATCGCCCGCGTGCCCTGAGCCCGGCGTCCCGCCACCGGGCCTCCCACCACCGAACCTCGCACCACCGAACCTCGCACCACCGAACCTCCGCTACAGAGCCTCGCGCTACGGAGCCTCGTCCTTCGTCAGCCTGCTGATCCCGGCGATCCGGTACGCGTCGGCCTCCTCCAGCGTCTCGTTCTCCAGCAGCGCCTCGGCCAGCGCGTCCAACCGCCCCCGGTGGTCGCGGAGTTTGCGGCAGGCCTCCTCGTAGCACTCGTCGACGATCCTGCGCATCTCGGAGTCGATCACGTCGAGGGTCTGCGGGGCGGCCGCGAGCCCGTACGCCTGCTGGGCGTCGCTCGGCAGGGCGGACAGCCGGCCCACCCGCTCGCTCATCCCCCAGCGGGCGACCATCCCGCGCGCGATGTTGGTGACCTGTTCGAGGTCGTTCTCGGCGCCCGTGGTGACGACGTCGTAGACCACCTGTTCCGCCGCCATGCCGCCGAGGGCGCCGATGATGCGGCCCCGCAGATAGCCCTCGGAGTGCGCGTAGCGCTCCACCTCGGGGGTCGACATCGTCACGCCGAGGGCCCGGCCGCGCGGCACGATGGTGATCTTGCGTACGGGGTCGGCGCCCGGCTGCAGCATGCCGAGGAGGGCGTGTCCGCTCTCGTGGAACGCGGTGCGCCGGCGGTCCTCCTCGGGCATCACGAGGGTGCGTTCGGCGCCCAGTTGCACCTTCTCCAGCGCCTCGGACAGGTCCGACTGGGTGACCTGCTGCTGCTTGCGCTTGACGGCGAGCAGGGCGGCCTCGTTGGCGAGGTTGGCCAGATCCGCGCCGGTCATGCCCGGGGTCGTACGGGCCAGCTGGGTCAGGTCGACGTCCTCGGCGAGCGGGATCTCGCGGGTGTGGATGCGCAGGATCGCCTCACGTCCGCCGCGGTCCGGCGGGGCGACGCTGACCACCCGGTCGAAGCGGCCGGGCCGGGTGAGCGCCGGGTCCAGGATGTCGGCGCGGTTCGTGGCCGCGATGACGACCACGCCCTCCGAACCGGAGAAGCCGTCCATCTCGGTGAGGATCTGGTTCAGCGTCTGCTCGCGCTCGTCGTGACCGCTCACCGAGGCGCCGCCGCCGCGCATGCGTCCGATGGTGTCGATCTCGTCGATGAAGATGATCGACGGCGCCACCTTGCGGGCCTCGGCGAACAGCTCCCGGACCCGGGAGGCGCCGACGCCGACGATCATCTCGATGAACTCGGACGCGGAGGCGGAGAAGAACGGCACGCCCGCCTCGCCCGCCACCGCCCGCGCCAGCAGGGTCTTGCCGGTGCCGGGCGAGCCCGCGAGCAGCACGCCGCGCGGCATCTTCGCGCCCATCCTGCGGTAGGCGTCGGGGTGCTCCAGGAAGTCGACGACGTCGTCCAGCTCGCCCTTGACCTCGTCGATGCCGGCCACGTCGGCGAACGTCGTGCGCTCCGTGCCCGGCTGGAGCTCGACCGGTTTGGGCGGCGCCTTGCGGCCGAGCATGCCGCCCGCGCCGCCCAGGCCGCCCGTGCCCATCCGCCGGGCGAAGAAGACCCAGACCGCGACCAGGAACGCGATCGGGATCAGGGAGAACAGCAGGTTGGACAGGACACCGCGCTCCCGCACGACCGGCTCCGCGGTCACCGTCACGCCGCGGCTGCTCAGTTCCTGCCAGAGGTCGTCGTCCGCGAAGGACGGCCGCTGTGTCTTGAACCTGGTGTAGTCGCCGTCGCCGTCGGGGTTGTCGCGGGCGTCCTTGAGCTCGCCCTGGATGGCGTCGCCCTTGGAGTAGATCTTGGAGACGTTGTCGGCGTCGACCTGCTTGCTGAACTCCGTGTAGGAGACCGTCGGCTCGTTGCCCCGGTCGAAGTACGTCAGCCCCACATAGGCGAGCAGGAACACGATCACCGCGGTCAGGGCGAGCCCCCACCACCGGCCGCGCCCCCATCGGCCACGGGGCCGCCCGGGCGGCTCCTCCGGCGTGCCCTCGGTGCGCCACGGCTGGTCAGGGGCCTTGCGTGGTGGCGCGGCATTGCTCATATCTGGACGTTACGGCAGATGCCCGCCCCTGGCACGCGCTGAGGGCGCCCCTCGTGGAGAAGGGCGCCCTCAGTGACGTACGGGACGAGACGGTCGCAGGAAACGGACCGTCAGCCCATGAACTTCTTGAACTCGTCCGGCAGCTCGAAGTCCTGCGGAGCCTGCTGGCCCGGCACCCCGAAGGCACCGCCGCCCTGCGCCGCGGCGGACCGGCGCTCGGCCTCCTCCAGCTCCTGCTGCTTGCGCTTCATCGGGTTGCCGGAGCGCTGCTTGCCCTTGGCCTTCTTCGGCTGCTTCTTGGTGCGGCCGGGACCGCCACCCATGCCCGGCATCCCCGGCATACCGGGCATGCCTCCGCCCTGGGCCATGCGGGACATCATCTTGCGGGCCTCGAAGAACCGCTCGACCAGGTTCTTGACCGCGCTGACCTCGACACCGGAACCCTTGGCGATACGGGCGCGGCGCGAGCCGTTGATGATCGTCGGTTCCTGGCGCTCGCCCGGCGTCATCGACTTGATGATCGCGGCCGTGCGGTCGACGTCCCGCTCGTCCAGGTTGTTGATCTGGTCCTTGATCTGGCCCATGCCCGGGAGCATGCCGAGCAGCTTGGAGATGGAGCCCATCTTCCTGACCTGCTCCATCTGGGCCAGGAAGTCGTCGAGGGTGAAGTCCTGGCCCTTCTTGGAGGCCAGCTTCTCGGCCATCTTCTGGGCTTCGGCCTGGTCGAAGGTCTTCTCCGCCTGCTCGATCAGGGTGAGCAGGTCACCCATGTCGAGGATGCGGGAGGCCATCCGGTCCGGGTGGAAGGCGTCGAAGTCGTCCAGCTTCTCGCCGTTCGACGCGAACATGATCGGCTTGCCGGTGATCTGCCGGATCGACAGGGCGGCACCACCGCGGGCGTCACCGTCGAGCTTGGAGAGCACCACGCCGTCGAAGCCGACGCCGTCACGGAAGGCCTCCGCGGTGTTGACCGCGTCCTGACCGATCATCGCGTCGACGACGAACAGGATCTCGTCCGGCGAGACCGCGTCCCGGATGTCCGCGGCCTGCTGCATCATCTCCTGGTCGATGCCCAGGCGGCCGGCGGTGTCCACGATCACGATGTCGTGGACCTTGGACTTCGCGTGCTCGATGGAGTCCTTGGCGACCTTGACGGGGTCACCGACGCCGTTGCCCGGCTCGGGCGCGTAGACCGCGACGCCCGCGCGCTCGGCGACGACGCTGAGCTGGTTGACGGCGTTGGGGCGCTGGAGGTCGGCGGCGACGAGCAGCGGGGAGTGTCCCTGCTCCTTCAGCCAGTGGCCGAGCTTGCCCGCGAGGGTGGTCTTACCGGCGCCCTGCAGACCGGCCAGCATGATCACGGTCGGCGGCTGCTTGGCGAAGCGCAGGCGGCGGGTCTCGCCACCGAGGATCGTCACGAGCTCGTCGTTGACGATCTTCAGGACCTGCTGGGCCGGGTTCAGCGCCTTGGAGACCTCGGCACCGAGCGCGCGCTCCTTGACGTTCTTGATGAACGTCCGGACGACGGGCAGCGCCACGTCCGCTTCGAGGAGTGCGATGCGGATCTCGCGCGCTGTGGCGTCGATGTCCGCCTCGGAGAGCCGTCCCTTGCCGCGCAGGTTCTTGAAAGTCGCTGAGAGGCGATCGGAGAGAGTATCGAACACGGCGCTCGCGGTCCTCGGGGTCGGTGGCAGCTGGGAATCGCCCTCCAGGGTATCCCGGCGACACAGGTTGCCGGGATCCCCGGGGTCAGGCCCGCAAGGTCTCCTCCAGCTTGCGGGCCACGGCGGCCGCCTCCTCGCCGGGCAGCGGCGCGCCCTCGGGGCCTGTGACATAGAACGCGTCGACCGCGTTGGCGCCCAGTGTGCTGACGTGTGCGCTGCGCACCCGCACGCTCGCGTCCTCCAGCGCCCGGCCGATCCGGAACAGCAGTCCCGGGGCGTCCTGGGCGCGGACCTCGATGACCGTGGCCAGCCGGGAGGCGGCCGGGTGGACCGACACCCTCGCCGCCGGGGCCACCACGCCCCGGCGCCTCGGGTAGGCCGCGTCCCGCTCGGCGAGACGGCCCGCGATGTCCAGGGAGCCGTCCAGGGCGCGTACGAGATCGGCGCGCAGCCGGGTGGCCTGCGGCAGCGAGCCGTACTCGGCGGCGACCCGCCAGTTCAGCAGCAGCACGGAGCCGTCGACGCCGTCCGGCAGATCCTGGGCGCTCAGCTCGGCGGTGCGCACGGTCAGACGGTGCATCGCCAGGACGCCGGCCACCGCGGGCAGCACGCCCGGCTGGTCCGGTACGGCGATGATGAGCTCCACGCCGAGCGGCTCCGGATCGCCGGAGGGCTGCCCCTCCGCCGGCGGCTCGGTCTGCGCGCGCAGGGCGAGTACGGGACTGCCGGTGGCGACCGCCTCGATGGCGAGCCGCTCCTGCTCGGCGGTGAGCGCGGCGGCCTCGGGCTCGACCGGGTCGTCCCCGGCGAGCACGGCCGCGACCCGTTTCACCAGGTCGGCGACGAGTGACCCGCGCCAGGACGACCACGCCGCCGGACCGGTGGCCAGGGCGTCGGCCTCGGTCAGGGCGTGCAGCAGCTCCAGGGTGCCCGGCGAGCCGACCGCCTCGGCGACCGAGTGCACGGTGGCCGGGTCCTCCAGGTCGCGCCGGGTGGCCGTCTCGACGAGCAGCAGGTGATGGCGTACGAGAGTGGAGAGGACGAGGACGTCGTCGCGGTCGAAGCCGATGCGGGCGGCCACGTCCTTGACGATGATCTCGCCGGCCACCGAGTGGTCGCCGGGCCAGCCCTTGCCGATGTCGTGCAGCAGCGCGGCCACCAGGAGCAGGTCGGGGCGGTGGACACGGCGGGTGAACTCGGAGGCGCGCACGGCCGTCTCGATCAGGTGCCGGTCGACGGTCCAGATGTGCACGGCGTTGCGCTGCGGACGGCAGCGCACCCGCTCCCAGTCGGGCAGGAAGTGCGTGATCAGCCCCTCGGCCTCCAGCGCCTCCCACACGTCGACAGTCGGTGTCCCGGAGCCGAGCAGGGTCACCAGCTGCTCGCGCGCCTCGGCGGGCCAGGGCGTGGGCAGCGGGCGCACGGTGGCCGCCAGGCGCCGTACAGCGTGCAGGGAGAGCGGGAGTCCGGCCTGTGCGGCGGCGGCAGCGGCGCGCAGGGGAAGTACGGGGTCGCGTTCGGGGCGCGCGGCGCGGGCGAGCACCACCTCGCCGTCCTGCTCGACCACGCCCTCCGCCAGCGGGGAGCGCTCGGGGGTCGGCTTCCCGCCTCCGAGCATGGCGCGCAGCCGCGGCCGTACGGCGCGTGCCCGCAGGACGCGCCCCACTTCACGCCAGGTCACATCGCTGGCGTACGAGATGACCCGCGCCGCCTCGTACACCTGGCGCAGCAGCGTGTCCGCGTCGAGCAGCCCGAGCTCGCCGGCGACCTGGTCCTGCTCCTGCAGCGCGAGCCGGTCGGTGGCCCGCCCGGTGGTCAGGTGCAGGGCATCGCGTACGTCGAGCAGTCGGCGCCGGGCGTCGGCGAGGCCCTCGCGCGGGGCGTCGGCCAGCCAGGAGGCGGCGACGGCGCGCAGGATGGTGGCGTCCCGCAGACCGCCGCGCGCTTCCTTCAGATCGGGTTCCAGGAGGTACTGCAGCTCGCCCTGCCGCTCGGCGCGCTCGGCGGTGAGCTCCTGGAGTTCGGGCAGGCGCTTGGGCGCCTGGTTGCGCCAGTCGGCGAGGACCGACGTGCGCAGTCCGGCCGTGAGTCCCAGGTCGCCGGCGATGTGCCGGGCGTCCAGCAGGCCCAGCTGGACCTTGAGGTCCTCGCCGGCCGTCTTACGGGCCTCGGCGGGCGTACGCACGGAGTGGTCGAGGGCGAGGCCGAGGTCCCAGATCGGGTACCAGATGCGGTCGGCCAGCGCCGCCACCGCCTTGCTGTCACCGCCGTCGTGCAGCAGGACGAGGTCCAGGTCGCTGCGCGGGGAC
This sequence comes from Streptomyces sp. NPDC059010, assembly GCF_042740355.1. Taxonomy (NCBI): domain Bacteria; kingdom Bacillati; phylum Actinomycetota; class Actinomycetes; order Kitasatosporales; family Streptomycetaceae; genus Streptomyces; species Streptomyces sp. NPDC059010. The sequence continues at coordinate 147,910 of NZ_JBHYJA010000002.1, forward strand.
AGCTCGCCGCGGCCGTATCCGCCGACGGCGACCAGGGAGACACCGCGCAGCCCTTCGGCACCGGCCGCGAACAGGCCGGTCAGCCACTCGTCGGTCAGCTCCGCGAGGGCGGCACGGCGCGGCGGCCCGGACTGCGCCCCCTCGGTGAGGAGACGCAGCCGGGCCGCCGCGTAGCCGCTGGGTCCCGAGTCCTCTGCATCCTTGCGAACGTCCGTACCCGACACCCAGCGACTCCTGTCCTTCTTCTGTTCAGAGCGCCACTCGTGGAGCGCGTCTCTCCAGAGCACTTCTCGCGAAGCGCGTCCTCAGAGCGCGTCCGGCCCGCGCTCACCGGTCCGGACCCGTACGGCCGTCTCGACCGGCAGGGACCAGACCTTGCCGTCACCGATCTTGCCGGTGCGGGCGGCCTTGACGATGACGTCGATCAGCTGCTCGGCGTCGTCGTCCTCGGCCAGTACCTCGATGCGGATCTTCGGGACCAGGTCCACGGTGTACTCGGCACCGCGGTAGACCTCGGTGTGGCCCCGCTGACGACCGTAGCCGCTCGCCTCGGTGACCGTCAGGCCGTGCACGCCGAAGGCCTGGAGGGCTTCCTTGATCTCGTCGAGCCGGTGCGGCTTGACGACTGCGGTGATCAGCTTCATGCGTCCACCTTCTTGCTCGCGGCTGCGGCGGCCGGGGCCGCGGCGGCGGTCTTGGCGGCACCGCCACCGGCGCCGCTGAAGTCGTATGCGGTCTCGGCGTGCTCGGCCTGGTCGATACCGGTGACCTCCTCGTCCTCGGAGACCCGCATACCGATGGTCTTGTCGAGGATGAAGGCGAGGATCGCGGAGACGATCAGCGAGTAGGCCAGGACGGCGAAGACACCGGCGCACTGCTTCCACAGCTGGTCGAAGCTGTGGTTGCCGTAGAAGACGCCCGTGGCCTCGGACTGGCCCTTGCCGCTGGCGAAGAAGCCGATCAGGAGCGAGCCGACGACACCGCCGACCAGGTGGACACCGACGACGTCGAGCGAGTCGTCGTAGCCGAACCTGTACTTCAGGCCGACGGCCATGGCGCACAGGACACCGGCGATGGCGCCGACGGCGATCGCGCCGAGCGGGGTGACCGCACCACCGGACGGGGTGATGGCGACGAGGCCCGCGACGGCACCGGAGGCGGCGCCCAGCGTGGTGAACGCGCCGTGGCGGATCTTCTCGTAGATCAGCCAGGCCAGCATGGCGGCGGCGGTGGCGACCTGCGTGTTGACGAACATCAGCGAGCCGACGCCGTCGTCGTTGCCCAGCCACGATCCGGCGTTGAAGCCGAACCAGCCGAACCACAGCAGGCCGGCGCCGAGCATGACCAGCGGCAGGCTGTGCGGACGCATCGGGTCCTTCTTGAACCCGACCCGCTTGCCGATGACGAGGATCACACCGAGCGCCGCGGCACCCGCGTTGATGTGAACCGCCGTACCACCGGCGAAGTCGATCACGCCCAAGTCGAAGGCCCAGCCGCCCTCACCCCAGACCCAGTGGGCCACGGGGAAGTACACGATCGTCGCCCACAGCGCGATGAACAGCGCCCAGGCCGAGAACTTCACCCGGTCCGCGAGAGCACCGCTGATCAGCGCGGGCGTGATGATCGCGAACATCAGCTGGAAGACCATGAAGGCGAGGAGCGGGATGTTGTAGGTACCCCAGAGCTCGCCCTTGTCGACCCCGGTGAGGCCGACCCAGTCGGAGTTCCAGCCGATGAGGCTGCCGGAGTCGGTGCCGAACGCCATGGAGAAGCCGTACAACACCCACAGGATGGTGACGATCCCGAGGCTGATGAAGCTCATCATCAGCATGTTCAGGGTGCTCTTGACGCGGACCATGCCTCCGTAGAAGAAGGCCAGGCCTGGGGTCATGAGCATCACCAGGGCGGAACAGATGAGCATGAAACCTGTGTTGGCGGGCGACAGCTCTACCTTGTCTGCCGCCATCATGATGGCTGGTGCCATCGGCGTCTCCTCGGGTTGGTACGGCCCCGTGCGGGCGAAGCCTGAGCGGAATGAGGGGTGGGCCGGTTATGCGCCATGAGATTGGCGCAGCGCCGTTTCGTTGGAAGCCCCTCGTTGTTTCGCCGCCGTGACGAAGACGCCGTGCGTGTTACGCATTGATGAACTGCGAGATGTTGCGCCACTCGATCGTTATCGTGGCGCAACCTTCTTTGAAGGAAGAGAGCCGGCCGCGGCGGGCCTTCCGATGACCTGGCATGGGGGAGCCGAGTCGGGCAGTTCGGGAGGGCCGGCCGCGGCCGGGGTTCTGGGGGTTTCCGGGAATGGCCGCCGGGCTCAGACCGCCTCGACGCTCTCCGGCAGCTCCACCGCGAGCCGGTCGGTGAGGTCCACGACCTCGGCGAGATCCCCGAAGTCGCGTACCGCCGTGTCGACGGTCTTTCGAATACGAGTGTTGACGCGCTCGGAGCGCACCTTCTTGGCGATACGCATGGCCTGCTCGGCGTAGACCGCGCTCTGCTCGGGCTCCCGGCGCAGCAGATGCACCGTGGCCATGCCGATCAGGTTCAGCGCGTACGACCGGTGGTGCTCGCCGTCCTTCTCGAACAGGTCCACGGCCCGCTGCATCACGGGTTCGGCCAGCGAGGCGTACGTCGGGCTGCGGCCGGCGACATAGGCGAGGTCGCGGTAGGAGTGGGAGTTCTCGCCGTACAGCTCGGCCTCGGAGAAGAAGCGGATCCAGTCGGGGTCCGGCTCGTCCCAGTCCACGGCCTCGGTGAAGGTGTCCTCGGCCATCCGGACCGCCCGCTTGCACTTGCCGGGCTGGCCCATGTTGGCGTAGGCGCGGGCCTCCATCGCATACAGCATCGACTGGGTGCGCGGGCCGGCGCAGTCCCGGCTGCCGTACTGCGCGAGGTGGATCAGCTCCAGGGCGTCGTCGGGCCGGCCGAGGTGGATCATCTGGCGGCTCATGCTGGAGAGGATGTACGAGCCGAGCGGCCGGTCACCGGCCTCCTTGGCGGCGTGCAGCGCGAGGACGAAGTACTTCTGCGCGGTGGGCTGCAGTCCGACGTCGTAGGACATCCAGCCGGCCAGTTCGGCCAGCTCGGCGGCGACCTTGAACAGCTTGCGGGTGGTGGCCTCGGGCTGGGGTTCCTGCAGCAGGTCGGTGACCTCGTGCAGCTGGCCCACGACCGCCTTGCGGCGCAGGCCGCCGCCGCACTGGGCGTCCCACTGCCGGAACATCACGGTGGTGGACTCCAGGAGGTCCAGCTCGGGCTTGGACAGACGGCCACGCGCACGCGTGGAGGGGACGGGCCGGGGCTCGTGGTGCAGGGCGGGCGGCGCGGGGACCAGCCAGCGCTGCATCGGCTCGATCAGCGCCGGGCCCGCGGACAGGGCCAGTGAGCTCCCGAGGAAGCCGCGCCGCGCCAGCATCAGGTCGCTGCGGGAGAACTCGCTCAGCAGGGCCACCGTCTGCGGACCCGTCCAGGGCAGGTCGACGCCGGACACGGAGGGTGACTGACGGGCGGCGCGCAGGCCGAGGTCCTCGACGGAGACGACACAGCCGAACCGCTCGGAGAACAGCTCCGACAGGATCCGCGGGATGGGCTCGCGGGGATTCTCGCCGTCCAGCCAGCGGCGTACACGGGAGGTGTCGGTCGAGATGTGGTTGGCACCCAACTGGCGGGCGCGGCGGTTCACTTGGCGGGCGAGTTCGCCCTTCGACCAGCCGCTGCGCACGAACCAGGACGCGAGCAGTTCGTTAGGGCGCTTGTCAGCGTGCGATGCGCTACCTGCACTCGTACCGCTTCCGCTGTTGCCGCTCACTGGAACGCCCCCATCCCTTGGACCACTTGTCACCGAGTGCGCCAAGCCCTATCAGAATGCCGGTAAATACGGTCTCCCGTCCGGCGGTTGTCACCCTTCGAACGGAAAGCCGACTTGCCCCCGGCATACCCACGAGCGCATGTGCCCCGAAGCTGTGTGCACTCACAGTAATCCTACGATCACGCCCCCAGCCATGGCGATCCCGGAATCGCCACCATTCGCCACCCCTTCGAATGAACTAACGGTGGCCTCTACGCGATTCACTTGACATGGGACGGCCGGAAGTGGGCGGAGCGAAGCACTCTGGGGCGTGCATTGCGGAGTCCACCACCCTGAGCACCTCAAAGCGCCGCGTGAACCGAGCGGAGCCAGGGGGTAACCGGTCGACCCAGGGAACACACAGGGTCACGTTCCGCATCCGCGTCGTAACCACCGGCGCGCTGGACCCGTTGGAGGGGGCATGGGCTTCACGATCGGCGGCATCCGGGAGATCCGATCCGGCTCGCGACGACGCGGCCGTTCCTCGGAGTGCACCACCGTCGCCGAGTTCACCGGGTTGTGGAGCTGGGACGTGGTGCCCGGCGCGCGGGCCGCGGCGGGCGCCTGTTCGTGCGGCCACTCCGAGTGTGACGCTCCCGGCGCACATCCCCTTGAGTTCGCACCCGAGGTTCCGGCCGGGGCCACGCTCGACGAGGTCAGCAAGGCCTGGGCGGAGGTCCCGGGCGCCGCGGTGATGCTGCCCGTCGGGCGCGCGTTCGATGTGATCGAGGTGGCCGAACCCGCCGGACGCCGCGCGCTGGCCCGGCTCGAACGCATGGGCCTCCCCCTCGGCCCGGTCACCGCCACCCCCGACGGCCGCGCCCACTTCTTCGTCGCCCCCGGCGCCGCCGCCGAACTCCCCGAGCTCCTCTACCGCATGGGCTGGGACGACCCGACCCACCTCGATCTGGGCGGCCTCGGCCCCGGTACGCACATCACGGCCCCGCCGTCCGACCGGGGCGGCCTGGGCCCGGTGCGCTGGCTGCGGCCACCGGCACTGGACACGGCGACGAAGCCGCCGGCTGCGCGGCTGCTGCTGGGGACGCTCGCTTACGTGGCGCACCGGTCGCGGGCCTGACCCCGCCGGGCGGCAACAGCGAAGGGCCCCATCGCACCTGCACCGTGCGGTGGGGCCCTTCTCGCGTTTTCACCACTCACGCACCGCAACCATCAATTGAGGAACCACGACGGCGAGCAACCAGGTCCGCGAGAGCGGCGCCGGTTCAGGCGCAAAGGGGGCTCATTCGCCGATGAGGGCGTCGACGAACGCCTCCGGCTCGAACGGCGCCAGGTCGTCGGCACCCTCGCCGAGCCCGACCAGCTTCACCGGTACGCCCAGCTCCCGCTGAACCGCGACCACGATGCCGCCCTTGGCCGTGCCGTCCAGCTTGGTGAGCACGATGCCGGTGATGTCGACGACCTCGGCGAAGACGCGGGCCTGGACCAGGCCGTTCTGCCCCGTCGTGGCGTCCAGCACGAGCAGCACCTCGTCCAGCGGCGCGTGCTTCTCGACGACCCGCTTGACCTTGCCGAGCTCGTCCATGAGGCCGGTCTTGGTGTGCAGGCGTCCGGCGGTGTCGATGAGCACCACGTCGGAGCCCATCTCCTTGCCCTCCTTCACCGCGTCGAAGGCGACGGAGGCGGGGTCGCCGCCCTCCGGACCGCGCACGGTGTAGGCGCCGACCCGCTCGCCCCAGGTCTGGAGCTGGTCGGCGGCGGCGGCACGGAAGGTGTCGGCGGCGCCGAGGACCACGCTGCGGCCGTCGGCCACGAGGACGCGGGCGAGCTTGCCGGTGGTGGTGGTCTTGCCGGTGCCGTTGACGCCGACGACCATCACGATGCCGGGCTTGCTGGTCTCGGGTTCGGTCTTGACCACGCGGTCCATGTCCGTCCCGACCAGCTTGAGGAGTTCCTCGCGCAGCAGGCCGCGCAGTTCCTCCGGGGTGCGGGTGCCGAGGACCTTCACGCGCTCGCGCAGTCCGTCGACCAGTTCCTGGGTGGGAGCCACACCGACGTCGGCGGTGAGCAGGGTGTCCTCGATCTCCTCCCAGGTGTCCTCGTCGAGGTGCTCGCGCGACAGGAGCGTGAGCAGCCCCTGGCCCAGGGCGTTCTGGGAGCGGGAGAGCCGGGCGCGCAGGCGGATCAGGCGGCCGGCGGTGGGCTCCGGTACCTCGATCTCGGTCGGCGGGAGCTCTTCGACTACGGGCGGTTCCTCGACAGCGACCCCGGTCGAGCCGTCGGGAAGATCCACCTCCTCTATGGTCCGGCGCGGTTCGTCGCGCGGCGTCTCGGCCTCGTCGCCGACGTGCGGCTCGGCCGGAGGGGCGGTGATGTCGGGCGCGGCGGGCGGCGGCGGGGGCAGCGGCTTCTTGCGCCGGCTGCCGACGATGAGCCCGCCGAGCGCGCCGAGTACGACCACGGCGATGACTACAGCAAGGATGACGATGTCCATAACCCGTCCAGTATCGGCCATGGAGTCCTGCGACACCCCTCTGGATGTCTGACACACCGTCAGCTAACGTCCGCCTTCACACTCGCCCGGTGAAGGGGGACCCCCATGCCCGTCACGGTCGTACGCTTCAACCTCGTCGACCCCGCCGCGACCCCCGCCGCGCTGGCCGCCCGCTACCAGGCCGCCGTGCGGATGGCCGCGTACGCCGACGAGCACGGCATCACCACCGTGCAGACCGAGGAGCATCACGGCGCCGAGAACAACTGGCTGCCGGCACCGTTCGCCTTCGCGGCCGCCGTCTTCGGCGCGACCGAGCGCCTCGCCGTCACGGTCTCGGCGATCATCGGCCCGCTGCACGACCCGCTGCGGCTCGCCGAGGAGATCGCCGTTCTGGATCTGCTGAGCGGCGGGCGGCTGGTGACGGTCGCCGGGATCGGGTACCGGCCCGAGGAGTACGCCCAGTTCGACGTGGACTGGAAGCGGCGCGGCAGACTCCAGGACGAGCTGCTGGAGACGCTGCTGAAGGCATGGACCGGCGAGGAGTTCGAGTACCGCGGCCGTACGGTACGGGTCACCCCCCGCCCGTTCACCGACCCGCACCCCCTGCTCCTGGTCGGCGGTTCCTCGAAGGCCGCCGCCCGCCGGGCCGCCCGCCTCGGCCTGCCGTTCTTCCCCAGCGCGCATCTGCCGGAGCTGGAGGCGTACTACAAGGAGCGGCTGGTCGAGTACGGCACCGAGGGGTGGACCATGATGCCGGCCGCCGAGACCCCCCTGCTGCACATCGCCGAGGACCCCGACCGGGCCTGGGCCGAGCACGGCCGCCACTTCCTGCACGAGGCGCGGACGTATGCCTCCTGGCAGTCCGGCGAGATCCGCTCGGCGGTGAAGTCGGCGGCCACGACGGTGGACGAGCTGCGCGCCGAGGGCGTGTACCGGATCGTGACGCCCGAGGAGTGCGTGGCGCTGGGCTTCGACAACTACGTGCTGCATCCGCTGTCGGGCGGGATGCCGGTGGAGGAGGGGTGGCGGAGTCTGCGGCTGTTCTGTGAGCGGGTGCTGCCGGGACTCGGCACCTGACCCGCCGTACACGACACCGCCCCCCCGGGCGGCCGCGGGGCGCCCCCCGCGGGCGCGGCGGGGGGAGGGGGGAGCGGTGTCGGGGGGGGGTTGTCCACCCCCC
>NZ_JBHYJA010000002.1:155401-197139 GCF_042740355.1 Streptomyces sp. NPDC059010
CGCGCTCGCCTGCGCCGCCCCGCGCCCCCCCCCCGCGGCGGGGTTACGGGGAGAGGGGCAGCGGGGACTTGGCCCTTCCCCCCGAGTTCGGGGGCCGGTCAGCCCATCTCCTCCAGCTTCTTGCCCTTGGTCTCGGGCACGAACTTGAGGATGAAGGGGATGGAGAGGAAGGCGAACACCGCGTATGCCACGTAGGTGAGCGACAGGTTCCAGTCCGACAGGTCCGGGAAGGTGATCGTGATCACCCAGTTGGCGATCCACTGGGCCGAGGCGGCCACGCCCAGGGCGGCGGCGCGGATCTTGTTCGGGAAGACCTCGCCGAGCATGACCCAGACGACCACGCCCCAGGACAGGGCGAAGAAGAGCACGAAGGCGTTGGCGGCGATCAGCGCCACGTAGCCCTGCGCGGTCGGCAGCGGGTCGCTGCCGTTCTGGAAGGAGAAGGCCCAGGCGGCCGCCGCGAGCGAGATGCCCATGCCGACGGAGCCGATGAGGGCGAGCGGCCTGCGGCCGATGCGGTCCACGAAGATCATCGCGATCACGGTGCCGATGATGTTGATGATCGAGGTCTCGAACGAGTAGAAGAACGAGCTCGACGGGTCGACGCCGACGGACTGCCACAGCAGGTTCGAGTAGTAGAAGATGACGTTGATGCCGACCAGCTGCTGGAAGACGGAGAGGCCGATGCCGATCCACACGATCGGCAGGAGGCCGAAGCGGCCGCCCAGCAGGTCCTTGAACGTCGACTTGTGGTCACTGCGCATCGCCTGGTCGATCTCGGCGACCCGGGCGTCCAGGTTCGCGTCACCCTCGACGTCGGCGAGCACCTTCTTCGCGTCGTCGACACGGCCGACGCTGATCAGGTAGCGCGGGGACTCGGGGATGGCGAAGGACAGCAGGCCGTAGACCACGGCGGGTACGAGCATCACGCCGAGCATCCACTGCCAGGCCTCCAGGCCCGCGACCGTGCCGCGCTCCTCGCCGTCGGCCATGTTCAGGATGGCCCAGTTGACCAACTGGGAGACGGCGATGCCGATGACGATGGCGGCCTGCTGGAACGAGGCGAGCCGGCCACGGTACGCGGGCGGGGCGACCTCGGCGATGTAGGCCGGGCCGATGACCGAGGCCATACCGATGGCGATACCGCCGAGGACGCGCCAGGCGGCGAGGTCCCACGCGGCGAACGGCAGTCCGGAACCGACGGCACTCACGGCGAACAGCACCGCCGCGATCTGCATGACGCGGATGCGGCCGATGCGGTCGGCTATGCGGCCGGCGATCGCGGCGCCGAGGGCGCTGCCGAGCAGGGCGCTGGCGGCGACGGTACCGGTGACGCCGGAGCTGAGATCGAACCGGGCCTGGATGCCGCCGTTGGCTCCGTTGATGACGGAGCTGTCGTAGCCGAAGAGGAAGCCGCCCATGGCGGCCGCCGCGGTGATGAAGACGACGTGCCCGAGATGTTCGGGCTGAGCCGCCTTGGCTCCTGACGTGGGTGCCTGCGCTGTGCTGGTCACGTGTACTCCTCGGGCGCCGGCAACGCTGCCGGGTGAAGGCAAAAGCAACGCCGCTGACACTATGCCTTCAGATCTCGAAGTCAAGGGGTCATGCATGTGACATAGAAGGACCCAAGTGAGGGGAATGTGTTCGACTCTTGAATGAAAGCGGGGCGGCGGCGTCAGCGAAGCCGCTGGCTGATCACCTTCGACACACCGTCGCCCTGCATGGAGACGCCGTACAACGCGTCGGCGACCTCCATCGTGCGCTTCTGATGCGTGATCACGATCAGCTGCGAGGCCTCCTGCAGCTCCTGCATGATGCGGATCAGCCGCTGGAGGTTGGTGTCGTCGAGGGCGGCCTCGACCTCGTCCATGACGTAGAACGGGCTCGGGCGGGCCTTGAAGATCGACACCAGCATCGCCACGGCGGTGAGTGAGCGCTCGCCACCCGAGAGCAGCGACAGCCGCTTGACCTTCTTGCCGGGCGGACGCGCCTCGACATCGACACCCGTGGTGAGCATGTTGTCGGGGTCGGTCAGGATCAGCCGTCCCTCGCCACCGGGGAACAGCCTGCTGAAGACGCCCTCGAACTCCCGGGCCGTGTCCCGGAACGCCTCGGTGAAGACCTGCTCGACGCGTTCGTCGACCTCCTTGACGACCTGGAGCAGGTCGGCGCGGGTCTTCTTCAGGTCTTCGAGCTGCTCGCTGAGGAACTTGTGCCGTTCCTCCAGCGCCGCGAACTCCTCCAGCGCGAGCGGGTTGACCTTGCCGAGCTGCTGGTAGGCCCGCTCGGCGGCCTTGAGCCGCTTCTCCTGCTCGGCCCGCACGAACGGCTTCGGCTGGTTGCGGGGGTGCTCGGGATCCTCGGGAAGCTGCTCGCCCTCGGCCGCCAGGGAGGGCGGTACGAGCTGGTGGGGGCCGTACTCGGAGACGAGCCCGGCGGGCTCCACGCCCAGCTCCTCCAGCGCCTTGGTCTCCAGCTGCTCGATCCGCATCCGCTTCTCGGCGCCGAGCACCTCGCCCCGGTGCACGGAGTCGGTCAGCTTGTCGAGCTCGGCCTTGAGGTCGCGGCCCTGGTTGCGGGCGACGGTGAGTTCCTGCTCGCGCCGCGCCTTGGCGGCCTCGGCGGCGGTGCGCTCCTCGTCGGCACGGGCGAGGGAGACCTCGACGTGCAACAGCAGCTGCCGCGCACCGGAGGCGACGGCTTCCGCGACGGCCGCCTCGTGGCGCAGCCGGGCCCGTCGCTGTTCGGCACGCGCGCGTGCCTCGCGTTCGGCGCGGGCGCCCCGGTCGAGGGAGTCGGCGCGGCCGGCGAGTCCCTTGACCCGCTCCTCATGCGTACGGACCTGGAGGCGGGCCTCCATCTCGGTCTGGCGGGCGTTGGCCCCGTCGGCCGCGAGACGGTCCCGTACCGACGTGTCGGGCTCCTCCTCGACCGGCATCTCCTCGGCGACGGCGAGGCGCTCGGCCAGTTCCTCGACCTCTTGGAGTGCCTTGTCGAGGGCGTCCTGGGCCCGTGCGGCGGCGGCGACGGCCCGTTCCGCCTCGCCTGCCGCGCCGCGTGCCTGGCCGGCGAGGCGGCCGAGCTGCTGGGCCACGGACGACTTCTCCCGGTCCGCCGCCCGGCGCCGCTCCCCCAGCTCCTCCACGAGCGCGGCGGATGCCTTGCGCTGTTCGGAGGCCGCGTGCTGCACCTCGGTGAGTTCCTCGCAGCGGACGGCCAGCTCTTCGAGTTCGGCGGCGGCCTCGTCCACGGAGGCCTGTACTTCGAGGAGGCTGGGGGCGCCTGCGGAGCCGCCGTGGGCGAAGTGGGCGCCGAGGAGGTCGCCTTCGGCGGTTACGGCGGTGAGGTGGGGGTGGGTGTAGACGAGGTCTTCGGCGTCTTCGAGGGTGTCGACGATGACGATGTCGTGCAGGAGGCGACGTACGGCGGGCATGAGGTCGGAGGGGCCGCGGACGAAATCTGCCGCGAAACGCTCCGCGGGTTGTGGCGCGATCGGGGGTGCCGCGTCATGTCGGCGGGCGTCCGCGGGTTCGTCGTGGCCGGCCGCGCCCCGCGGCGGAGCCGCATGTTGATGCAGCCCCGCGCCCCCGTCGGGCGCCTCCGGCGCGCCCGACAACAGCAGTGCCGCCCGTCCGCCGTCCTGCTTGCGCAGCAGCTTGATCGCCTCGGCCGCAGCAGACGGCGACGTCACCGCGATGGCGTCCGCCGCCGCGCCGAAGGCCGCGGCCAGGGCGACCTCGTGGCCGGGGGTCACCGTGAGCATCTCCGCCGCCGGGCCCAGGAGGCCGGTCAGGCGGTCCCTGGCACCCAGCAGTATCCCGGTGCCGTCCTTGCGGCGCAGGCCCAGCGCCAGCGCCTCGTGGCGGGCCTGGATCGCGGCGCGGCTGCGTTCCGCCGCGGTGGCCGCCTCGCGGGCCGCCGTCAGGGCCGCCTCGGCCTCCCTCAGCCGCCCCTTCGCCGTGTCGTGCTGCTCGCCGAGTTCCGCGTCGCCGGCGTCGAGGCCGTCGACCTCGGCCTTCAGGGCCTCGTACTCCTCCTGGGCGGCGAAGGCACGCTCCTGGGCCTCGTCGCGGGCGGCCGCCAGGCGGTCGATCTCGGACTGGGCGGCGGCGGCCCGCGAGCGTGCCGCGTTGACCTGGCCGTTCAGCCGGGCGAGCCCCTCGCGGCGGTCGGCGATCGCGCGGGCGACGTCCTTCAGGCGGCGTTCTTCGAGGGCGAGCTCCCGCTCCAGTTCGGCGCGGTGGGCGACCGTGTCCTCAAGGGCCCGCTCGGCCGCCTCCAGCGCGGCTTCGAGCTCGGCCTCCTGCTCCCGGATCCGGGCGGCCTCGCGCTCCATGTCCTCGGGGTCGCGGCCCCGGCGCTCGTCCGGCGGCGCGGACGTCGCGCTCTTCACGCGCGCGTCGGCCAGCGAGATCGTGCCGCGCACCCGCTCGGCCAGCTGCGACAGCTCGTACCAGGTCTGCTGGGCCCGCTGCAGGCGTGGCGTGAGCTGCCGTACCTCGTCCTCCAGGAGAGCCTCGCGCTGGAGCGCCTTCCTCAGCTCCTGCTCGGCGGCCTCCTTGCGCCCCTTCAGCGCGGCCTCGTCGGCGACCTCGGCCTGCAGCGCCTCCCGCAGCCGTACGAGGTCGTCGGCGAGGAGCCGGAGCCGGGCGTCGCGCAGATCCGCCTGGATAACGGCGGCCCTGCGTGCGACCGCCGCCTGCCGGCCCAGCGGCTTCAGCTGGCGGCGCAGTTCATCCGTGAGGTCCTGCACGCGCGCGAGGTTGGCCTGCATCGCGTCCAGCTTCCGCAGCGCCTTCTCCTTGCGCTTGCGGTGCTTGAGGACGCCCGCGGCCTCCTCGATGAAGGCGCGGCGGCCCATGGGGTCGGCGTGCAGAACGGAGTCGAGCTGGCCCTGGCCGACGATGACGTGCATCTCGCGGCCGATGCCGGAGTCGGAGAGCAGTTCCTGGATGTCGAGGAGGCGGCAGGTGTCGCCGTTGATCTGGTACTCGCTGCCGCCGTTGCGGAACATGATCCGCGTGATGGTGACCTCGGCGTACTCGATGGGGAGCGCCCCGTCGGAGTTGTCGATGGTCAGCGACACCTCGGCACGGCCCAGCGGCGGGCGGCCGGTGGTGCCGGCGAAGATGACGTCCTCCATCTTGCCGCCGCGCAGTGACTTGGCGCCCTGCTCGCCCATGACCCAGCTGAGCGCGTCCACCACATTGGACTTGCCCGATCCGTTGGGCCCGACGACGCACGTGATGCCCGGCTCGAACCGGAGCGTGGTCGCCGAGGCGAACGACTTGAACCCGCGGAGGGTCAGGGCCTTGAGGTGCACGCCGCTGGACTCTACCTTCCGGGGATGTTCCGCTCCATGAACGCACGGTTTCACCGATGAACGTGCAGGGCACACCAGACGTTAAAGAGGGTGAAAGGATGCGCGGGGCATTAAGGCGGGGGCAAGAAAGAAGGGACGCCGAAGCGTCCCTTGCAACTTCCCGACGGCTGACTGGCCAGCCGTTGACAACTTAGTGGTTGAAACTTAGCGGTTGATACGGGCCGCCCAACCACTGCTGGTGCTGTCTGGAGCGATGCAGTGATCAGGTGAGCGCAGGCTCCGCCTGGTGTGCGTCGATGCTCTCCATGATCCTGTCGTGAGAAGCGGCAGCCGTCAGCGCGTCGTTCTCTTCCTGGATCCGTACGAGCTCGGATTCCAGGTCCTGGACACGCTGCTGGAGCCGTCGCATCTCGGCGAGGAGTCGCGGGTCGGAGCCGCCGACGTAACCGAGAAGCGCCTTTGCCATGATGGATGGTCCTCCACACTGAGTGACCGACCGAAGCGGTGTGGGTCGTGAGGGATTCGCACCCGCGGTTGCTTGGCAGGCTTGGAATTGTGCTGCCGTTCAGCCATGCCAAACAGCTAAGGTGCGCGGGGCTTTCAGCGTCTCACCAAAAAGTTTGACGGTCAACACGATCACGCCCCGTATCGGTGGGAAACCCGGGGGCACACGGCCGGAAAGCGGCGGTGCGACGACTCCTGCGGGCCCCTCGGGGCGTGGCGATCATTCTTAGGTGCGGAGCCTGCCACCGCAGGGGGGTTCTTGGCAACCACCTGCTTATTTCTGCTCGGGGCAGTTGCCGGTGGCAGATCCCTCCGCTTGTGCCGGGCCCGCTTTACAGAACCGGCTCAGCGGATGGCGAAGCCGTCGTAACCCCCGCGAGGTGTGTCCCAGATCTCGGTGACTCCGTCCACCTGCCCGGGCGTGTCGTCGCCCTGAAGCCAGTCCAGAAGTCCCTCGCAACCCTCTCGCGACCCTTCCGCGACCACCTGGACCCTGCCGTCGTCCAAATTGAGAGCAAAACCACTCAGGCTTCCGATCTCCAGGGCCTTGGCCCGCGTGAACCAGCGGAAACCCACACCTTGGACGCGTCCTCGCACCCAGGCGATCAGTCGTACATCCTCGCTCATGAGTGCAACCTAACGGGCCAATGTCTCTCCGGACACTTCCCCCTCGGGCGCCATGCGGTACCGTCCCCACCCAATGAATCCCATATGAAACTCACACGATCGAGTGAGTTCTGTGAGGACGTTGAGACCGCACGGACGAGGAAGGCCAGAACATGGGACGCCACCGACGCTCCGCCGCCGGCCGCGCCGCCAGTGGCCGCGCCACGGGGGTCACACACACGGACGGCTCCTCCACGGAGAGCCACGGCCCGCTGGACTCGTACGCGAGCGACAGACCCACGAGGGGCATCGCGCCCTATCTGAACCCGGAGGCGTACGCCGAGGCCTACGCGAAGAGCGACGCCTACCTGTTCGCCACGGACGACGGCTACGACCGCATCACGGCCGCCACGACCTTCCCGAGCGACACCGCGTCCGCCGACGGCTCCGCCGATGGGCCGGTCACCGCAGCCTTCCGCAGCGACGGCTTCACGCCCGACACCGGCTCCCATCGCCCCGGGGGCCGCACACACCGCCGTAAGAAGAAGGCCGCGGCACCGGTGAAGACCGGGCTGCTCGGCGTCTCCGCGGCGGTCGCCCTGGGCACGGTCGCGGTCGCCACGGGCGTGGTGCCCGGCGTCGAGAACTACCAGCTCGGCGGCAACGGCGCGGACCGGGTGCAGGCCGCCGACACCCCGACCAACTCCCCCAGCGAGCAGGGCGGTACGTCCGGCAGCGCCGAGCGGGAGGACAGCGGCGACCCGACCAGCCGCGACGTCGAACGGCCCGCCTCGCCGGCGCCCTCGACCTCGTCGGCCGCGCCGACGAAGACCCCGTCGAAGAAGCCGCCGGCGAAGCCCGATGAGAAGCCGAAGGAGACCCCTTCGCGCAAGGCCACGAAGGCTCCGGCGCCCGCGAAGACCAAGGAACCGGGCAACGAGCAGGCCGGCGCCCCCGTGCAGGTCTCCGCGGAGGCCGCCGCCGCGGCCGAGGTGCTGAAGCTCGTCAACGAGGAGCGCGCACAGGTCGGCTGCAGCGCGGTCGCCGCGAACAGCTCGCTCACCGATCTGGCCCAGGCCTTCAGCGCGGACATGGCCGACCGGGGCTTCTTCGATCACACCGACCCCAGCGGCAAGTCCCCGTGGGACCGGGCCGCGAAGGCGGGCATAACCGACCTCGGCGGCGAGAACATAGCCCGCGGCCAGGCCGACGCCGCCGCGGTCATGGAAGCCTGGATGAACAGCCCGGGCCACAAGGCCAACATCCTGAACTGCGACTTCAAGACCCTGGGAGTCGGCGTGCACTTCGGCGCGGGCGGCCCCTGGTGGACCCAGGACTTCGGCTACTGATCCGGGCGGCGGGCCTCGACCGTCACTCCTCGGCGAGGCCGAGGGGGCGCAGAGCCGACCTGTAGTCGCCGGTCACCACGAGGTGGTCGATGACGCGGACCATGGCCGGGATGCCCGGATCTCGCACGATCAGGCTGTCCCAGCCGTAGTGGTACCGACCGCCGAGATTCTCCCCCGTGTCCTTCCACCGGTCCATCAGGCGGCGCGCCTCGTCGAGGGTGGCGACGGTCCCGGACCAGCGCTGTCCGTCGGCGAACGTCACCCACATGTCGAGGTCGCACACCTCGTCGAGGTCTTCTCCCTCGCCCGGCAGGAAGCAGATCTCGTATCCGTCCCTGCGCACCCGGTAGAACGGGCCGTCCCACACGGCTTCTCCCAAGTCGCCACCCCCAGCGATCAACTACGGCTTACGAAAAGTTAGCGCGAACCCGACGTCAGCGCTGCGCCAGAGTACGCTTGTGGAATGGACACCACGCAGGAGCGCACGGAGGCGCCGGACCTCCCGTACGACGTGTTCGCCAAGGCCTGCCCCTCGCGCGGCACGCTGGAGCATGTCACCGGTCGCTGGGGCGGGCTCACGCTCGGCGCCCTGTGCGAGGGCTCGCTGCGCTTCAACGAGCTGCGCCGCCGGGTCGACGGCGTCAGCGAGAAGATGCTGTCCCAGACCCTGCACGCCCTGGAGCGGGACGGCCTGGTGCACCGCGAGGCCCAGCCGACCAATCCCCCACGGGTCGACTACGAGCTGACGCCGCTCGGGCGCGGGGTCGCGGAGCGGCTGCTGAGCCTCATCCACTTCGTGGAGGGCCGGATGGACGACGTACTCCAGGCACGTCAGCGCTACGACGAGACGCGCGGCGCCCGCTGACACCTCGGGCAGAAGTAGCTGGACCGGTTCATCCAGGCCCGCCGGCGCATCGGCGTACCGCACCGCTTGCACGGCAGTCCTTCACGGCCGTACGCGTCGAGCGACCGGTCGAAGTAGCCCGACTCGCCGTTGACGTTGACATACAGACTGTCGAAGCTGGTGCCGCCCACCGCTAGGGCCGCGTTCATCACGTCCCTTACGTGGCCCAGGAGTTCGAGGGTGCGCGGGCGGGTGAAGGTCGCCGTCGGGCGGTCGTAGTGCAGGCGCGCACGCCAAAGGGCCTCGTCCGCATAGATGTTGCCGACCCCGCTGATCAACGACTGGTCCAGCAGCGCACGTTTGATGGTGGTGCGCTTGCGGCGCAGCGCCTGGTGGAAGGCCTCGTCGTCGAACAGCGGGTCCAGGGGATCGCGGGCGATGTGCGCGATGACGTCGGGCAGGCCCTCGGGGGTGTTGTCGTGCAACGACAGGCCGCCGAAGGTGCGTTGGTCGACGAAGCGCAGCTCGGTGCCCAGCTCGTCGGCGAAGCGGACCCGGATGCGCAGATGCTTCTCGGGGGGCGCTTCCTGCGGCTGGACCAGCAGCTGACCGCTCATCCCGAGGTGGGCCAGGATCGACTGGGTGGTGTCCTCCAGGGGCAGCCACAGATACTTGCCACGCCGGCTGGGCACACCGATCCGATGCCCCTTGAGGCGGTGCGCGAAGTCGTCCGCACCGGCGATGTGCCGACGTACGGCACGCGGGTGCAGCACCTCGGCGTCGGCGACGGTGCGATGGGCGACCCACCGCTCCAGACCGCGCCGGACTACCTCGACCTCGGGCAACTCGGGCATGGGATCCCCCGTACACACCTTGCGGGTATGGGCCGAGCGCCCGCCCCATGGCCGGGGGGGGCGCTCGGATCGCGCTGTTCGGTCAGGCGGAGGCCGACGACGCGTCCGCGTCGGGCTCGGCGGTGTCGGCCGCCGACTTGCGGGCTCGCTCGTCCGCGGCGGCCTTGATGGCCCGCCACGCGGATTCCGCGGCCTGCTGCTCCGCCTCCTTCTTGCTGCGGCCGGTGCCGGTGCCGTACGAGACGCCTCCGACGCGGGCGGCAGCAGTGAAGGTCTTCTCGTGGTCGGGGCCGGTCTCCGTGACCAGGTACTCGGGCACACCGAGCCCCTCGGTCGCGGTGAGCTCCTGGAGACTGGTCTTCCAGTCCAGGCCGGCTCCGAGGTTCGAGGACTTCTCGATCAGGGGGTCGAACAGGCGATGTACCAGCTCGGCCGCCGACTCCAGTCCCTGGTCGAGATAGACCGCGCCGATCACCGCTTCCAGGGTGTCGGCGAGGATGGACGCCTTGTCCCGGCCGCCCGTGCCCTCTTCACCACGGCCGAGCCGGATGAAGGAGCCCAGGTCGAGCCCACGGCTGACCTCCGCCAGCGCACGCGAGTTGACCACCGCGGCCCGAAGCTTGGCCAGCTGGCCCTCGGGCAGGTCGGGGTGGGTGCGGTACAGCGTGTCCGTGACAACGAGACCGAGGACGGAGTCCCCGAGGAACTCCAGGCGCTCGTTGGTGGGCAGGCCGCCGTTCTCATACGCGTACGACCGGTGGGTCAGCGCACGCACCAGAAGGGCGGACTCAAGTTTGTACCCGAGCCGCCCTTCCAACAGCGTGTGGGACGAGGCCTGGTTGTCCGATGCGTTCTTCTTCGGCGTGGACACAGTGCCTCTCACCAGCCGCTCAGACCTCTAGGACCTGGCGCTTGTTGTAGGTGCCGCAAGACGGGCACGCGATGTGCTGCTGCTTGGGCTCGTGGCAGCGCTCGCACGCAACCAGGGGGGTGACCGCAGCCTTCCACTGCGACCGGCGGTGGCGCGTGTTGCTGCGCGACATCTTCCGCTTCGGAACAGCCACGGCTACTTCTCCTGCTTCTCGTCGACGCCCGCTTCCGCTTCGGCGCCGCTCATCTCGTCCTTCTCGCCGTCTCCGAGTGAACCGGCGAGTCCCTTCAGTGCCGCCCAACGGATGTCGACGGCGTCATGGTGGTGGTCCGGGTCGTCCGCCAGCCGGGCTCCGCACTCGGAGCACAGGCCGGGGCAGTCTTCCTGGCACACCGGCTGCATCGGCAGTGCGAGCACCACCGCATCGCGCAGCACGGATTCGAGGTCGAACAAGCCGTCCTCAAGAAAGAGCCTGTCCTCGTCGTCCTCGGCGTCGTCGCCCGGTTCCGCGTGGACGCGGCCCCGGTCGTCGGCGTCAGGGTACGAGAACATCTCCTGGAAGTCCGCTTCGACATCGAGCTGAAGCGGCTCCAGACACCTTACGCACTCCCCCTCGGCCTGTGCACGGGCGGTGCCTGTGACAAGCACCCCTTCCATGACGGACTCAAGTCGGAGTTCGAGCTCCAGCGGGGCGCCTTCCGGCACTCCGACGACTCCCTGGACACCGAACTCCTTGGGGGTGTCGACCGTGCGGGTCAGGCGCTGCAGCGCACCGGGCCGCCGGCCCAGCTCGTGCGTGTCGAACACGAGAGGGTTGCGGTGGTCGAGGCGGGCTGTCACGCCATTCCTGCTTTCGATCTGCTGAGCTCGGGGGGTCACTGCCCATCGGTGCTTGCGGGCAGCGTTGATCGCGGACGTACTCGCGACCGAAGAGCCAGGATACTGGACCTTTCGCTCACGGCCCAATCCGGTGGTGGTCTACTGGCCGCGACCCTGCTCGTACGCCCTCAGCTGCTCCGGAGTGATCATGCCGGTGTCGAACAGGCTGGTCTCGTCGAGGGCGTACGACTGCGAGGCGGCCTGCTGGGGCTGCTGGGCCTGCTGGGCCTGCTGGGCCTGCTGCTGGGCGTACGCCGCCTGCTGGGCGTCGTAGCCCTGGTAGGCGTAGGGATCGGCCTGCTGGTAGCCGTACGGGTCCTGCTGCTGGGCATACGCCTGCTGCGGGTAGCCGCCGCCGTAGGTGTCCGTCTGCTGATAGCCGTACGCCGGCTGCGGGACCTGTGGCGCCTGCGGGTCGTACTGCGGCTGCGGCGGTACGGCCGGCGCCTGCTCGGCGGGGGTGGCCGGGGTGTCCCGCTCCGCGAGGGCGGCGAGGTCGGCGAGGTAGTCGGCGTCGCTGGAGTGCTGGACGGTGCTGAGGTCGTCGGCGAGGGCGCCGAGGTCGTCGGTGGCGATACGGCCGTGCAGCTTCTGCCGGCCCCGGCCGACGGCCTCCAGGGTCTTGGCCAGGACCGCCTCGAAGGCGCCGAGCTTGACGTCGACGTACGCGTCGGCGTTGCGGCGCAGGGTCTCCGGGTCGTGGCTGCGCTCGGGGGCGTCCTCGTCCTCGTAGCCCTGCTCGTCGGTGCCGGGGCCGGTGCCGAGGAGCTTCTCGCGGCCGCGGCCGACGGAGCCGAGGGTCTTGGTGAGGACGACCTCGAAGTTGGCGAGCTTGGAGTCGACGTAGTCGTCGGCCTCCGCGCGGATGTCCTCGGCCTCCTGGCGGGCCTCGGCGACGATGCGCTCGGCCTCGTTCTGGGAGCGGCGGGCGACCTCGGTGTCGGAGATCAGGGAGCCGCGCTCGGCGTGCGCACCCTGGATGATCCGCTCGGCCTCCTGGCGGGCCTGCTCGACCATCTGCTCACGGCCGCCGATCAGCTCCTCAGCCTGGGCGAGCGAGCCGGGCAGGGCCTCGCGGACCTCTTCGAGCATCGAGAGCAGTTCGGCGCGGTTGACCACGCACGAGGCCGACATGGGCATCGACCGGGCACCTGAGATCGCCGAGACGATCTCGTCGAGCTTCTTCTGCACGTCCACCGTGTGCTCGCCACTCTCTACAGCTGTGATGGAGACGGACGGGACGACTGTAGCCCCATCAGTCCTTGCGCAGGCGCTTGTTGAGGGCCTCCAGAACCACCGGCGGCACGAGGTGGGAGATGTCGCCGCCCCAGGTGGCCACCTCCTTGACCAGGGAGGAGGACAGGAAGCTGTAGGTGGGGTTGGTCGGCACGAAGAGCGTCTCCACGCCCGAGAGGCCGATGTTCATCTGCGCCATCTGCAGCTCGTAGTCGAAGTCGCTGACCGCGCGCAGGCCCTTCACGATGGCCGGGATGTCGCGCTGCTTGCAGAAGTCGACGAGGAGGCCGTGGAAGGCCTCGACCCGGACGTTGCCGTACTCGGCCGTGACCTGGCGGATCAGGTCGAGCCGCTCCTCGACCTCGAACAAGCCCTTCTTGGACTTGTTGATCATGACGGCGACGTAGACCTCGTCATACAGCCTGGAGGCGCGGGAAATGATGTCGAGATGTCCGTTGGTGATCGGGTCGAACGACCCGGGACAGACGGCGCGGCGCACTTGTGATCCCTCGCTCTCCGGTCCGGTCATCGTGCGTCTTCGCACGTAGAGGCGGCGCGACCGTACCAAAACGTTCCCTCGCCGTAACGACGGGCCCGGATGGCCTCGAAGCCGTCCGGCCACCTGAATTCGCCGCCTCTGGTGCTGCGCTCCACGGTGACGAGCGCCTCGGGCGCGAGCCAGCCCCCCGAGCGGAGTGTGAGGAGAATCTCGCGAAGATCGTGATCTGTGACTCGGTACGGCGGGTCGAGGAAGGCGATGTCGTACGGCTCGGTCGGCGCCGGAGTCTGGATGATCTGTTCCGCTTTGCCCGCGCGGACCTCGGCGCCGGGGAGGCCGAGGTTCTTGACGTTCTCGCGGACGATCCGGGCGGCTCGGGCGTCGGCCTCGACCAGGAGGGTGTGGCCGGCGCCGCGGGACAGGGCTTCCAGGCCGACTGCGCCGGAGCCGGCGTACAGGTCGAGGACCCGCTCCCCCTCCAGGGGGCCGCCGAGGAGGGACTGCCAGGTGGAGAAGAGACCTTCGCGTGCGCGGTCGGAGGTGGGGCGGGTGCCGGTGCCTGGCGGGACGGCCAGGCGACGTCCGCCGGCTGCGCCGGCGATCACGCGGGTCATCTGCGGTCCTTGGTTGTGGGCGGCTTCAGGTACCAGTGTGGCTGGTCGCGCCCGTGCGGCGGTAGCCGCATGGTCCATACAGCCCCGCGCCCTGGGGTTGGCCTCCCTCACCCCTTTTCCAAGTACTGCTCCCTCTCCTCGTCCAAAAGGGCGTCCAGGGCCGTCCGCAGACCGGGGAGCTGCGTCAGCTCCGGATCCGCCGCCACCAAGCTCGCCGCCTCCTCCCTCGCCTCCGCGATGATCTCCTCGTCCTCGATGACAGCGAGGACCTTCAGGGAAGTGCGGGCGCCCGACTGGGCCTGGCCCAGGACGTCGCCCTCGCGGCGCTGCTCCAGGTCGATGCGGGAGAGCTCGAAGCCGTCGAGGGTGGAGGCGACCGCGGTCAGGCGCTGGCGGGCCGCGCTGGCCTCCGGCATCTCGGTGACCAGGAGGCAGAGGCCCGCCGCCGAGCCACGGCCGACACGGCCGCGCAGCTGGTGGAGCTGGGAGACGCCGAAGCGGTCGGCGTCCATGATCACCATGGCGGTGGCGTTCGGGACGTTCACACCGACCTCGATGACCGTGGTGGCGACCAGCACGTCCGTCTCGCCGGCGGCGAAGCGGCGCATGACGGCGTCCTTGTCGTCGGGGTGCATTCGGCCGTGCAGGACCTCGACCCTGAGGCCCTGCAGAGGCCCCTTGGCGAGCTGGTCCGCCACGTCGAGGACGGCGAGCGGCGGGCGCTTCTCGGCCTCGTCCTCGGGGGACTTCTTCTTGCCGGCCTTCTTGGGGTCGTCCTCCTCGTCGCCGATGCGGGGGCAGACGACGTACGCTTGATGGCCGTTCTCCACCTCCTCTCGCACCCGCTGCCAGGCACGGGCGAGGAAGTGGGGTTTGTCGGCGGCCGGGACGACATGGGAGGCGATGGGTGAGCGGCCGGCCGGGAGCTGGTCGAGGACGGAGGTCTCCAGGTCGCCGAAGACGGTCATCGCGACCGTGCGCGGGATGGGTGTGGCGGTCATGACGAGCAGATGCGGCGGCTGCTTGCCCTTGCCGCGCAGGGCGTCGCGCTGCTCGACCCCGAACCGGTGCTGTTCGTCGACCACGACCAGCCCGAGGTCGTGGAACTGCACCTTGTCCTCGATCAACGCGTGCGTGCCGATGACGATCCCGGCCTCGCCGGTGACCAGGTCGAGCAGGGCCTGGCGGCGGGCCGCCGCGCCCATGGAACCGGTGAGCAGCACGACCTTGGTGGCCTGCTCGGCCCCGCCCAGCATCCCGCCCTCGGCCAGCTCGCCCATCATCTCGACGATCGACCGGTGATGCTGCTGGGCCAGCACCTCGGTGGGCGCGAGCATGGCGGCCTGCCCGCTCGCGTCGACCACGGCGAGCATGGCGCGCAGGGCCACCATCGTTTTTCCGCTGCCCACCTCTCCCTGGAGCAGCCGGTGCATCGGATGTTCGGTCGCCAGGTCGTCGAAGATCTCCTTGGAGACCTTCTGCTGGCCCTCGGTGAGGGTGAAGGGGAGGCGGTCGTCGAAGGCCGAGAGGAGGCCGTCGGGGGCGGGCCTCCTCGCCACCGCCGGGAGTTGGGCGTCGGCGAAGCGGCGGCGGGCGAGGGCCACCTGGAGGACGAAGGCCTCGTCCCACTTGAGGCGGGAGCGGGCGTCCTCGATGTCGGCCTTGGTGTGGGGGCGGTGGATCTTGAGGAGGGCCTCGGGCAGGGGGACCAGACCGCGGCCCTCGCGGAGGCTGTCCGGAAGGGGGTCGACGGCTTCCTGGGCGCTGGGCAGGACCGTCTGGATCGCCTTGCCGATCTTCCAGGACTCCAGCTTGGCAGTGGCGGGGTAGATGGGGATCAGGGCGCCCGCCCAGGACTCCACGGATTCGGCCGCCTCGTCGTCGGCACCGCGCAGCAACTCGTACGCCGGGTGTGCCAGTTGGAGGCGGCGGTTGAAGACGGAGACCTTGCCCGCGAACATCGCGCGGGTGCCCGGCAGGAGCTCCTTGTGGGGCTTGTGAACGCCGTTGCCGAAGAAGACCAGTTGGACGCGGCCGCTGCCGTCGGTGATGGTGACTTCGAGGCGCTGGCCCTTGCCGCGCGGGGCCTTGGCGGAGGCGAAGGTGTGCAGGCGGGCGTCGGCGACCATCGCGACCACGGTGACGTGCTCGTCCATGGGGAGGTCGGCGAGGTGGGTGAGCTGGCCCCGCTCCTCGTATCTGCGCGGGTAGTGGTGCAGAAGGTCGCCGACGGTGTGCAGGCCGAGGTGCTCGGCCATCACCTTCGCGGTGGGAGGGCCGAGCACCTTTTTCAGTGGTTCTTCCAGTGCGGGCACGAGATCCATTCCACACCACAGCACTGACAATGCCGTAGAGGTCCCTGCGGCCGTCCCGGTAAACGTCCCGGAAAGCCCTGGTCAGGCGGCTCGATTCGGCCCTAGGATGGCGCGCTCCGGCCATCCTTTCGCGGTCACCGCCTCACCGGGACCGCCCGACCCCGCGCCGTCGCCAAGTCCCCCCAACGGCGCAGCGACGATGGACTCCCAGACCTCACAGTCATCCCAGGCCCCTCAGCCCTCACAGTCACCTCATACGTTCCAGGTCGACCTGCGCGGTCTGGTGGACCTGCTCTCGCACCATCTCTACTCCAGTCCGAAGGTCTATCTGCGCGAGCTGCTGCAGAACGCCGTCGACGCCATCACCGCCAGACGCGCCGAGGAGCCGGACGCACCCGCCAAGGTGCGGCTGTACGCCGAGAAGGGCGCCCTGCGGGTCGAGGACTCCGGTGTCGGACTGACCGAGGCGGATGTGCACGACCTCCTCGCGACCATCGGGCGCAGCTCCAAGCGTGCCGAGGGGCTGCAGGAGGCACGGTCCGACTTCCTGGGGCAGTTCGGCATCGGTCTGCTGGCCTGTTTCGTGGTCGCCGAGCGGATCCGGGTGGTCAGCCGCAGCGCGCGTACACCGGACGCGGCGCCCGTGGAGTGGACGGCCACGGACGACGGCTCGTACACCGTGCGGACCCTGCCGGACGACGCCCGGCCCGAACCCGGCACCACCGTGCACCTGGTGGCGCGGGCCGGTGCCGCCGAGTGGCTGGCCGAGGAGCGGGTGCTGGCGCTGGCGCGGGACTTCGGCTCGCTGCTGCCGTACGACGTGCGGGTCGGCAGCGAGGCGGTCACCGATCTGCCGGCGCCCTGGGACCGGTCGTACCCCTCCCCCGCCACCCGGCAGGTGGCTCTGGCGCGGCACTGCCGCGAGCTGTTCGGCTTCACACCGCTGGACTCGATCGAGCTGGACGTGCCGCTCGCGGGGATCCGGGGCGTGGCGTACGTCCTTCCGTCGGCGGTCAGCCCGGCCCAGCGGGCGGGTCATCGCGTCCACCTCAAGGGCATGCTGCTGACCGAGCGGGCCGAACAGCTGCTGCCCGACTGGGCGTTCTTCGTGCGCTGCGTCCTGGACACCGACAGTCTGCGACCGACGGCGTCGCGCGAATCGCTGTACGAGGACGAGACGCTGGCGGGCGTAAGGGAGGCGCTCGGCGAAAGGATTCGGTCCTGGCTGACGGGGCTCGCGGCCGGCGATCCGGAACGGCTGTCGGCGTTCCTGTCGGTGCACCACCTGGGCGTGAAGTCCCTCGCGCGGCACGACGGGGAGATGCTGCGGACGATGCTGCCGTGGCTGCCGTTCGAGACGACCGACGGGCGGCTGTCCCTGGAGGAGTTCGCGCAGCGGCACCCGGTGGTGCACTTCACGCGGACCGTGGAGGAGTACCGGCAGGTCGCGCCGATCGCGTCCGCACAGGGCGTCGGGGTGATCAACGGCGGCTACACCTACGACAGCGAGCTGATCGAGGCGCTGCCGTCGGTGCGGCCGGGGACGGTCGTCGCCGAGCTGGACGCGGACACCGTGACCGCCCATCTGGACTCGGTGGACCCGGCCGAGGAGCTGGCCCTGTCCGGCTTCCTGGCGGCCGCGCGGGCGAAGCTCGACCCGCTGGGCTGTGATGTCGTCCTGCGCGCCTTCCATCCGCTGTCCGTGCCCGCGCTGCACCTGGACGACCGCGCGGCCCGGCACGAGCAGGCCCGCGCGCAGGCCGAGGAGCAGGCCGACGACCTGTGGGCGGGCATCCTCGGCTCGCTGCGCGGCAGCACTCCACGCGCGCGTCTGGTGCTCAACCACCTCAACCCGCTGATCCGGCGGATCAGTTCGCTGGGCGATCCGGAGCTGATCGGCACCGCCACCGAGTCCCTCTACGGGCAGGCCCTGCTGATGGCGCAGCGCCCGCTCAGGCCCGCCGACTCGGCGCTGCTGAACCGGGCCTTCATCGGCCTGCTGGAATGGGCCACGAACGGCGAGGGAGGACGCTGATGAGCGAGATCACCGACTTCGACGCACTGCGCCGGGCGATGGCGGAGAACGGCGAGGAGCCGGAGGGTCCCGCCCGCAACGCGCGCGCGGAGCAGCTGCTCACCGAGGCCGAGAGGCTGAACGTCCCGCTCGCGGTGATCGAGGCGCTCGGACACCAGCTGAAGGTCTACAACTACAGCTCCGAGAAGGACAAGATGTTCGTCCCCTTCGCGCGTCTGCTGCGCATGTGGGACGAGCGGCCCGAGGACTTCGACGAGTACGAGACGCATTCGCTGCACTGGGTCTTCAAGTGGATGTCGTCCGGCATGCTCGACCAGCCGCACATCCCGCTGGCCTCGATCGAGAAGTGGCTCGGCGAGATGGAGCACCGCTACCGGCTCGCCGGGCACTCCGAACGGGCCGTGCGCGGCGCCGAGTTCAGTGTCGCCGCGCATGTCGGCGACGTGGCGCGGGCGGAGCGGGCGTACGGCGCCTGGCTGGCGGCCGACCGGGACAGCATGGCCGACTGCCACGCGTGCGAGCTGCACGGGCAGGGCTGGTGGCAGGCGGAGCGGGGCCGGGACACCGAGGCGCTGCGGCTGTGGCGGCCGGTTCTGGAGGGCGAGTTCACCTGCGCCCACGAGCCGCACACGGTCCTCGCGTCCTCCCTGACGCCGCTGCTGCGGCTGGGCCGGGTGGACGAGGCCCGCGCCAACCATCTGCGGGGCTTCCGGCTCGTACGGCCCATGGAGAGCATGCGGGGCGCGTACGCGGACCACGTGGAGTTCTGTGCGCTGACCGGCAACGAGGCGCGTGGCCTGGAGCTGCTCGCGGAGCGGCCGGCGTACTTCACGGACGACGGGCACCCGCGCAGCAAGCTGGAGTTCATGACGGTGGTGGCCCTGCTCATGGACCGCCTGAGCGCGCTCGGTCCGGCCGGCCGGCAGGTGCCCGGTCCGGCGGGCCGTACCTGGACCGCCGGTGAACTCGCCGTCCACGCGCGCGAGGAGGCCCTCGCCCTGGCCGCGCGCTTCGACGAGCGCAACGGCACGGCGTACATCAGCGAGCGGGCACGCGCGCGTATGGCGCAGCGGCCGCTGGTGGAGCGGCTGCCTCTGGGTGTGCGTACGGCGGCCAGGCCGACGGCAGCGGTGACGCCCGGCGTCAGTGCCGGGGGCGTACCGGCCGCGGCGAACGTCCCCGAGGACACGGCCGAGCGGCCCGGCCTGCGCGCGCTGATCGCCGAGGCGCGGCGGCTGTCGGACACCCTGCAGCCGAACGCCATCGAGGCCTGGGCGGCCGTCTCCCGCGCCGCCGAGGGCGTCGAGCTGGACGCCCTCGACCGCGCGGAGATCGCCGACCACCGGGCGATGGACCTGGGCCCCGAGGGCATCCCCCTGTTCGAGGAGGCCGCCGGGCTGTACGCGGAGGCGGGCGACCCCGGGGAGTCGCTGGCGGCCTACGCGCGTGGAGCGTACGTACGCGCGCTCACGGGCGAGGTGTCCGAGGCCCTCACCACGATCGCCGACCTGTACGACCGGGCCCTCGCGCTGTACGCCGAGGACGGCACGGGCGTACGGCAGACGGCGGCCGTGCTGATGAGCCGGGCGCGGATCCTGATGCGGGGGGTGCACGAGGCCGGGGAGACGCTCCAGGAGGCCGTCCTCGCGGACGCCGAGTCCGCCGCGCGTGAGGTGCTCGCGCTCGTCGACGGGCGCACCGGGGACGACGTACGGCTCGCCGCACGGGCCGCCGAGGCGCAGGCGATGCTCGCGGAGCTGGCGGTGCTCACCGGGGACGTGGAGGGCGCCGCGGTGCTGTTCGGGTGGGCCTCGGAGGCGTTCGTGGGCGCCGGGCTGCCGTGGTTCGCGGTGGAGTACGAGGCCCGGCTGGCCGGGCTGGCGCACCATCTCGGCGACATCGCGGAGGCCGAGCGGGCGCTGCGGGCGGCCCTGGAGCACGGCGGGCCGCACCTGGAGGCGCCGGGCCGGGCCCAGCTGCATCTGCAGCTGGCCGAGGTGCTCGGCGGGCGGGGGCTGTCCGAGGAGGCCGCGGAACACGCCCTGGAGGCGGCGCACTGGGCCGACGAGGCAGGTGAGAGCCGCACGCTGGGTGCCTGGGCGCGGCACCAGCTCGGCGGGTTCCTGCTGCGGCAGGGGCGGTTCGCCGAGGCCGCCGAGGTGCTGGAGTCGGCGCTGCCGGACCTGTCCCCCGACACACATGGCGACGGGGCGGTCGTCCAGACGCAGTGGTGGCTCGGCGACTGTCTGAGCGAGCTCGGCGAACACCGCGAGGCGGCCGAACGCCGGCTGCAGGCCGCCGAGATCGCCCGGCACTGGCCCGAGCAGCACGACCACGCCACGCTCGCCCACCTCGCCGCCGAGTCGCTCGGCCACGCGGGGCTGCTCGGCGAGGCCGACCGGGCGTACGAGCGCGCGGGCACGCTGTGGCGGACCCTCGGCAATGTGCACGGCCTCGTCCGCTCCCTGCGCGCACGCGCGTGGCTGGCGCTGCGTGTCGAGGGCCGGGAGGACGCCGCGGCCGAGCTGATGGCGAGCGCGGTCCAGGAGTGCAGGGCGGCGCTGGACGAGGCCGACGACGAGGAGGCACGCGAGCGGGTCGTCACCGAACTCGGCCACACCCACCGGCAGTTCAGCGACCTCCTCGCGCGCTCCGCGGCGGAGGACGCCGAGGACGAGTCGATCCAGAGCGCGCTGGAGGAGGCCCTGTCCCAGGTGGCACAGGCCATCGCGGTGTTCGTCTCCGTGGGCGACGACGCCCTGCACAGCCGTACCGGCGCCGAACTCGCCGCGGGCTGGCTGGAGGCCGACCTGAGCCGCCCTGCCGAGGCGGCGGCACGCGCGCGTGCGGTGCTCGCGGCGTACGCCGGTGCCGGGGAGGACGACGAGACGGCGCAGGAGCGACGGGCGGAGGCCGAGCAGATGCTTCAGGTGATGGAGGAGCAGGCCAGGGAGTAGGCGGGGAAGTCGGCCGGGGAGCAGACCTCGCTCACTCCACGCCGATGAGCAGCAACGCCCCTTGCCGCCCGCCCCGGTACACCACCGTGTCGACGGCGAGATACGACTCACGCACGCGTGCTTCGAGGTGCTCGGCGATCGCCTCCGGCGCCTGGTCGCCGAGGACCAGGGTGACGAGTTCGCCGCCGGCCGAGAGCATGCGGTCGAGCACGGACTCGGCGGTGGCGGTGACGTCCGAGCCGATCACGGCCACGTCGCCGTCGACCAGACCGAGGACGTCCCCGGCCTGGCAGATGCCGGCCATGGTCCAGGACTGGCGCTCGGCGACGGCGACCTCGGCGTAGCGGGTGGCGCCGGCCGCCGAGGTCATCGACACGACGTCCTCGTCGAAGCGGCGCTCCGGCTCGTGCACGGCGAGCGCCGCGATGCCCTGGACCGCCGACCTGGTCGGGATCAGCGCCACGCGGATGCCCTCCGTGCGGGCCTGCTCCGCCGCCGCGGCCGCCGTGTGGCGCAGGTCGGCGTCATTGGGCAGCAGCACGACCTCACGCGCGTGGGCACGCCGTACGGCCTCGACCAGCTCCCCGCTCGCGGGCGGCTCCCCGGGGCGGGCGAGGACGGTCGTCGCACCGGCCTCGGTGTACAGCCCGGCCAGGCCCTCACCGGGCACGACGGCGACGACGGCCCGCTGGACCCGCTCCCTGCTCGGCCGCCGGCCGGTGGTGTGCGCGTCGTCGGCGCCGAAGTGGGTGATCCGGATCCGGTACGGCCGCCCGGCCTCGACGCCCGCCTCCACGGCGGCCCCGGCGTCGTCGACATGCACATGGACGTTCCACAGCCCGTCACCGCCGACGATCACGAGCGAGTCCCCGAGGCCGTCGAGCCGCTCCCGCAGCCGGTCCACGGCGTCGTCGCCGGCCTCCAGGAGGTAGATCACCTCGAAGGCGGGGCCGCCGTCGCCCACGGCGTCGGCGCACTCCTCCGCATCGGCGGGGGACGTGCCCCCACCGACGACCGGGGTTCCGTGCGAACCGTCCTCCACGCGTGTGTGGAGGACGGAGAACGCGGCGACCGCCTCCCCCGTGAACGTCTCCACCAGTGCGCCCAGCACCGCCACCAGCCCCCGCCCCCCGGCGTCGACCACCCCCGCGCGCTCCAGTACCGCCAGCTGCCCGGGCGTCGCCGCCAGTGCCGTGCGCGCCCCTTCGTAGGCCGCCCGCGCGACCGCCCCGCAGTCCTCGCCCTCCGCCCCACCGGCGGCGTCGGCGGCGGCCGAGGCGACCGTGAGGACCGTGCCCTCCACGGGGTGGGCCACGGCCCCGCGGGCGGAGTCGGCGGCCTGCCGCAGGGCGAGGCGAAGACCGGAACCGTCGGTGTGAGCCGTCTCACCGTCGGCGGCGAGCACCTGGGCCATGCCGCGCAGCAACTGGGCGAGGATCGTGCCCGAGTTCCCCCGGGCGCCTATGAGAGCCCCGTGCGCCATGGCGCGGGCGGCGTCCGCGAGGGTGGGTTTGCCGTCGTCGTACGCGGTGAACACGGCCTCCACGGCCGCGACCGCCGACTCCACGGTCAGATACAGGTTCGTGCCGGTGTCCCCGTCGGCCACGGGATAGACATTGATCGCGTCGATGTCCTCGCGCGCGCGACCGAGCGACTCCAACGCGAGGCCGCACCAGGTGCGCACCGCGAGAGCATCGAAGAATGTCTGCGGCACCTGCGCCACCTGCGCCTCCTTGAGCTGCCGGCCGTGGGAGGCAGCGTAGACCCAGGGTCGCTCGGCGCCGGAAGAGGGCCGGGAGCGGGCCCCTGAGCAGCCATGGTAGTTTCGTTCCACTGGCGCAGTCGTTGTATGCTGCTCCGGTTGCCCGATCCACATCGGGCCGTTCCCCTGGCAGCGCCACTCAGATCTCTGATCCTAGATCTCGATCCCGGCATGCCGGGATTAACCGTAAGTGCATCTGAAGTCTTTGGAGTGACCCGTGGCTGCCAACTGCGACGTCTGCGGCAAGGGGCCGGGCTTCGGCAACAACATCTCGCACTCGCACCGCCGTACGTCCCGCCGCTGGAACCCGAACATCCAGCGCGTACGTACCGTGGTCGGCGGGACGCCGAAGCGCGTGAACGCTTGCACCTCGTGCATCAAGGCCGGCAAGGTCTCGCGCTGACGCAGAGCTAAGCGCGCGGCCACTGCTGGTTCGCTGCACAGAGCCGGTCCACCTGAGGGTGGGCCGGCTTTTTGCCGTACCCGACAACCCGCTCCCCCGGCGCCGCTGACCTGCCAGAATCCCGGGCATGCGCTTCGGCATCCTGGGCCCCCTGGACGTACGCACCGACGACGGCACGCCACTGGACCCCGGCGGACCCCGCCCCCGTGCGCTGCTCTCCCTGCTGCTCCTCGACGCCGGCCACGCGGTGTCCCCGCAGCGTCTGATCGACGGCCTGTACGGCGCCGGGCCGCCCGCCGGGGCCGCCAACGCCCTCCAGTCGCAGATCTCCCGTCTGCGCAGGCGCCTGGCTCCGCACACGGACATCGAGGCGGGGCCGGCCGGCTACCGGATCACCGTTGCGCCCGAATCCGTCGACGCCCACCGTTTCGAACGCCTGGCGGGAGAGGGGCGGGCCGCGCTCGCCGCCGGTGACCACGCGCGCGTGGCGCGTCTGCTCCGTGAGGCGCTCTCCCTGTGGCGCGGCCCGGCGCTGCCCGACCTCCCGGACACGCACGCCGGGCGCATCCGGCTCGAAGAGCTCAGGCCGGCCGCCGTACAGGACCGGATCGAGGCGGACCTGGCGCTCGGCGGCGGCTCCGACCTCGTACCGGAGCTGCGGTCCCTGCTCGCCGCGCACCCGCTCAGCGAGCGGCTGTACGGGCAGTTGATGCGGGCGCTGCACGCGGGAGGGCGGCCCGCGGAGGCACTGACCGTGTTCGAGGAGGCGCGGCGGGCGCTCGCGGAGGAGCTGGGGGCCGATCCGTCGCCCGAGTTGTCCGCGCTGCATCTGGAGCTGCTCCAGGGGCAGAAGAGCGAGCGCCGACGGGTCCCCGTCCAGCTCACCCGTTTCGTCGGCCGCGAGGCCGAACTGGCCGAGATCGGCTCGGCACTCGACGGCTCCCGTCTCGTCACGCTCACCGGTCCCGGCGGCGCCGGCAAGACCCGGCTGGCCATCGAGGCGGCGAGCGGGCACACCGACGTCTGCTACGCCGAGCTGGCGCCCCTCACCGACGGGGCGCAGATCCCGTACGCCGTACTGGCCGCCCTCGGTGTGCGCGACGGCTTCCGGTCCCCCGCGACGGACGGCACCGAGCGGCTGACGGCCGTGCTGGAGGACCGCGAGCTGCTTCTCGTCCTGGACAACTGCGAGCACCTCGTGGCGGACGCGGCCCCGCTGGCCGCGCTGCTCCTCGGTGTGTGCCCCGGGGTGCGGGTGCTCGCCACCAGCCGTGAGTCCCTCGGCATCACCGGTGAGGTGCTGATCCCGGTGCCGCCGCTGCCGCCGGAGCCCGCCGGGCGGCTCTTCCTGGACCGCGCGCGGGCGGTGCGTCCCGGATTCGAGGGGCACACGCGTGTGGCCGACATCTGCGCCGCCCTCGACGGGCTGCCCCTCGCCATCGAGCTGGCGGCGGCGCGGCTGCGCACCCTCACCCCGGACGAGCTCGCCGACCGCCTCCACGACCGGTTCCGTCTCCTGTCCCGGGGCGACCGCTCCAAGGCGCCCCGGCATCGCACGCTGCGTGCCGTCGTGGAGTGGAGCTGGGATCTGCTGGACGAGGAGGAACGGGAGCTCGCGACGCGGCTGACGGTGTTCGCGGGCGGGGCCGGCCTGGAGGCCGTGGAGGCGGTGTGCGCGACGCCGTATCCGGAGGATCTCCTGGCCTCGCTGGTGGAGAAGTCGTTCCTGGAGGTGTCCGAGGGGCGCTACCGGATGCTGGAGACCATCCGCGCGTTCGCCGCCCAGCAGCGTGCGGACGGCGCCGACGGGCACCGGTACGAGCAGCGGTTGCGGGACGCCCACGCCGCGTACTTCCGGGCGCTGGCCGAGCGCGCGGAGCCCTGTCTGCGCGGCGGTGGGCAACTCCCCTGGCTGGCCCGCCTGGACGCCGAGCGGGACAACCTGGACGCGGCCCTGCGGCACCTGGTGGCCACCGCTCCCGAGGACGCCCTGCGGCTGATGGCGGCCCTGTCGTGGTTCTGGCGGCTGCGCACCCCGCACGGCGAGCAGGTGCCGTTGGCCCGCGCCCTGCTGGCGGCGGTCGGCGAGGCACCGCCCCCGGGGCTGGCCGAGGAGTACGCCCTGTGCCTGATGAACACGGTCACCGGCCGGGGCGACGAGCCCGGCGAACCGGACCGCATCGCGCGCGTGGCCGCCCTCATGCACGCCCTGGAGGAGCCGTTGCGGCTGCCGTTCACGATGGTCCTGTGGTCACTGGCCGCCGGGCCGCTGTACGCGGTGGACGAGGATCTGCTCGCCCTGCAGGTGGGCGACGAACCGTGGGGCCGTGCGCTGCTGGACCTTGGGCTCGCCTACCGGGCCCAGTTCACCGGCGACCCCGTGGCCGCCGAAGCCGCCTTCGCGTGCTCGCTGGCCTCCTTCCGTGCGACCGGGGACCGCTGGGGCATGGCCAACTGCCTGGATCCGCTGGGCGGTTTCGCGGGCCGGCGGGGCGAGTACGACCGTGCCCTGGAGCTGTTCGACGAGGGGCTGGTGTACGTCCGAGAACTGGACGCCCCCGAGGAGACCTCCGACCTGTTGCGCTCCCGGGCCACGGTGCTGCTCCACCGCGGCGACGCCGAAGAGGCCGGGGGCCATTTCAGGCAGGCCGCCGACCTGGCCCGTGAGGCGGGCGCTCCGGACAAGGTGGCGGCCGCCCGGCGCGGGCTCGGCGACACGGCCCGGCTGACCGGGGAGACCGCCCACGCGCGCGTGCACTACGAAAGCGCGCTGCAGGCCTGCGCGGCCAACTGGTTCAGCGTCGGCGAGACCGTCCTGATCCTCATCGGCCTCGGCCGCACGGCCGCCGCCGAGGGCGACCTCGACCAGGCCCGCGACTGGTTCGCACAGGCCCGCATCCACGCCCTGGACTCGCCCGACGCCCTCGCCATGGCGTCCGCCGCCGACGCCCTGGCCTCCGTCGCCCCGCACCCCGAACGCGCGGCCGAACTCCTGGGCGCCGCCGAGGGCCTGCGGGGCGCCTCGGCCGAGGGCGACCCCGATGTCGTACGGACCCGGCGGGCGGTACGCGCGCGGCTGTCCCCCGAGGCCTACGACAAGGCCTTCGGGCAGGGCCGCGCCCTGCGGTCAGCGGCGGTCAGCGAACGGTAGGGGGACGGTCAGCGGCGCCACCGAGGCTGCCGTACATGACGAACGACGTGAAAAACGTGCACAACGTGCACAAGGCGAACGACACGGGCATCGCGCACAAGGCCTACGACCTCAGCCATCTCACCGTCCTGATCTCCGGTGCCAGCGTCGCCGGTCCCGCCCTGGCGCTGAACCTCCTCCGCCACGGCGCGCAGGTCACCGTGGTCGAGAGGGCGCCCGAGCTGCGCGGCGGCGGCTTCGCCGTGGACTTCAGGGGGCATGTGCACCGCAAGGTGCTCACCGAGATGGGCATCTGGGACGAGATCCACGCCCGCCAGACCCATATGGGCCGGCAGATGGTCGTCGACGCGGACGGCGCCCCGAAGGTCGATCTGCCGTCGGAGATGATGAGCGGCGACGTGGAGATCTTCCGCGGCGAACTCGCGCGCCTCATGTACGAACGCACCCGGGACCGCGCGGAGTACGTCTTCGGCGACTCGGTCGCCACGCTCACCGACACGCCCCACGGTGTCGACGTCACCTTCGACAACGGCCCCGCCCGCCGCTTCGACCTGGTGATCGGCGCGGACGGCCTGCACTCCCGCACCCGCTCTCTCGTGTTCGGCGAGGACTCCGGCCACCTGCGCTTCCTCGACCACTACGTGGCCGGATTCGACGTCCCCAACCACCTGGGCCTGGACCGCACCGGCCGGGTCTACAGCGAGCCCGGCCGGGCGATCGCGATCGGCAACTACGACGGCGACCCCGACCGCGCGGGCGCGCTGCTGGTCTTCCGGTCCGAGCGGCTGTCGTACGACCGCCGGGACGTCGCCGCGCAGAAGCGGATCCTCGCCGACCGGTTCGCGGGGACGGGCTGGGAGGGGCCGAACGTCCTCAAGGCCCTGGAGACGGCCGACGACCTGTACTTCGACGCGATCGCCCAGATCCATGTCGACCGGCTCACCCGGGGGCGCGTGGCGCTGCTGGGGGACGCCGGGTACGGGGCGACCATGGGCGGGATGGGCACGGGGGTGGCGGTCGTCGGCGCCTACGTCCTGGCCGGTGAACTCGCCCTGGCCGGCGGGGATCACCGTACGGCGTTCGCGGCGTACGAGTCGCGGATCTCGGCCTTCGCCAAGGGCTGCCAGAAGACCTCGGGCAACGCGGGCCCGTTCTTCGCCCCGGCCACCGAGCGGCGGATCCGCAGCCGGGACCGGATGTACCGGCTGCTCTCCTCCCGCCCGCTGGCGGCGTTCTTCAAGCGCCTCACCGAGAAGTCGGCGACCAACATCAAGTTGCCGGAGTACCCCGCGTGAGGGCTATGCGCGGGCTCTCAGGGCCCAGCCGTGGTCGACCGGCCCGATTCCGCCGCCGAGCGAGAACCCGGCGGCGATCGCCCCGGTGACGTACTCCTTGGCCGCCGTCACCGCCTCCGGCACGGACTGTCCCTTGGCGAGCTGCGACGCGATCGCGGAGGCGAGGGTGCAGCCGGTGCCGTGGGTGTGGCGGTTGTCGTGGCGCGGGGCGCGCAGCCAGTGCTCCTCGGAGCCGTCCGTGAGCAGGTCCACGGCGTCCCCCGAGAGGTGGCCGCCCTTCACGACGACCCAGCGGGGCCCGTACGCCAGCACCGCCGCCGCGGCCCGCCTGAGGTCGTCCTCGGACTCGACGTGCACGCCGGTGAGTTGGGCCACCTCGTCCAGGTTCGGCGTCGCCACGGTCGCGACCGGGAGCAGCTCGGTGCGGACGGAGTCCAGCGCGGAGGCCGCCAGCAGCGAGTCGCCGTGCTTGGAGACGCCCACCGGGTCGATGACGGCGGGCGCCTCGGTGCCGCCGATCAACTCGGCGACCGCCTCCACGAGTTCGGCCGACGCGAGCATCCCCGTCTTGACCGCCTGGACGCCGATGTCGTCGACGACGCTGCGGTACTGCGCCCGCACCGCCTCCACCGGCAGCTCCCAAGCGCCCTGCACACCAAGGGAGTTCTGGGCGGTGACCGCCGTGATCACGCTCATGCCGTGCACGCCGAGCGCGAGCATCGTCTTCAGGTCGGCCTGAATGCCCGCGCCGCCGCCGGAATCGGAGCCCGCCACCGTGAGAACGCCCGGGATCATGACTCGATGTCCCCGCCGAAGTGGTCCCAGCCGCCCTTCTTGGTCCACGGTGCCCCGTCCACCGTCACCTGGGGCAGCGCGGAGGGGTTGAGGACCTCGCCGATGACCTTCCAGCGGGCCGGGAGCTTCACGTCCGGCGGGAAGGTGGCCACGATCGCGTGGTCCTCTCCCCCGGTCAGCACCCACTGCATGGGGTCGACGCCGACGGCCTGCCCGATGTCGTTCATCTGCGTCGGGATGTCGATCGCGCCGGACCGGATGTCGATCCGGACCTTGCTGGCCTCGGCGATGTGCCCGAGGTCGGCGATCAGCCCGTCGCTCACGTCGCACATCGCGGTCGCGCCGAGCGCGGCGGCGGCAGGGCCCGCGTGATACGGCGGCTCGGGGCGCCGGTGCGCCTCCACGAAGGCACGCGGCGAGCGGAAACCCCGGGCCAGCACGGCGTATCCGGCGGCGGACCAGCCCAGCCAGCCGGTCACGGCGACGCGGTCGCCGGGCTGCGCGCCCGCCCGGGTGACCGGCTCCTGGTTGCGCAGATCGCCGAGCGCGGTGATCGACACCATGATCGTGTCGCCCCGTACGACGTCGCCGCCGACCACCGAGGCGCCCGCGACCTGGCACTCGTCGCGGATTCCGTCCATCAGCTCGCTCGGCCAGGTGACCGGGAGTTCGGCCGGCACGACCAGGCCGAGCAGCAGCGCGGTCGGCACGGCGCCCATGGCGGCGATGTCCGCGAGGTTCTGCGCGGCGGCCTTGCGGCCGACGTCGTAGGCCGTGGACCAGTCGCGGCGGAAGTGCCGTCCCTCCAGCAGGATGTCGGTGCTGGCCACGACCCTGCGGTCGGGCGCGGCCACCACCGCGGCGTCGTCGCCCGGGCCGACCCGGACCGCCGGGGTGGTGGTCAGACGGGAGGTGAGCTCCCTGATGAGCCCGAACTCACCGAGCTCACCAACAGTGCCCTTCATTTCCCTTACGCCCCTTCTGTCCCTGTTCGCACCCGGTCGCGCGTCACTACGGTCCTCGCTACGGTCAAGGTGTACGTCAACTTCTGTCGTGCCCGAGAGCCTGCGGACAGGTTCTGGGCCCCGGCACGCAAGCCCCGGCCACCGCAGGTCTCCCCGCGACGAGCGGCGACGCGATACCGTGGCGTTCCTTTTCCCCACATGATCCTCGTGGCCGCCCTGGAGGTTCCGTGGTACAGGCGTACATCCTGATCCAGACGGAGGTCGGCAAGGCGTCGACCGTCGCCGAGACGATCAGCAAGATCCCTGGAGTCATCCAGGCCGAGGACGTGACGGGACCGTACGACGTCATCGTGCGCGCCCAGGCCGACACAGTCGACGATCTGGGTCGCATGGTGGTCGCGAAGGTCCAGCAGGTGGACGGCATCACCCGCACCCTGACCTGCCCGGTCGTCCATCTGTAGCCCCCGTCTACCCTTGGCCGGTGAACTCTTTCCGTCACCGGCGCATTTCTGTCCTCGGGCTGCCCGCACTCGTCCTGCTGATCACCGCGGCGGGCTGCTCATCAGCAGACGACAGCCGGTCGGCCGCGGTTCCCAGCCCCGACAGTACGGTGGCCGGGCTGTGCCGGAAGCTGGACAAAGTGCTGCCGGCCAAGGTGGACGGTGTGCGCCGTGAGGATCCCTCGCCCGCGTCCACGCTGACCGCGGGCTGGGGGGACCCGGCGATCATACTGCGGTGCGGTGTCACGCGACCGCCGAAGATGGTCGACCCCGACGTGGCCGAGGGACATGACGCCGACGCGGTCCCGGGTGGGGTCGAGGGCGTCGACTGGCTGATGGAGAAACAGGACGGCGGGGCACACCGTTTCACCACCGCCAATCGAAACGCGTACGTCGAGGTGACGGTGCCTGCCGGGCGCGACAGCTCGGGTGTGCTGATCGACCTGGCGTCGGCGGTCAAGAAGGCGATTCCGGAGCGGACGACCTACTGACCGCCGCGGGGTTCAGCGCAGGCCCGTCGACCTGCGCAGCGCCGCCTGGATCAGCCGGTCGATCAGGTCCGGGTAGCTGATCCCGCTGGCCTGCCACATCTGCGGGTACATCGAGATCGGCGTGAAACCGGGCATCGTGTTGATCTCGTTGATCACGAACTCGCCGTCCTCGGTGAGGAAGAAGTCCGCGCGCACCAAGCCCTCGCAGGAGGCCGCCTCGAAGGCGTCCACGGCCAGGCGCTGCACCTCGGCCGTCTCCTCGGGCGTCAGCGGCGCCGGCACGATGCCGGGCGTGGAGTCGATGTACTTGGCCTCGAAGTCGTAGTACGCGTGCGCGTCCGGCGGCGGGATCTCCGCGGGGACGGAGGCGCGCGGGCCGTCCTCGAACTCCAGCACTCCGCACTCGATCTCACGGCCGCGCAGCGCCGCCTCGACCAGGATCTTCGGGTCGTGCCGCTTCGCCTCGGCGATCGCGTCGTCCAGGCCGGACAGGTCCTCGACCTTGGTGATGCCGATCGACGAACCCGCGCGCGCGGGCTTCACGAACAGCGGCCAGCCGTGATCGCCGGCGAGGTCGATGATCTTCTTGCGGGCGGCGGACTCGTCCTGCTCCCACTCACGCGGCCGGATCACCACATACGGGCCCACCTTGAGCCCGAACGAGGTGAACACCCGCTTCATGTACTCCTTGTCCTGGCCGACGGCCGAGGCGAGCACGCCCGAACCGACGTACGGCACACCGGAGAGCTCCAGCAGCCCCTGCAGGGTGCCGTCCTCGCCGTAGGGCCCGTGCAGCACCGGGAAGACCACATCGATCTCACCGAGCGCCTTGGGCACCGATCCGGGCTCGGTGTAGACGACTTCGCGGTTCGCGGGGTCGACGGGGAGCACCACACCGCCCTCGCTCGACTCCGCCATCTGCTCGACGTTGGGCGTACGGCGCTCGGTGATCGCCATACGTTCCGGTTCGTCGGCGGTGAGCACCCATCGGCCGCCCTGCGTGATGCCGATCGGCAGGACGTCGTACTTCGTCCGGTCGATCGCGCGCAGTACGGCGCCTGCGGTGACCATGGAGATCCCGTGCTCGGAGCTGCGACCGCCGAACACGACGGCCACACGCGGCTTGCGGGACGGCTGGCCAGGGCTCTGGGGGAGGTTCTCGGTGCTCATATCGCGTCGAGAGTACCCGCTCGCCGGGGCCGTAGTCAGCGTCCGTTGACGGTGGCGGTTCGCGCAGCGCCCTCTTAGGGGCGCGGGGCTGTATCGATCTACGGCTCCGCCGCGCGGGCGCGACAAGCCACGACGGAGCCGCAGCCGCCCGACAACCCACACGGCTCCCCCAGCGGAGCGCCTAGCGTCGTTCGGGCTTCGCGCTGCGCGACATCAGCTCCTTGAGGGCGACGACCGGCGGCTTGCCCTCGTGCACGATGCCGACGACCGTCTCGGTGATCGGCATGTCGACGCCGTGCCGACGGGCCAGATCCAGCACGGACTCACAGGACTTCACGCCCTCGGCGGTCTGCTTGGTGACCGCGATGGTCTCCTCCAGGGTCATGCCCTTGCCGAGGTTGGTGCCGAAGGTGTGGTTCCGGGACAGCGGCGAGGAACAGGTCGCCACCAGGTCGCCGAGACCGGCGAGTCCGGAGAACGTCAGCGGGTCGGCACCCATCGCGAGGCCCAGCCGGGTCGTCTCGGCGAGGCCGCGGGTGATCAGCGAGCCCTTGGCGTTGTCGCCGAGGCCCATGCCGTCCGCGATGCCGACGGCGAGGCCGATGACGTTCTTCACGGCTCCGCCCAGTTCGCAGCCCACCACGTCCGTATTGGTGTACGGCCGGAAGTACGGCGTGTGGCAGGCGGCCTGAAGACGCTGGGCGACGGACTCGTCGGTGCAGGCGACGACGGCCGCGGCGGGCATCCGGGAGGCGATCTCGCGGGCCAGGTTGGGGCCGGTGACCACGGCGATGCGGTCCTGGCCGACCTTGGCGACGTCCTCGATGACCTCGCTCATCCGCATGGTGGTGCCGAGTTCGACGCCCTTCATCAGCGACACCAGGACCGTGCCCGGCGCCAGCATCGGCGTCCACTCGGCGAGGTTGGCGCGCAGGGTCTGGGAGGGGACGGACAGCACCGTGAAGTCGGCGCCGGCCATGGCCTCGGCGGGGTCCGTGGTCGCCCGCAGGGCCTGCGGGAGCTCGACGCCGGGGAAGTAGTCGGGGTTCGTGCGGGTCGAGTTGATGGCATCGGCGACCTCGGCGCGACGGGCCCACAGCGTGACCTCGCATCCCGCGTCGGCCAGGACGATGCCGAAGGCCGTGCCCCATGAACCGGCGCTCAGAACTGCCGCCTTGACGGGCTTGCTCACGTGCCCTGCCCCTCTTCCTGCTCGGCCTTCGCCTGCTGCGCCTGCCTGTTCTGCGCGGCGGTCCTGCGTCGCTGCTCGATGCGCTCCTGGCGCGGGTCGTACGGGGTGTCGGGCGCCTTCTCGCCGCGGATCTCCTCCAGCTGGCGGGTGATGGCGGCCATGATGACCTCGGTCGCCTCCTTCAGCAGCTCCGGGGTCATCTCCCGGTCGTAGAAACGCGAGAGGTCCACCGGCCGGCCCGCGAGCACCCGGTGGGTCTTGCGCGGAAGGAGGTTGAGCTTCTTGGCGTACGGCGGCAGCAGTTCGTTGGCGCCCCACTGCGCGACGGGGATCACCGGGCACTTGGTCTGCAGGGCGACGCGTGCGGCACCGGTCTTGCCGGTCATGGGCCACTGGTCCGGGTCCCGGGTGATGGTGCCCTCCGGATAGAAGGCGACGCATTCGCCTCGCTCCACGGCGTCGATCGCGGCGCGGAAGGCGCTCAGCGCGTCCGTGGTCTCCCGGTAGACGGGGATCTGCCCGCTGCCCCGCATGAAGGAGCCGACGAATCCCTTCTTGAAAAGCCCGCTCTTCGCCAGGAATCGCGGGACCCGGCCGCTGTTGTACTGAAAGTGCGCGTACGCGAAGGGATCGATGTGCGAATTGTGGTTCACCGCGGCGATAAATCCGCCCTCGGCCGGAATGTGCTCCATTCCACGCCAGTCCCGCTTGATCAGAACCACCAGCGGCGGTTTGGCGATCACCGCGGCGAAGCGGTACCAGAAGCCGATTCTGCGGCGGGGCACGCGTGCACCTTCCTCTAGGGGCCAAGGACGTCGGGCCGGTGGGCCGCACAAGTGTCACCCCAGGCCGCCGGTCTGTCGAGAACACGGTACGCCCCGCCACAGCCACCACCAGATGGCGCCGGTGACGGCTGAGTGACAATGGCCGCGACAAGAGAGGGACGGAACGCTGGTGCAGTGGACCTTGGTCGTACCCCTGAAACCCCTGGCGCGGGCCAAGAGCAGGCTCTCGGACACCGCGGCGGACGGGCTTCGCCCGGGCCTGGCCCTCGCCTTCGCGCAGGACACCGTGGCCGCGGCGCTGGCCTGCCCGGCCGTGAAGGATGTGGCAGTCGTCACGGACGACGCCCTGGCGGGCCGCGAGCTGGGCGCACTTGGCGCGCACATCGTCCCCGACGAGCCGGGCGGCGGCCTCAACGCGGCACTGGCCCACGCGGCGGCGGTCGTCCGCACGTCCCGCCCCGACAGCGCCGTAGCGGCCCTGAACGCCGACCTCCCCGCCCTGCGCCCTCTGGAATTGGCCCGGGTCCTGGACTCGGCGGCGGAATTCCCGCGCGCATTTCTCGCGGATGCCGCAGCAATCGGCACGACTCTGCTGACCGCAGCCCCGGGGCGGGAATTGCTCCCGATATTCGGCACGGATTCCAGGGCCCGTCACCGTGCGTCAGGCGCGGTGGAACTCGATCTCGACGACGTGGACTCCGTGCGCCAGGACGTGGACACCGGCGACGACCTACGCACGGCACTGGCACTTGGCGTAGGCCCGCGAACAGCGACGGCAGCGGCACGCCTGCTGATCAACGGACAGTAACTGCCACGCCGCCAAGGGGCGCGGGGCTGCATTCGATATGCGGCTCCGCCGCGTGGGCGCGACCAGCCCCAACGGCGCCGCACCCGAACAACAAACCCGTCGTAGGGTGACGGCATGCAGGCCACCGCATACACCTACAACGAAGAGACCCGCTCCGGCAGCGTCCTCCTGGACGACGGCACCCCGGTCCCCTTCGACGCCCCCGCCTTCGACGCCGGAGGCCTCCGGCTGCTCCGCCCCGGCCAACGGGTCCGCATCGAGACGGAAGGCAAGGGCGAGTCGCTGCACATCACGCTGGTGACGCTGCAGACGTTCTGAAACCGCACGCGAACACGCCGCGGGCCGGACTCCACACGGAGTCCGGCCCGGCGCGTGAGTGCCCTTGATGCGGTCCTACCTCTTGCGGGCGGTCGCCTTCTTGGCGGTGGTCTTGCGAGCCGTCGACTTCTTGGCGGGCGCCTTCTTGGCGGTCGCCTTCTTCGCCGGGGCCTTCTTGGCCGTCGCCTTCTTGGCGGTGGTCTTCTTCGCCGCGGTCGTCTTCTTGGCGGCGGCCGTGGTCTTCTTGGCCGTCGTCTTCTTCGCCGTGGTCTTCTTGGCGGCAGCCGTCGTCTTCTTCGCCGCGGCCGTCGTCTTCTTCGCGGTCGCCTTCTTCGCCGCGGCCGCCTTGGTGGTCTTCTTCGCGGCGGCCTTCTTGACCGTCGCCGCGGCACCACCGGTCAGGCTGCCCTTGGGCGCCTTCTTGACGGCGACCTCGCCGCCCCGCGGGAGCTTCTTCGAGCCGCTCACCAGGTCCTTGAAGCCCTGACCCGCGCGGAATCGCGGAACGGAGGTCTTCTTGACCCGAACCCGCTCGCCCGTCTGAGGGTTACGGGCGTACCGAGCCGGACGGTCGACCTTCTCGAACGAACCGAAGCCGGTGACCGAGACCCGCTCACCCGCGACGACCGCGCGGACGATGGCGTCCAGTACGTGGTCGACAGCCTCGGCGGCCTGCTGGCGGCCGCCCATCTTGTCGGCAATCGCTTCTACGAGCTGCGCCTTGTTCACGTCTTCCCCTTCGGAGACATCGCCAGAACGAAAGTGTTCAAGCTTTTTCGCACGTTAGGCAGATATATACCGCAAATCAAACACGAAACGGGCTAATCACCCTTGTGCCGCAACAGACTCGACTGTCTCGAAGGTGTTCTCAGCGTTCCTCTTCGGGGAATCGCCCCGCATCGAGGTCCGCGATGAACCGCTCCAGACGCCTTGCCGCTTCGGCGACGTCGTGTTTGGCCGCGGCCGTAATGACCAGCAGCTTCCGGGTCAGCGCCATCCGTACGCCCTCCGGGACTTGCAGTGCGCGCACTCTTGTGTGCGCTTCCTTCAGTTGGTCCGCGACTGCCGCATAGAGCTTGAGTTGGCCGTCGTGTTCCATGCACAGATTGTGCCATCTGGGGCGAGTTGTCGCCTGCCAGGGGTGCAACTCCGGCCTCAAATGGCCTTCGGAGCACTTGCGGAAGCCGCGGTCGCATCACTCGTGTACCCGTGCAACACCCGTCTTAACGTGGGAAGTTGAGACGGGCGCGGGCTCGGCACAGGACCGTTCGGGTGCAGACATGGCAGTACCCCCGATCGGGCTGATCGGGGGTACTGCAGAGGTGTTTCGGTGTCCGAAAGTCGCCTTGCGTTCGAGCCGCGGGCCGAACCGGAGCGGCTCCGGCTCAGATCTGGAGCGTGCGCGGCTTGAACGACGGCCGCTTCGCCTCGTAGGTGGCGATGTCGTCCTCGTTCTGGAGGGTGATCGAGATGTCGTCGAGGCCGTTCAGCAGGCGCCAGCGGGAGTTCTCGTCCAGCTCGAAGGCGGCGGTGATGCCCTCGGCGCGCACCTCACGCGCCTCAAGGTCCACAGTGACCTCAGCCGTCGGGTCCTTCTCCGTGAGCTCCCACAGCGCGTCCACGATCTTCTGCTCCAGAA
Source organism: Streptomyces sp. NPDC059010 (assembly GCF_042740355.1). Taxonomy (NCBI): domain Bacteria; kingdom Bacillati; phylum Actinomycetota; class Actinomycetes; order Kitasatosporales; family Streptomycetaceae; genus Streptomyces; species Streptomyces sp. NPDC059010. The sequence continues at coordinate 191,562 of NZ_JBHYJA010000002.1, forward strand.
CCACCGTGAGCAGGCCGTTCTTGAGCGAGTTACCGCGGAAGATGTCCGCGAAGCGCGAGGAGATGACGGCCTTGAAGCCGTAGTTCTGCAGCGCCCACACGGCGTGCTCACGGGAGGAGCCGGTGCCGAAGTCGGGGCCGGCGACCAGCACCGTGGCGCCTTCGCGCTCGGGCCGGTTGAGCACGAACTCCGGGTCCTTGCGCCAGGCCTCGAACAGCCCGTCCTCGAACCCGTCCCGCGTGACCTTCTTGAGCCAGTGAGCAGGGATGATCTGGTCGGTGTCGACGTTGGAGCGGCGCAGCGGAACGGCCCGGCCGGTGTGCGTGGTGAATGCTTCCATGACTGATCAGACTCCAGCGGGCGTACGGGTCTCGGCGTCGGACAGGTCGGCCGGGGAGGCCAGGTGGCCCAGCACGGCGGTCGCGGCGGCGACCTGCGGAGACACCAGGTGCGTACGACCGCCCTTGCCCTGCCGGCCCTCGAAGTTGCGGTTGGAGGTGGACGCGGAGCGCTCACCGGGGGCCAGCTGGTCCGGGTTCATGCCGAGACACATGGAGCAGCCCGCGTGCCGCCATTCGGCGCCGGCGTCCTTGAAGACGACGTCCAGACCCTCGGAAACGGCCTGCAGACCCACCCGCGCGGAGCCGGGGACGACCAGCATCCGTACGCCGTCGGCGACTTTGCGGCCCTTGACGAGCTCGGCGGCGGCGCGCAGGTCCTCGATGCGGCCGTTGGTGCAGGAGCCTACGAAGACGGTGTCCACCTTGATGGAGCGCAGCGGCTGACCGGCCTCCAACCCCATGTATTCCAGGGCCTTTTCGGCGGCGAGGCGCTCCGAAGCGTCTTCGTACGAAGCAGGATCGGGGACGGACGCCGAAAGCGGCGCACCCTGGCCCGGGTTGGTGCCCCAGGTGACGAACGGCGACAGCTCGGCGGCCTCGATGACGACCTCGGCGTCGAACTCGGCGTCCGCGTCGGTCTTCAGCGTCTTCCAGTACGCGACGGCCGCGTCCCAGTCCTCGCCCTTGGGGGCGTGCGGGCGGCCCTGAAGGTAGTCGAAGGTGGTCTGGTCCGGGGCGATCATGCCCGCGCGGGCACCGGCTTCGATCGACATGTTGCAGATGGTCATGCGGGCCTCCATCGAGAGCTTCTCGATGGCCTCGCCGCGGTATTCCAGGACGTAGCCCTGGCCGCCGCCCGTGCCGATCCTCGCGATGATCGCCAGGATCAGGTCCTTGGCGGTGACGCCCTCGGGCAGCTCGCCGTTGACCGTGATGGCCATGGTCTTCGGGCGGACCAGCGGCAGCGTCTGGGTGGCCAGCACATGCTCCACCTGGGAGGTGCCGATGCCGAACGCCAGACCGCCGAAGGCGCCGTGGGTGGAGGTGTGCGAGTCACCGCAGACGACGGTCATGCCCGGCTGGGTCAGGCCCAGCTGCGGGCCCACGACGTGCACGACACCCTGCTCGACGTCGCCCAGCGGGTGCAGGCGCACACCGAACTCGGCGGCGTTCTTGCGCAGCGTCTCCAGCTGGACCCGGGAGACCGGGTCGGCGATGGGCTTGTCGATGTCGAGGGTCGGGGTGTTGTGGTCCTCGGTGGCGATGGTCAGGTCGAGCCGGCGCACCTGGCGTCCGCTCTTGCGGAGGCCGTCGAAGGCCTGCGGGCTGGTCACCTCGTGCAGCAGGTGCAGATCGATGAAGAGGAGGTCGGGCTCGCCCTCGGCGCGCCGGACGACATGGTCGTCCCAGACCTTCTCCGCGAGTGTCCTACCCATCGCTTTCCCTCCGGCCGGCATACGGTCCACCGGCCCAACTAGAGATCTTGAGAAGGCGGCCGGCGCCCGCGCCCCTGCTTTCGGGCGTCCACCGACAAGCCCGCTCTGGTCCGCGGGCCGCTCTGCCTTCGTTCTTCCAGAGTGGCGTGTTCCACGGAAAATTGAACTTGCGTTTCACAGAGTGAGACGCGAGTATCGTTTCATGGACAACAGTAGCGGCGTCGGCGTTCTGGACAAGGCAGCCCTTGTCCTGAGCGCCCTGGAGTCCGGTCCGGCCACCCTCGCAGGGCTCGTCTCGGCCACCGGACTGGCACGACCCACGGCCCATCGACTGGCCGTGGCTCTGGAACACCACCGGATGGTGGCGCGTGACATGCAGGGCAGGTTCATTCTGGGCCCTCGCCTCGCGGAACTGGCCGCGGCGGCCGGTGAGGACCGTCTCCTCGCCACGGCGGGCCCGGTCCTCACCCATCTCCGTGACGTCACCGGCGAGAGCGCACAGCTCTACCGCCGCCAGGGCGACATGCGCATCTGCGTCGCCGCGGCGGAGCGTCTGTCCGGCCTGCGGGACACGGTCCCGGTCGGCTCGACGCTCACGATGAAGGCGGGCTCCTCGGCCCAGATCCTCATGGCCTGGGAGGAGCCGGAGCGCCTGCACCGTGGCCTGCAGGGCGCCCGCTTCACGGCCACGGCCCTCTCCGGCGTACGACGCCGCGGCTGGGCCCAGTCGATCGGCGAGCGCGAGCCGGGCGTCGCGTCCGTCTCCGCGCCGGTCCGCGGCCCCTCCAACCGAGTGGTGGCCGCCGTGTCGGTCTCCGGCCCCATCGAGCGCCTGACCCGCCACCCGGGCCGTATGCACGCCCAGGCGGTCATCGACGCCGCCGGCCGCCTCTCCGAGGCCCTGCGCCGCACGGGCTGACGTACCGGACCACACAGGAACGTCAGCGGGGAGGGCCCGCCTCAACGCCGCGGCAGGCCCTCCCCGCTCCCCCGATCCCCCCTCGCCCCCCTGGTCACCCGGCCTGCTCGGCCGCCTTCTGCTCGGCCCCGGCCGCCGACCGGTACGCGAACCGGTCCTTGGCGTACCGCCCCCGCCGCTCCACCGGCACCTGGCCATGGGCCCCCGCGAGCCCGAACGCCGGCATGTCGAAGTAGATCGACTCGTACGACCCCTCGGGCACGACGTACGCCTCGTGCCACAGCCCCACATGCCCCCGCGCCTTCCCCGCCTTCTCCGTGCGGTTGAAGACCGCCCACGCCCGGTGATGAAGCATCTCCGGCGCGTGCGCGTAGGCGTAGAGCTTCTCCTTGGACTCCCAGTACTGGACGACGTAGTACGTCCGCGGCGAGGCCGTCAGCAGCACGCGCCCCAGCAGCCCCCGGTCAGCGTCCCGCGCAAGCTCCCCAAGCATGCGGAACATCGACAGCATGACCGGCAGCCACTGGCGCACCGCCCAGAAGTGATTGACCCGCATCCCGATCAGCAGGACCACCACATCGCCCTCGGTATCCGCGGTCGTACGGCCCGGCACCGGCTTCGCGAACATGGCAGCCTCACTCCCTCATCGGATAGCGGCGCTATCCTTCTGGTCGATGCTTGGATAGTGGCACTTCCCAAGGAGAGGCGCAAGAGATGCGGCTGGCGGAGCTCAGCGAGCGCAGTGGGGTGTCCACCGCGACGATCAAGTACTACCTGCGCGAAGGGCTGTTGGCGCCTGGCCACCAGATCAACACGACGACCGCGGAGTACGACGAGGAGCATCTGCGCCGGCTGCGGCTGGTGCGGGCGATGATCCAGGTGGGCCGGGTGCCGGTGGCGACGGTCCGGGAAGTGCTGGGTCATGTCGACGACGACTCCCTGCCGCGTGCGATCCGCCTCGGCGCGGCGATGTGGGCGTTGCCGCAGGTGCCGGAGCCGGACGAGGACGACGAGTTCGTCCAGGCCGCGCACCAGGAGGTCACCGCGCTCCTGGACCGGCTCGGCTGGGAGAACGCCAAGCAGCTCGCGACGATCTCCCCCGCGTACCGCTCACTGGTGGTGGCGGTGGCCGCGTTCCGTCGGCTCGGCTACGGCTGGGGGGCCGAACTGATGGCGCCGTACGCCGAGTTGATGCACCGGACGGCCGTCCTCGACCTGGACAACATGGAGAGGCACCCCTCGGAGGAGGAGCGGATCGAGTTCGCGATCCTGGGGGCGATCATCAACGAGCCGATCCTGCAGTCCCTGCACCGACTGGCCCAGGAGGAGGAGACGACGCGGCGATACGGCTTCGACGAGTAGCCGAAGCCGGGCACGACAAAGGCCCTCCGCCGAAGCGAAGGGCCTTCATTGTTGTACCCCCGACCGGATTCGAACCGGCGCTACCGCCTTGAGAGGGCGGCGTGCTAGGCCGCTACACAACGGGGGCGTGGAGCCTGCAAGCGTTTAGTACTACACCGCCGCAGGTCCGAGCTGGTCTACCTGGACTCGAACCAAGACTAACTGAACCAGAATCAGTCGTGCTGCCAATTACACCATAGACCAATGTGGTTTAGACCAGTCAGTACCCCCGACCGGATTCGAACCGGCGCTACCGCCTTGAGAGGGCGGCGTGCTAGGCCGCTACACAACGGGGGCCCTAGCGATCCCGACATGATCGGAATCAGTACCCCCGACCGGATTCGAACCGGCGCTACTGCCTTGAGAGGGCAGCGTGCTAGGCCGCTACACAACGGGGGCGATGCAGATGAGCTCTGCGAGCTGGCCTACCTGGACTCGAACCAAGACTAACTGAACCAGAATCAGTCGTGCTGCCAATTACACCATAGGCCACTGGAACGCAAACCCCTGAGGGGGATCTTGTTCTAGGTTGCTCCCCCGGGTTCCCGGCCTTTCGGCCCGCTCCCCGGCGGCGCAGGAAGAACATTACCCGAAGGTGGACGGGGCTCCAAAACGGGTATCCGAGCCAAGGAGCGCCGGGAGTTCGGCCAGGGTGGCGATCCGGTGCGGGCTGCCGTTCACCGGGGCGGCCGCGTCGTCGCTGGTGTACGCGCCGCCACGGTCGATCCACACCGACAGCAGCCCGGCGTCCGCGGCACCGCGCCCGTCGATCTCCGGGTGGTCGCCGACGTACGCCACCTGGTGCGGGGCCAGCTCCAGGGCCGCGCAGGCCGCGTGGAAGGCGCCGGCCTCCGGCTTGGAGACGCCCAGCTCGGCCGCGCACAGGATCGCCTCGAAGCGGTCGTGCACACCGAGCACCCGCAGCTTGCGGTCCTGGACGTGGATGCTGGAGTTGGACAGCACCGCGTGCCGGTGGCTCCCGGCGAGGGCGTCCAGGGCCGGCAGGACGTCCGGGAAGAGGGCCCAGGCGGTCTCGTAGTGCCCGATGTACCGCTCGAACCAGGCGTCGGCCTCGGCGTCGGTCAGCTCCTGCCCGAGGAACACCCGCACACGGTCACGTCGCTGGCCCTGGAAGGTGGCCTCCCCCGCGGAGAACCGCGCCCACTGCGCGTCGGTGACCGCCCGCCAGCGCACCAGGGCCCGCTCGACACCGTCGTACCCGTCGAGCAGCCCCTCGGCCAGCAGGTGCTCCCGCATTCCGGCACGGTCGGCGGCGGTGTAGTCGAAGAGGGTGTCGTCGACGTCCCAGACCACGGCTTTGATCGGCACGCGTCCAAGGTAGACCAACAGGCGGATTCCATCAGGGCGATCACCGGATCGATCCAAACCCCCCGGGGGGGGGGCCCCCCGGCGTGGGGGGGGCCCCCCCCCCGAGGTGGGGGGGGAGGGTCCAGCCCGCGCTCACTCGCTCGCGCGCGCGC
>NZ_JBHYJA010000002.1:197149-219416 GCF_042740355.1 Streptomyces sp. NPDC059010
TGCCCTCGCCCCCCACACCACCCCCACCCGCCCCCCCCCACCCCCCCCCCCCCCCCGCCCCGCCGCGGGGGGGGGGGGGGCCCCCGCGCCCCCCCCCCCCCCCCCCCTCGGCGTGTGTGGCGTTCGTTACGCCGCGAGCTTCGTCAGTGCCGCGTCGATCCGGGCCAGGGTCGTCTCCTTGCCCAGGACCTCCAGGGACTCGAAGAGCGGCAGGCCGACGGTGCGGCCGGTGACGGCGACCCGGACCGGGGCCTGGGCCTTGCCGAGCTTGAGGCCGTGGGCCTCGCCGGCGGCCAGGACGGCCTCCTTCAGGGAGTCCGGGGAGGACCAGTCGGCCGACTCCAGCTTCTCGCGGGCGGTGCGGAGCAGGGCGTCCGAGCCCTCCTTCATCGCCTTCGTCCAGGACGCCTCGTCGAAGACCGGCTCTGTGAGGAACAGGAAGTCGACGTTGTCCGTGATCTCCGACAGGACCTTCAGGCGGGTCTGCGCGTGCGGGGCGATCGCCTGCCACTTCACCTCGTCGAAGGCCTCCGGGGCCCAGGGGGCGAACGGGGCCTGGAGCCACGGGCGGCAGCGCTCGGTGAAGTCCTTCACATCGAGCAGGCGGATGTGGTCGCCGTTGATCGACTCGCACTTCTTCAGGTCGAAGCGGGCCGGGTTGGGCTGCACGTCCGCGATGTCGAACGCCGCGACCATCTCGTCCATCGTGAAGATGTCCTGGTCGGCCGAGAGCGACCAGCCGAGCAGGGAGAGGTAGTTGAGCAGGCCCTCCGGCAGGAAGCCGCGCTCGCGGTAGAGGTTCAGCGACGACTGCGGGTCGCGCTTGGAGAGCTTCTTGTTGCCCTCGCCCATCACATACGGCAGGTGGCCGAAGGCCGGGATCTGCTTGGCGACGCCCAGCTCCATCAGCGCCTTGTACAGGGCGATCTGACGGGGCGTCGAGGAGAGCAGGTCCTCGCCGCGCAGGACGTGGGTGATCTCCATCAGGGCGTCGTCGACCGGGTTGACGAGCGTGTAGAGGGGCGCGCCGTTGGCGCGGACGATGCCGTAGTCCGGGACGTTCTCCGGGGTGAAGGTCAGCTCGCCGCGGACCAGGTCCGTGAAGGTGATCGTCTCGTCGGGCATACGGAAGCGGACGATCGGCTCACGGCCCTGCGCCTCGTAGTCGGCGACCTGCTCGGCCGTGAGGTCGCGGCAGTGGCCGTCGTAGCCCGACGGCCTGCCCGCCGCCCGGGCCGCCTCGCGGCGGGTGTCCAGCTCCTCCTGCGAGCAGTAGCAGCGGTAGGCGTGGCCGCCGTCCAGGAGCTTCTGCGCGATCTCCTTGTACAGGTCCATGCGCTGCGACTGGCGGTACGGCGCGTGCGGGCCGCCGACCTCGGGGCCCTCGTCCCACTCGAAGCCGAGCCAGCGCATCGAGTCGAGCAGCTGGTCGTACGACTCCTCGGAGTCGCGGGCCGCGTCGGTGTCCTCGATACGGAAGACCAGGGTGCCCTGGTGGTGCCGGGCGAACGCCCAGTTGAACAGGGCGGTGCGGACCAGGCCCACATGGGGGTTACCGGTGGGCGAGGGGCAGAAACGGACGCGTACGGGAGAGCCGGGTGCGCTAGCCACGCTTGACAACCTTGTTGGTGAGAGTGCCGATGCCTTCGATGGTGACGGCGACCTCGTCGCCGACGTTGAGGGCCCCGACGCCGGCCGGGGTGCCCGTGAGGATCACGTCGCCGGGGAGCAGCGTCATGGCCTCGGAGATGTTGACGATCAGGTCCTCGATGGAGTGGATCATCTCGCTGGTCCGGCCGAGCTGGCGCTGTTCGCCGTTGACCGTGAGCTGGATCGTCAGGTCGGACGCGGTCTCGACGTCCAGGCCGGTCTCCACCCAGGGGCCCAGCGGGCAGGACGTGTCGAAGCCCTTGGCCCGGGCCCACTGTTTCTCGCGCTTCTGGACGTCCCGGGCGGTGATGTCGTTGGCGCAGGTGAAGCCGAAGATCACGTCCTTCACTCGCTCGCGCGGGACCTCGCGGCACATACGGCCGATGACGACGGCCAGTTCGGCCTCGTGGTGGAGGTCCTCGGTGAAGGACGGGTACTGGATCTCGTCGCCGGGGCCGATCACCGAGGTGGACGGCTTGAAGAAGGCGAACGGGGCGTCCGGCACGTCGTTGCCGAGTTCGCGGGCGTGCTCGGCGTAGTTGCGGCCGAACGCCACGACCTTGTTGGGGAGGACCGGCGGCAGCAGCCTGACCTTGCTCAACGGGACCTTCGTGCCGGAGAGCTCGAAGTCCGCGAACGGGATGCCCTTGATGATGTCGAGGACTAGCTCGTCCGGCCTGTCGCCCTCGACAGCGCCGAAGGCGACGTTCCCGTCGATGGAGAATCTGGCGATACGCACGGGATCCTGGCGCCCCTCACTGAACCGGCTGGAGTCTGACGCTCCAGGCTAGCGCGGGGAGGGGCGGGCGCCTCGCGCATTACCGCGGGCGCCCCCTGACGTCGTACGGGGTTGAACAACCGGTCGTTCGGCCGCGTACTACTGGGCGGCGGCGGTGACGGGCATCTCCTGGAGGATGGTGCGCTTGGGGTTCGCGGTGTGAGCGGGAAGATCGACGGAGTGCTCCGGCTGCTGCGGGATGTGCAGTTCCTCGGCGCCGTCGAGGTGGGCGAGCGTCGTGCGCCGCGGATTGGCTATCGTGCGGATCATCATCGTCGTCTTCACGGCTGTACTGAGTCCTGTCGTGACGGGTGGGCAGAAGCGTCCATCTTGTAAAGCGCCAGGCTAAACACGCGGTTCCCGCGAGAAGTCATCGGGACCCTCGACCTGCGTGTGAGTTTCCTCACGAGTCCAGGGATAAACCGGTCAATTCAGACCGGCAATCGACCCCGATGAAACGGACATTGCACCCCTGAACCCATCATTCCGCTCCTGATCATGGCGACTGGGACACCTCGTGCGCATGAGTGGCTCGCGGGCATAAGTCCGTTATGGGTGGGATAAGTTTCTACGGCTGGTAATCTCGCCCTCACGTGGTGTCACGTATGTCACGGCTCGACCTACGGGCCTTGTTGGAGATCCTGCACTGTGCTGGAATTCCACGGACCGCCGCAGGATCGAGCCGGCGCACAGGGGGCGCACCGAGCGCCGAGTGGCGGCGAGAAGGGGGAGCCGGCGCCGGTCCATCACGACGATCAGGGAGCGTTGCTCAAGATGCTTCCTACTACGCCGACACCGTGTCCGTCCGCTCGCGCGGAAGGGCGCCTGGTCCAGAGGTTGCGACGCTAGTGCAGGGACGTTTCAAGAGGGATGGCAGCGCTTCGGCAGAGCCGGAGCACGGCGGGACCGACCGAGGTCCCTCGCCCCAGCACGCCCAGAACCCGGGCTCGGCCCCGTCCGTCGACGGCGGTGAGCGCTCCGGGCGCCCCGCCGTGTCGGCGTCCCCGGGAACGGCCGGCCCCACCCCACCGCCCCCGGCCAAGAAGCCGTCGAAGGGCTCCTCGGGCCCCGGCTCGCGAATAGCCCTGCGCAACTGGCGTATCTCCACGCGCCTCGTGGCGCTGCTGACCCTCCCGGTGGTCGCGGCCACCTCGCTGGGTGCCCTGCGCATCAGCGACAACATGGACGACATCCAGCAGCTGGAGAACATGAAGCTGCTGACGGACATGACCAAGCGGGCCACCGAGCTCGCCGCCGCGCTCCAGGAGGAGCGCGACCAGTCCGCCGGTCCCCTCGCACACGGCGCCAAGGCGACCGACTACACGGTCAAGGGCTACCGGGACAAGACGGACCGGGCCGCGCAGAGCTTCCGGGACGCCTCCGAGGAGATCGACAACAGCAGCAAGGACGGCAACCTCAAGGGCGTCCGCGACAACATCGTCCAGCTCGTCCGTGAACTGGGCACCCTCTCCGAGGTCCGCAACGACGCCTACCGGGCCGACGGCAACTCCACGCAGACCGTGGAGGCCTACCACCGGGTGATCACCCACCTGCTGGACCTCTCGCAGGACATGGCCGAGGCGACCAGCAACCCGGACATGATCCAGAGCACCCGTGCCCTGGCCGCCTTCTCCTCGGCCAAGGAGTACGCCTCCATCCAGCGCGCGGTCCTCGCCGCGGCGCTCCCGGCGAGCAACACCGCCAAGAGCGACCTGTCGGAGAACGACCGGCTGTACGCCGACTCCGCCCTGGAGAGCCAGAAGTCCGAGCTGCGCAGCTTCAAGAGCATCTACGGCACGGAGGGCGCGGAGGAGCTCCTGAAGCCGATCGGCGACGGCAACGCGACGATCAAGGCCAGCGACACCTACGCCAACCGCGCCCTCACCTCCCCCACCGGTCTGCAGGCGCTGGACAAGCGCTCGTACCGGGACTGGGTGGACGACAGCACCACCAAGATCCAGCAGATGCGCGCCATCGAGACGACGCTGCTGGAGGACATGGAGCAGAAGGCCCGCGAGCTGCGCAACGCCTCCGAGCGTGAGGCGATCATCTCCGGTGCGCTGATCCTGCTCGTGCTCGGTGTCTCGCTGGTCGGCGCCTTCGTGGTGGCCCGCTCCATGATCCGCTCGCTGCGCCGCCTGGAGGAGACCGCCACCAAGGTCGCCCAGGACCGTCTGCCCGAGCTGGTCAAGCAGCTGTCCGAGTCCGACCCGCAGGACGTCGACACGTCCGTGGAGTCGGTCGGTGTGCACTCCCGGGACGAGATCGGCCAGGTGGCCGCGGCCTTCGACGACGTGCACCGCGAGGCGGTCCGCCTCGCCGCCGAGCAGGCCCTCCTGCGGGGCAACGTCAACGCGATGTTCACCAACCTCTCGCGCCGCTCCCAGGGCCTCATCCAGCGTCAGCTCTCGCTCATCTCCGAACTGGAGTCCCGCGAGGCCGACCCGGACCAGCTGTCCTCGCTGTTCAAGCTCGACCACCTCGCGACGCGTATGCGCCGTAACGGTGAGAACCTCCTCGTCCTCGCGGGTGAGGAGCCCGGCCGTCGCTGGACCCGCCCGGTCCCGCTGGTCGACGTGCTCCGTGCCGCCGCGTCCGAGGTGGAGCAGTACGAGCGCATCGAGCTGGCCTCGGTGCCGACCACCGAAGTCGCCGGCCGTGTGGTCAACGACCTCGTGCACCTGCTCGCCGAGCTCCTGGAGAACGCGACGTCGTTCTCCTCCCCGCAGACCAAGGTCAAGGTCACCGGTCACGCGCTGCCCGACGGCCGCGTGCTGATCGAGATCCACGACACCGGTATCGGCCTCTCCCCCGAGGACCTCGCGGCGATCAACGAACGGCTCGCCTCGCCGCCCACCGTGGACGTCTCCGTCTCCCGCCGCATGGGCCTCTTCGTGGTCGGCCGGCTGTCGCAGCGGCACGGCATCCGCATCCAGCTGCGCCCGTCCGACTCCGGTGGTACGACCGCGCTGGTCATGCTCCCCGTCGATGTCGCCCAGGGCGGCAAGAAGCCCGCTCCGGGCAAGCCCGGCCCGAACGGCCCCGTCGGCTCCGGTGGTCCGGCCGCCGCGCAGGCCGCCGCGGGTGTGGCTGCCGCCCGTCGCCAGGCCCAGGCCGGCGGCGGCTCCCTCGGCGCGGGTGCGCCGGGTGGTGCGCTCGGTGCCGGTGCGTCCGGCGGTGGCCGGCTCGGTGCCGGTCAGGGACCGCGGGCCGCGCTGCCCGGGCGTGACGGTGGCGGGCTGCCGGGTGGACCGGGTACTCCGCGCGGATCTCAGGGTCCGGGCGCGCCTTCGCAGGGCCGGCCTCCGGCCGGTGCGGGCGCCGGGTTCGGTGGCGGCCAGGCTCCGGGTGCTCCCCAGGGGCTGCAGGCCGCGGGCACGGGTCCGGCTTCGTTCGGGTCCGGTCAGGACTCCTTCGGTGCAGGCCAGAACGCCTTCGGTCCGGGGCAGGACGCCTTCGGTTCGGGCCAGGACGCCTTCGGCGGTTCCCGTGGCGGGTCCGGCCGTGAGCAGTCCCGGCCGCAGGCTCCCGCCGCTCCGCCGGCCGCGTCCCCGTCCGCCGGTGCCGAGAAGGGCCGTCGTGGCCGTCGGCCGCAGCTGCCGCCGCGCGGTGGTGCGCGGGCCGAGCTGCCGGGCGGCGACCAGCCGCGCGTCCCCAGCTGGAGCGACGAGAACGCCCAGCCGCCGGTGCCGCGCGCCTCGCTCGACACCCCGCGCGGGCACGACGAGGACCCCGCACAGACCTTCCGGATGCCGCGCGTCGACGACCGCCAGGGCCCCGGCTCGACGTCGGAGATGCCGGTGGTTCCGCCGCGCCACGACGACCGTCAGGGCTCGGGCCCGCAGAACAGCGGCTCCCAGCACACCGGGCAGCAGAACACGGGCCAGTTCGTCCGCTCGGACGTCTACGGAGCCCCTGGTTCGCAGAACACCTCGTCGCAGACCGGCCAGTTCGCCTCACCGCAGGCGTACGACGGCGGCTCGACGGGCCAGCACGCCCTTCCCGGCCGCCAGAACCCCGAGTCCACCGGGCAGTTCGAGCGGCCCCAGGTGAACGGCACGTACGGCAACGGCTTCGGTGCCCAGCAGCCCCCGGCCCCGGCGCGCCCGCAGCAGCGGCCCGCCCGCCAGGAGCCCGAGGCACTGCCGCCCGCGACGGGCCCCGGCGACGGGCGCACCCCGCTGTACGACACGCTGGAGACCAACTGGTTCCACGGTGGTCAGCAGGAACGGCAGTCCGGCGGCAACCATTCGCCGGCCGGCGGCAACACCTCATCGACCACCACCAACGGTTCGGCACCGGCGCCGCAGCAGCCGGCTCCCGCCGCTCCCCCGCAGCGTCCCGCGGCCACCTCCTGGCGCAGCTCGCCGAACGACGACCTCGTTCGGCAGGCAGAACGCGTCCGGCAACCGGCCGCCGGCGGTGTCACCACCTCCGGTCTGCCGCGCCGGGTTCCCAGGGCGAACCTCGTCCCGGGTACGGCTCAGCAGCAGCAACAGCACCAACCCGGTCCGCAGATCTCGCGTGCGCCTGACGACGTACGCGGTCGGCTGACCAATCTCCGTCGGGGTATCGCGCAGGGTCGTCAGGTCGGCAGCGACCAGACCGGCAGCTTCCCGAACCCCACTCACCAGCAGGAGCGTTAGTTGAGCCAGATGAGCCAAGCGGCACAAAACCTCAACTGGTTGATCACCAACTTCGTGGACAACACCCCCGGTGTGTCCCACACCGTCGTCGTGTCCGCCGACGGTCTTCTGCTGGCCATGTCGGAGGGTTTCCCCCGCGACCGTGCCGACCAGCTGGCGGCCGTCGCGTCGGGTCTGACCTCGCTGACGGCAGGGGCGTCCCGGATCTTCGACGGCGGCAACGTGGCACAGACCGTCGTCGAGATGGAACGGGGATTCCTGTTCCTCATGTCCGTCTCGGACGGATCCTCGCTCGCCGTCCTGGCCCACCCCGAATGCGACATCGGCCTCGTCGGCTACGAGATGGCGCTGCTGGTCGACCGCGCGGGCGCCGTGCTCACGCCGGACCTGCGCGCCGAACTCCAAGGCAGTCTGCTCCACTGATCAGCCCCGGATCCACCCGCCTCACCAAATCACCGTCCGGCCGCCACAATCCCCCCACCGGCGCCCACCAGACGGCCTGACTGACCGACATGCTGTCCCCGCCCGGAGGATTCATGACCCCGCCCACCGCCTCTCATGATCCGTACGCGGAGCCGTACGAGGATGAGGGCGACCAGCCGCTGGTACGTCCGTACGCGATGACCGGTGGCCGGACCCGGCCGCGCTACCAGCTCGCCATCGAGGCCCTGATCAGCACCACGGCCGACCCGGCAGCGCTCATGGGGCTGCTACCTGAGCACCAGCGCATCTGCCACCTGTGCCGTGAGGTGAAGTCGGTCGCCGAGGTCTCGGCGCTGCTGTCCATGCCGCTGGGTGTGGCCAGGATCCTCGTCGCCGACCTCGCTGAGGCCGGCCTGGTCGCCATCCACCAGCCGGGCGGCGACGAGAACAACGGCGGCGCTCCGGATGTGACGCTGCTCGAAAGGGTGCTCAGTGGACTTCGCAAGCTCTGAACCAGGCCGGGCGACCACCTCTGCCAAGATCGTGGTGGCGGGTGGCTTCGGCGTGGGCAAGACCACGTTCGTGGGCGCCGTCTCGGAGATCAACCCGCTGCGCACGGAGGCCGTGATGACCTCCGCGAGCGCGGGCATCGACGACCTCACGCACACCGGGGACAAGACCACCACCACGGTGGCCATGGACTTCGGACGCATCACCCTGGACCAGGACCTGATCCTGTACCTGTTCGGTACGCCGGGCCAGGACCGCTTCTGGTTCATGTGGGACGACCTGGTCCGCGGCGCCATCGGCGCCGTCGTACTGGTCGACACCCGCAGGCTCGCCGACTGCTTCCCGGCGGTCGACTACTTCGAGAACAGCGGGCTGCCGTTCGTCATAGCCCTGAACGGCTTCGACGGGCACCAGCCCTACTCGCCCGACGAGGTGCGCGAGGCCCTGCAGATCGGCCCGGACGCGCCGATCATCACGACCGACGCCCGGCACCGGGCCGATGCCAAGAGTGCGCTGATCACGCTGGTGGAGCACGCCCTCATGGCGAGGCTGCGGTAGATCAAGTAGGAAGCGCCATACGGCAGTTGTCGTAGATGTGATGGAGCCGGCTGTGGCCTTTGACACGGTCGGCTTCGTTGTTCATAACGTTTCGGCAGAGGAATCGGGTGGTACGGCCACTCGTCGCGGTCGCGTGGTCTCGCTGCGCGCACAAAGGCCCCGTCTTTTGACGGGGCTCGTTCTTTATGACCGTTTTATCTGGGGCTTACATCGCGGAGAATCCTCCTCTTCCACTGTTTGGAAGAGCGCAGGCCGACGTGCTGGAATGCCTGAACTGCCTAATAGTCAAAGACGTACTCCGCAGTACTGCGTACTCAATGGCGAACTGGGCTTGAGACACAGCGGCACATACGTAGGTGCCGACCCCGCCGGAAGGTTGTTGGTCGAGTGAGGCGAAGCAAGAGCAGTCCCGAGCCGTCGGCCCGGGGCAACTTCACCCCGCCGCCGCGCGGAGCGGCGCCCGCCCCTGTGCCCGGATCGGAACCAACGGCCGTGCCGGCCCCAAGCGGCGGCCGTCTCTCCCCGCGCAACTGGCGCGTGCCGACCAGGCTGAACGCGATCCTGCTCATACCCGTGCTGGTCGGCCTCGTCATGGGCGGCTTCCAGGTCAAGAGCTCGATCGACACCTGGCAGGAGGCCGAGGACGCGGAGAACACCGCGCGTCTGGTGGCCGCCGCCCTGGCCTACGGCGATGCCCTCCTCGTCGAGCGTGACTCGACCGCCGCTCCCCTGCTCCAGGGCAAGGGACAGGACGACGAGGCGGTCGTCCAGGCCCGCGACAACACCGACAAGGCCGCCGACGCCTTCGACGAGGCCGCGCAGAACATGCCCGACCGGCCCAACCTGGAGCGCCGTCTGGCGCGCTTCCGGGAGGTGGAGCCGGACCTGGCGGACCTGCGCGCCGCCGCCTACACCACCAAGCTCTCCGGCGTGCAGACCGAGGAAGGCTATGTAGAGGTCGAGCACCGGCTGCTTGAGTTCTCCAACGAGCTGGGCCTCGGCACCGGAAACATCACCAGCTACGGCCGTACCGTCTACGCCATCTCGCTCACCAAGGGCGCGCTCTCCCTGGAGCGCTCCATCGGTATGCACATGCTGGTCAAGCCGGGCCCCAAGGCCACGGACCTGGCCCGGCAGCGCATCGCCCTGTCCTCGTACGCCTACCTGGAGGGCATCGCCATCCAGGAGTACACCAGCGGCGGCACCGAGGAGGACAACCAGAAGCTCAAGGACTCCAAGGCGGAGATCGAGGCCAAGGGTCTGGCGATGGCCAAGGCGGCCAAGCAGAAGAACCCCGACTACGTGCCGCCGCCGTCCGACCCCACCAAGATGGTCGGGGCGCTGGCCCAGCTGACCTCCACGGACACCAGTGAGCGTGCGGCGCTCGCCCAGCAGGGCATCACCGCCGAGAACTGGTGGGCGGTCAACACCCTCAAGTACAACGCTTACCGCGACATCGAGACCGGCCTCGCCAACACCGCGGTGAACGAGGCCTCGGCCATCTCCGACGACGCCAAGCGCGACGCCCTGATCACCGGTGCCGCCGTCGTGGTCGCCCTGCTCGCCGCGTTCATCCTGGCCGGCATGGTGGCCCGCCAGATGTCCCGCGCCATGCGCCAGCTGCGCAACGCCGCGTTCGGCATCGCCGAGCAGCGCCTGCCGATGCTGGTCGACCAGCTCTCGCGCACCGACCCGGGCCGGGTGGACACCCGCGTCCAGCCCATCCCGATCAACACCCGGGACGAGATCGGCGAGGTCGCCCGCGCCTTCGACCAGGTCCATCGCGAGGCCGTCCGGCTCGCCGCCGAGCAGGCCCTGCTGCGGGGCAACATCAACGCGATCTTCACCAACCTGTCGCGCCGCAACCAGTCGCTGATCGAGGGCCAGCTGACCCTGATCACCGACCTGGAGAACAACGAGGCTGACCCGGACCAGCTGGAGAACCTCTTCAAGCTGGACCACCTCGCGACCCGTATGCGCCGCAACGGCGAGAACCTCCTCGTCCTCGCCGGCGAGGAGCCCGGCCGCCGCTGGGACCAGCCGGTCCCGCTGGTCGACGTGCTGCGCGCCGCCTCCTCCGAGGTGGAGCAGTACGAGCGCATCGAGCTGTCCGGCGTCCCGGAGGCCGAGATCCACGGCCGTGCCGTGACCGACCTCGTGCACCTGCTCGCCGAGCTGCTGGAGAACGCGACGACGTTCTCCTCCCCGCAGACCAAGGTTCGCGTGACCGCCACCCGTCTCCCCGACGGTCGGATCATGATCGAGATCCACGACAAGGGCATCGGCCTCACCGCCGAGGACTTCGCGGACATCAACCACAAGCTGGCCAACCCGCCGACCGTCGACGCCGCGATCTCCCAGCGCATGGGCCTGTTCGTGGTCGGCCGGCTGTCCGACCGGCACGGCATCCGCGTCCAGCTGCGCCCCTCCGGCGAGCAGGCCGGCACCACCTCGCTGGTCATGCTGCCGGACGCGATCACGCACGGTGGCGGCGGCGAGCAGCAGCCCGCGCACGACGAGTTCACGGTGTCGCAGATCATCCCGGAGCAGCAGTTCCAGGGTGAGAACTTCAACCAGCCGCAGCTGCGTACGGCCGCCGAGCTCGGCTTCGACGACAGCCGCTACACCGAGGTCCCGGACGACATCCGGGAGCTGGACCCGGTCGGCCGCTCCCTGATGCGCGAGGAGCGCCGGGCGGCTCTTGAGGCCCAGACGCACGGCCAGCAGCCCGGCCAGGACGGCGCCGAGCCGTCCGCGTACGACGACTTCACCGGTCAGCCCGGCTACGACGGCCGGGGCGGTTTCCCCGAGCAGCGCGGCGGATACGACCCGCAGTCGGCGTACGAGGACCAGCGGCAGACGTCGTACGAGGAGCAGCAGCAGGCTGCGTACGAAGAGCCTCAGCGCGCCGCATACGACGAGCCCCAGCGGCCGTCGTACGACGACCAGTACTACGCGCCGAACGGCGGCCTGTCGCAGAACGACACCTTCACGTCGGGTGCCGGCTACCCCGAGCCGTCGTATCCGGAGCCGGTGCGCGAGGAGCCCGCGGGTGCCGGTGCCTCCGCCCCGGAGAGCTTCCCGGCCTTCGAGCAGCGGCGTCAGCAGGACGACTGGCCGCAGTCGAACGGCTATCGCAACGGGTACCCGGACCAGTACGCTCCGGAAACGGAATCTGCGCAGGCCGATGACTCAAGTGAGCACGACCGCGTAGGCTTCGACCGTCCGGGACCGGCCTCCTCCGCCACCCACGCGCTGACCGACGCCGGGCTTCCCCGCCGCGGAGCAGCGGCGAGCGGCACGAACGGCGCACGACCCGTGCGGCAGGAAGCGCCGGCCCCCACGCCGGAGAGCAACGGCGACAGCAGCTGGCGTTCACAGAACGACGACCGCTGGCAGCAGGCCTCGCAGCTCCGGAAGCCCAAGGCAGGCGGGGTGACCTCCTCCGGTCTGCCGCGGCGGGTACCCAAGGCCAACCTGGTCGAGGGAGCCGCCGCAGCCACCCCACAGGGCGGCCCACAGGTCTCCCGCGCTCCCGAGGACGTCCGGGGCAGGCTGAGCAACCTGCGCCGTGGTGTCCAGCGGGGTCGCAGTGCGGGAAGTGAAACGAACGGCCAGGGCTTCGGTCCTGACAGCACCTACAACCAGGAGCGTTAGTGTGAGCCCGATGAGCCAGGCGGCACAGAACCTGAACTGGTTGATCACCAATTTCGTGGACAACACCCCCGGGGTGTCGCACACGGTGGTGGTCTCCGCCGACGGACTCCTTCTGGCGATGTCCGAAGGCTTTCCGCGCGACCGCGCCGACCAGCTCGCGGCCGTCGCCTCCGGTCTGACGTCTCTGACGGCAGGCGCCTCCCGCATCTTCGAGGGTGGCAGCGTTAACCAGACGGTTGTGGAGATGGAGCGGGGATTCCTGTTCATCATGTCCATCTCCGACGGTTCGTCGCTCGCGGTCCTCGCACATCCCGAGGCGGACATCGGCCTCATTGGGTACGAGATGGCGCTTCTGGTCGACCGTGCCGGTACGGTCCTCACGCCGGATCTGCGTGCCGAGCTCCAGGGCAGCCTGCTCAACTAACAGACAGTCGGTGCGTTTTGGCGTCCCGTGGCCGTAAGGTTTCGGGACGCGGCTCCACATGATGGGTGCCAAGCACAGTCGGAGGAGGAGAGAGAGTGGCAACACCCCCAGGCGGTTCATCGTCGGGTAATTGGTCGTACGGTCCCGGCCAGGGCCAGCACGGCGGTTCCCAGAACCCGAACCGTTACAACTTCCCCTCCACACCGAGCCAGCGGCAGCCGTACGCCCCGCAGGGCCCCGGGCCCTCGCCGTACGACCAGCCGCCGGCACCGCGCATCCAGCCGGTGCAGCCGCAACGACGCGCCCCTGAGCCGGCGCCCGCCGGGTCGTCGAACAACCCCCTGGTGCGCCCGTACGCCATGACCGGCGGCCGGACGCGCCCGCGTTACCAGCTCGCCATCGAGGCGCTGGTGCACACCACCGCGCAGCCGCACCAGATGCAGGGCCAGCTGCCCGAGCATCAGCGGATCTGCAACCTCTGCCGTGAGATCAAGTCGGTAGCCGAGATCTCGGCTCTGCTCACGATCCCTCTCGGCGTGGCCAGGATCCTCGTCGCCGACTTGGCGGAGGCGGGCCTGGTCGCCATCCATCAGCCCGGCGGCGACGAGAACGCCGGCGGCCAGCCAGACGTGACACTGCTCGAAAGGGTGCTCAGTGGACTTCGCAAGCTCTAGCGGCGGTCCTTCCCGCTCCACCACCTCCGCGAAGATCGTGGTGGCGGGCGGCTTCGGCGTGGGCAAGACCACGTTCGTCGGCGCCGTCTCGGAGATCAACCCGCTGCGCACAGAGGCCGTGATGACTTCCGCTTCGGCGGGCATCGACGACCTCACCCACACCGGAGACAAGACGACCACGACGGTCGCCATGGACTTCGGCCGCATCACCCTGGACCAGGATCTGATCCTGTACCTGTTCGGCACCCCCGGTCAGGACCGCTTCTGGTTCATGTGGGACGACCTGGTCCGCGGCGCGATCGGCGCGATCGTCCTGGTGGACACCCGTCGTCTCGCCGACTGCTTCCCCGCGGTCGACTACTTCGAGAACTCGGGTCTCCCCTTCGTGATCGCCCTCAACGGCTTCGACGGCAACCAGCCGTACAACCCGGACGAGGTCCGCGAGGCTCTCCAGATCGGTCCGGACACCCCGATCATCACGACCGACGCCCGCCACCGCGCGGACGCGAAGTCGGCGCTGATCACGCTGGTCGAGCACGCCCTGATGGCACGTCTGCGCTAGCAGCTTCGCTCTTCGGCACGTTTCACTTGCGGCCCCCGTTCCTCCTGTGGGAGGGATGGGGGCCGTAAGTCGTTTCCGGGAGGGGTACGGGAGGGGTGCGGGGATGAGCGCGGAGGCGGCCGCATTACGGCTGGGGACGACCGTGGCGCGGGCGGCGGCCCAGGCGTGGCTCGGCGGGAAGCGGCGGGAGCAGGAACGCCGGTTGCCGATGGCCGAGTTGGTGCGGCTGCGGGTGTCCGGGCTGCGGTTGCAGCGCAGCGTGCAGCGGCAGTTCGAGGAGATCGCGGACGCGGTGTTCGACCGGCTGGCGCCGTTTCTGGAGCGGGAGTTCCGCGGACTGGACGAGGGCGGCCGGCAGGCGGTGGCCGACGGGGTCTGCGACACCTTCGCGCAGGCGGACCTGTCGGACGAGGCGCTGCTCGCGGCGGACGTGAATCCGGCGGAGGTGGTGCGCCGGGTGGCTGGTTCCGTGCGGGTCCCGGTGGGGCTGAGCGAGGCCGAAACACGACTGTACGAGGTGCTTCTCGCCGAGTGCTGTGAGTACTACGTACGGATCGTGCGGGGTCTGCCGGTCTTCGAGGAGCGGGCACTGGCGGAAGTGCTGGCGCGGACGACGTCACTGGGCGCCGAGATCGCCCGGGTACTGGAGCGGCTGCCGGACCGGTCGCTGTTCGCCCCGGAGGGGACGGACCGGGACGGGGAGTTCCGGCGGCGGTATCTGGAGCTGGTGAGCGCGTCGCTGGACGAGGTGGAGCTGTTCCGGCGTACGTCGGACCGGGCTGCGGCGCGGGCGCGGTTGTCGGTGGCGTATGTGAGTCTGCGGGCTTCGGGGGACGACGGAGTACGGGGCCGCGTGGGAGGGCTCAAGGGGCGCTCTCTGCCGCTCCTGCGGCCCGATATGAGCGACTGGGAGGACGGGGGCCGGGGCGAGGCCGCGGGGATGCGGGTGGAGGCCGCTCTGGGCGGTGCCACGCGGGTGCTGCTGCGCGGTGAGGCCGGCTCCGGCAAGACGACGCTGCTGCGGTGGCTGGCGATCACGGCGGCGCGGGGCGCGTTCACCGGGGAGCTGGCGGGCTGGAACGGTCTGACGCCGGTGTTCGTGAAGCTGCGGGAGTACAGCGGGCGGGCGTTGCCGGTGCCGGAGGCGATGCTGGACTCGGTGGCCGGACATATCACCGGGGTCATGCCGAGGGCGTGGGTCGAGCGGCAGTTGGCCGGGGGCCGGGCGTTGCTGCTGATCGACGGCGTGGACGAGCTGCTGGACGGTGAGCGTCGTGCCGTACGGGAGTGGCTGCGGAGGCTTCTCGCGGCGTACGGGGATGTGCGGGTGGTCGTCACGTCCCGGCCGGCCGCGGCCGGTGCCGACTGGCTGCGCGGCGAGGAGTTCACGGCACTGCACCTGGACCGGATGACGCCGCCCGATCTGGCGGCGTTCGTACGGCAGTGGCATCAGGCGGTGCGGGAGCTGGGTGAGGAGCTGCCGTGTGCGGTGGAGGAACTGCCGCAGTACGAGCAGTCGTTGCTGAACAGCCTGAAGGACCGGCCGCATCTGCAGTCGCTGGCGGGGACGCCGCTGCTGGCGTCGATGCTGTGCGCGATGCATCTGAGCCAGGGCAGTCAACTCCCGCGCGACCGGATGGAGTTGTACCGCAACGCCCTGCACACGCTGGTCCATGAGCGGGACGCGCACCGCAGTGTCCCCAGCGCCGTGGACAGTCGGCTGAGCCTCGGGGACAAGCTGGTGCTGCTGCGGGATCTGGCGTGGCGGCTGTCGGACAACAACCGCAGTGAGATCTCGCTGGAGCAGGCGGGGCGGTATGTGGGGCGGAAGCTGGCGGGGATGCGGCACCTGGAGGAACAGGACGGGGTGCGGGTCCTTGGCCAGCTGCGGGGGCGCTCGGGCGTACTGCGCTCCCCCGCCATGGGGCGCCTGGACTTCGTGCACCGCACCTTCCAGGAGTACCTGGCCGCCGAGGAGGCGACGGAGGAGGACCGCATCGGGAACCTGGTGGGGCGGGCCCACCTGGACATCTGGCGCGAGACGATCATCATGGCGGCGGGGCATGCGAACCGGCCGCAGCGGGAGGAGTTGCTGGGCGGAATCCTGGACCGCGCACGGGAGGAACCCCAGCACGCCCGGAAGTTGCGACTGCTGGCGGCGGCTTGCCAGGAAACGGTTCCGGAGGTCTCCGAGGGATTGGCGGAACGACTGGACTCGGCGGTGGACGCGTTGCTGCCCGCACGGCGGCCGACGGATCCGCCGGCGTTGGCGGCGGTGGGGACGAGTCTGCTGCGCAGGATGCCCCGGACGCTGGGTGAGCTGACCGAGAAGGCCGCCGTACAGACAGTGCGGACAGTGGCGTTGATCGGGGGCGAGGAGGCTCTGGGGCTGCTGGCGGGATACGTCGGGGACGAGCGCGGTCCAGTCATATCCGCACTCGCCGGCGCCTGGGGCTACTTCGACGCGGATGCCTACGCGGATGAGGTCTTGGCCCACGTCCCGCTCGCGGGCCGCGTCGTCAAGCTCACGCACTCCGGCCAGTGGGACGCGGTCCGCCGACTGGCGTCCGTCAACACGCTGACGATCCAGTATCCCTTCGCGGACCTGGCGACATTGGGCGAACTGCCGCCCCTGCGGTTTCTCGTGATCTTCAGGCCGCCCGAGGTCACAGACCTGACCCGGCTCCGGGTGCAGCCCACTCTCTCGATGCTCGCCGTGCTGGGCAGCCCGACGTTCAAGCAGCTCGAAGGCCTGGGTGAGCTTCCGAAGCTGAAAGACGTCTACCTGAATGTAGGAGGAACACCGAGCCTCGACGGTCTGCGTCTCGGGCCAACGACGTCGATGCTCTCGCTGCTGGGGGTGAGGACGGATACCGACTTGGCTTTCCTCGCCAACCAGCAGTGGGTCACCCACCTGGCCCTGGCGCCTACGGGATTCCTCCCGTCGGCCAACCTGCAGCCTGTCTTCCAGATGCCCCGGCTCGCCCGCTTGGTCCTGCACGACGCCGACGTGACCGCCTGGTCGACCCAGCAGCCGTCGTTCCCGCCGAACCTGACTCGCATGACCCTGTACAACTGCACCCTGCCCGAGGACCCAGCCGCCCTGGACTTCCCCTGCGTGGACGTCCTGATCCGCTGATGGCATGCCACGGCCCCGCCCTCCCCAGCGGGAAGAACGGGGCCGTAGCCACACTCAAAAGCTCAGCGCCAGCTGTGCGGCGCCCGGAAGCCCGGCTCGCGCTCCAGGCGGCGCCAGCCCGCCTTCGGGCGGCCGCGGTGGGCCGGGGCCGGGTCGGACGGCTGGGCGGCGGCGCGGGCCAGGAGGATCGCCGTGATGGCCGCGACTTCCTCGGGCTCGGCGTGGCCCTTCTCGACGCGAATATCAGGGAGGTTCATGGGTGTCAGTCTCCGTGAGAGAGGTTTCCGCTGGGGTATCGCGGAGGGTCCGCTGGGTTACTGCGGGGGGTTGCCGTGCTTGCGGGACGGCAGGTCGGCGTGCTTGGTCTGGAGCATCGCCAGGGACCGGACGAGCACCTCACGGGTCTCCGCGGGGTCGATCACGTCGTCCACCAGGCCACGCTCGGCCGCGTAGTAGGGGTGCATGAGCTCGGACTTGTACTCCTTGACCATGCGGGCCCGCATGGCCTCGGGGTCCTCGGCCTCGGCGATCTGCCGGCGGAAGATGACGTTGGCCGCACCCTCCGCGCCCATCACGGCGATCTCGTTGGTCGGCCAGGCATAGGTGAGGTCGGCGCCGATGGACTGGCTGTCCATGACGATGTACGCACCTCCGTACGCCTTGCGCAGGATCAGCGAGATCCGCGGCACGGTCGCGTTGCAGTAGGCGTAGAGGAGCTTCGCGCCGTGCCTGATGATGCCGCCGTGTTCCTGGTCGACACCGGGGAGGAACCCGGGGACGTCCAGGAAAGTGACGATCGGGATGTTAAAAGCGTCACACATCTGGACAAAGCGCGCAGCTTTTTCCGACGCCTCGATGTCCAGGACGCCGGCGAGGGACTGCGGCTGGTTGGCCACGATGCCCACGACCTGGCCGTCGAGCCGGGCCAGCGCGCAGATGATGTTCCGCGCCCAGCGCTCGTGGACCTCCAGGTACTCGCCGTCGTCGACGATCTCCTCGATGACCTTGGCCATGTCGTACGGCCGGTTGCCGTCCGCCGGGACCAGGTCGAGCAGTACCTCGCTGCGACGGTCGGGCGCGTCCGAGGACTCGGCCCGGGGCGGGTTCTCGCGGTTGTTCTGCGGGAGGAGGGACAGGAGGTAGCGGACCTCCGCGATGCACGTCTCCTCGTCGTCGTACGCGAAGTGGCAGACGCCGGAGGTCTCGGCGTGCACGTCCGCGCCGCCCAGGCCGTTCTGGGTGATCTCCTCGCCGGTGACCGCCTTGACCACGTCCGGGCCGGTGATGAACATCTGGGACGTCTCGCGGACCATGAAGACGAAGTCCGTCAGGGCGGGGCTGTACGCCGCGCCGCCCGCGCACGGGCCGAGCATGACGCTGATCTGCGGGATGACGCCGGACGCCTTGGTGTTGCGCTGGAAGATGCCGCCGTACCCGGCGAGGGCCGAGACGCCCTCCTGGATACGGGCACCGGCGCCGTCGTTCAGCGAGACCAGCGGGGCACCGGCCGCGATGGCCATGTCCATGATCTTGTGGATCTTCGTGGCATGGGCCTCGCCCAGCGCGCCGCCGAAGATCCGGAAGTCGTGGGCGTAGACGAAGACCGTACGGCCCTCCACCGTGCCCCAGCCGGTGATGACACCGTCGGTGTACGGCTTCTTGGCCTCCAGGCCGAAACCGACCGCCCGGTGCCGGCGCAGCTGCTCGACCTCCCGGAAGGACCCCGGGTCCAGCAGCAGCTCGATCCGCTCACGGGCGGTCAGCTTGCCCTTGGCGTGCTGCGCCGCGGTCGCCTTCTCGCTCGGGCCGGCCAGCGCCTGCGCACGGATCTCGTGCAGCTCGGCGGTCCGTCCGCGCGCGTCGATCGGCTCACCCGGTGCCTCTTCCAAAACGGTCATGTAGTGACCTTACGAAGGACACCAAGGAAAGCGAGCCGTTGACTCCGTACAGTCTCCGGAGCCATTTCCTGGTGCCACTGAACAGAACCATGACGGCATGCAGCCCTTCCGACTGCTCAGAGGGCGTGCGCGTTGTTGGGGTCACACAAAGGCATCAGCCGAGAGCCACCTCACACAGGTGGGTCGCGCATACCATCCCCGGAGTGACACGGACCCTCAGTCGGCGCCCTGTCGCGAGGACCTCGACCGAGTCGTCGGCCCGCAGGATCCGTCGTACGGGACGGTCCCAGGTGATCTCCAGCGGCTCCCCCGTGCGCGGCGGCTCGCTCACGCAGAGGGTAGCGGTACGGCCCCGGCCGCGGAGCAGCACGCTCGCCCCGGCGGAGGCGGTGAGCGGGCCCGCCGTACCTCGCTGCCAGAAGTTGGCGGCCGTCAGCCCCAGGGAGGGCACGCGTACGGCCTGGCATCCGCGGTCATTGGCGAGGACCGACAGCCAGCGGGCCCCGTGCGCGGCCCGTGCCGCCACCGCGTCCCGTTCGGCGCCGGGCATGAGCAGGTAGACGTAGGTCGCGTCCGCCGGGTCCGTGCCGTGGTCCAGCCACAGGGTCTGCCAGCGGCGGGTGCGGTGCTCCGTCGTACTGCCGGTGTTGATGTCGGACCAGGCGCCGGTGCGGTCCTCGCGCAGGGTGCGCAGATCGCCGTACGGCACCACCCAGCCGCCGTGGCCCTCCAGATGGGCCCAGCCCCGGCCGCGTACGAAGGCCTGGTCACCGCCCTCCCCCAGGTTGCGGTTGTCGACGACGGTCTCGACGGGGACCGCGTCGGTGCAGCTGATCCCGGCGCCGAGGCAGATCACGGCGTCCGCGACGCAGAACCACGACTTACGGGCTTCGAGCGTCGACCCCAGCCCCTTCAGGTGCTGCCCGATCGCCGCGTACTCGCCGTCGGTCGTCCCCCCGACCCACCGCACGGCGGGCTTGGGCTCGCCCCACTCGCCGCCCGCCCTGTCGGGGAGGCGGCGGGTGGAGACGGTGGTGCCGGGGAGGCGGTACCAGTCGACGGTCGGCCAGTACCAGTCCGTGTACTGGTCTCCGTGTCCGTCGGCCCACCAGGAGAGCATTCCGGCGCCGGTGTGCCAGCCGCGCGGGTTCTCGCCGTTGCCGCACTCGTAGTGGGCGATACGGTCACTGGCCATGGCGATGTTCGCGACGAAGCCCGGGCGGCGGTGGACGGCCCGGTCCATGGCGGCGAAGAGGTGGTGGCCGACGGGTTCGGGTGCGGCCGGGACCGGCGACTCGGCGACGGTGTGCAGCCGGGCGAGGTCGGCGACACCGAACTGACGTGCCGTCAAGATCGGTGTGAAGGTGTCCCGTTCGATCCATCCCTTGATACGGCCGTACCAGCGCTCGCGTTCCGCCGCGCTCGCCCCGCCCGCGAGCAGGGCGACGGCGGCGATGATCGCCTGCCCGTGGTAGTGGTCGCTCCGCATCACCTGACGCTCGTCGCTCTTGAGGTAACCGCGGCTGATGGCACGGCCGTTGACGCCGTCCATCACCAGCCCGTCGTGGATGAGGGGCGCGTAGGCGCGCTCGACGCTGTCGAGGACGATCTGCCGGTGCGGGTCGGTCACCTCCCACTCGGATCCGGCCAGCAGGGCGAAGAGGCGGCCGAGGCCGTCGAGGAGGACCTGTCCGTAGGTGCCGGAGTAGGCGACCCAGGTGTGCTGGACGAAGGAGCCGTCGGCGTAGAGGCCGTCGCCCTTGGTGACGTACGGGAAGACCGGGGAGAGCGCGTCCCTGGCGAGCGCGATCTTCGCCGGGGTGCGGCCGAGGATGCCGCGCAGGGCGACGCTGCGGCACAGGTCGACGCGGTTGGCGCCGGTGGAGGTGCCGGAGTAGTCGCTGAGCATGACGTCCGGGATGAAGTGGTCGACGGCCGCACAGGCGGCTATGACGCGGGCGTCGGTGAGGTCGTCGTACAGGGTGGCCGTGATGTCCATCAGCAGGCGGGGGCTGCCGATCTGCCATTCCCACCAGTTGCCGTAGCGGGTGGTGGAGGGGTTGTAGACGGTGGCGGAGAGGTGGTCGAGGCCGCGCAGGACGCCGGCGAGGAGGGCGGGGTCGGCGGTGGATCCGGTGCCCTGCTGGACGTAGGCCTGGGTCATGGTCCACAGACGGCTGTAGCTCTGGGTGATGCCGGCCGGCGGGTCGTAGGGGTGGTCGGGCCAGAGGGAGGCGGGGGCGGGCGCCATGGTGGCCCGGAAGCCGCGGGCGAGGGTGCCGGTCTCGGCGAGGCGGGGGGCGTACGGCTGTGCGGCGGGGTCGTAGCCGGTGCCGAGGGCGATGTCGAGCCAGCGGTGGCGGAGGGCGGCGTAGGGGTCGGCGCCGGCGGCGCGGGCGGCGGGCGCGGGTGTGGCCGCGGCCGTGGCCATGAGCGCCGTCGCGAGTAAGACGGCTCGGCGAGTGGGTCCCATGGGTGCTCTTCGCTGGGGGTTCATGCCCTGGGCATCTACCACCTCAGAGTAATCGCGCCAACACTTTGCGGATGATGTTGAAACGTGAACGGAATAGCCCTAAGGTCGGTCGCGTTGATGTAGTTCAAGATTCAACATCAGCATGTCGGTATCCCTTTTCGACATCATTCGACATCAGTTCGACATCACTCGAAGGAGCACGTCATGGCGAACCTCGACCTCTCCGCCCTGACCGGTGAGTACACGATCGACACGGCCCACTCCACGATCGGCTTCACCGTTCGCCACGCCATGGTCACCAACGTCAAGGGCAAGTTCCTCGACTTCAGCGGCTCGCTGCAGCTGGACGGCGGCGACCCGTCGGCGTCCACGGCGTCCATCGACGTCAAGATGGACAGCATCGACACCGGCTCCGCGGACCGCGACGGGCACCTCAAGAGCGCGGACTTCTTCAAGGCGGAGGAGTTCCCGACGATGACCTTCCGCTCGACCTCGGCCGAGTCCCTCGGCGGCGACGACTACCGCATCACCGGCGACCTCACGATCCTCGGCACCACCAAGCCGCTCACCATCGACCTGGAGTTCAACGGCGCCGCGAAGGACCCGTTCGGCAACGAGCGCGTCGGCTTCGAGGGCAAGGCGGAGCTGCTGCGGTCGGAGTGGGGGCTGACCTGGAACGCCGCGCTGGAGACGGGCGGGGTGCTGGTCTCCGACAAGATCAAGCTGAACTTCGACATTTCGGCGATCAGGAACGCGTGACGCACGGTTCCGGCAGTTCGACCACGGCAGGGGGGGGGGGGGGGGGTGAGTGGGAGCGCACAGCCGCGCCGGGGGCGCCGCCCGGCCGCGGGCGCCGCCCCCCAGACCACACGCGC
>NZ_JBHYJA010000002.1:219426-304917 GCF_042740355.1 Streptomyces sp. NPDC059010
CCTGGTGTGGTTGAGTGACACAACACCCCCCCCCCCCCCTGCCGTTCCCGGCGTCCCGGCGTGCCTCAGGACCGCCGCTCTTCCAGCCTCGCGACGGCTGCCCCCGCGTGCGCCGCCCGGCTCTGCGGAGTGCGGGCGCGGAGGACGCCGAGCATGACGAGGTACTGATCCGTCCTGCCGAGCCCCTCGAAGACGGCCTTGGCCCGGGGGTTCCGCTCCAGCGCGGCCGCGAGGTCCTCGGGGACGGTGGCGTTGCGCTGCGACTCGTACGCCGCCGTCCACCTGCCGTCCGCCTTCGCGCCGGCCACTTCCGCGAGTCCGGCGGGCCGCATCCGTCCGGCGGCCGCCAGCTCCTCGACCCGCCGGACGTTGACCATCGACCAGAGGCTGCCCGGCCGTCGCGGGGTGATCCGCTGCAGGTAGTGCGTGGCGTCGAGCCCCTTGCGCTGACCGGTGATCCAGCCGTGGCAGAGGGCCACGTCGTTGACCTCGGCGGCGGTGACGGAGGGCGTGCCGGAGCCCTTTTTGGCGACCTTGATCCAGAGGCCACCCCGCAGGCGGTACTCGTCTCCGGGGGCGGAGTGGGTGGTCAGCCAGGCGTCCAGTGCGGCGGCCGATTCGAAGGCGCGGGGGGCTGTGCCGTCGGAGGGGGTCATGGGGTCACCGTAGGGGCCCTATAGGACGGTAACTGTCCTATAGGGCGGGCCCCAGGGGGCCGGGAGCGGCGTGGCCGGAATTGGCCCCTTGTCCTCGCGTGCGCGGGGTTCTCATAATCCAGCAACAACTTTGACCGGCGCATGCCACCAGAAGCTCACTCCCCCTGCTGGCATGCCCCTGACATTCCAGCGCCTCTCCACGTTCGTATGTCCAACCCCCCACGGAAGGCATCACGTTGAAGAAGCTCATCACCGCACTCAAGAGATGCGCGGCCATCGGCGCCGCCGCTCTCGCGATCGCCAGCCTTCAGCCCGTCTCGGCCGCGCAGGCCGCCCCGCAGCCCGTCGTCGGCGGGACCCGTGCCGCGCAGGGCGAGTTCCCGTTCATGGTCCGGCTCTCCATGGGCTGTGGCGGCGCGCTCTACACCCAGCAGATCGTGCTCACCGCCGCGCACTGTGTGAGTGGCTCCGGGAACAACACGAGCATCACGGCCACCGCCGGTGTCGTGGACCTCCAGTCCTCCAGCGGCCGTGTCCAGGTCCGTTCCACCAAGGTGCTGCAGGCACCCGGCTACAACGGCAACGGCAAGGACTGGGCGCTCATCAAGCTCGCCCAGCCGATCAACCTCCCGACGCTGAAGATCGCGACGACCACGCAGTACAACACCGGCACCTTCACGGTCGCCGGCTGGGGCGCGGCCACCGAGGGCGGCGGTCAGCAGCGCTACATGCTCAAAGCCAACGTGCCGTTCGTCAGTGACGCCCAGTGCCGTTCCTATAGCGGCTACAGCGGCCTCATCGCGAACGAGGAGATCTGTGCCGGCCTCCCCTCGGGCGGCGTCGACACCTGCCAGGGCGACTCCGGTGGCCCGATGTTCCGCCGCGACGCCAACAACGCCTGGATCCAGGTCGGCATCGTCAGCTGGGGCATAGGCTGCGCCCGCCCGAACGCCCCCGGCGTCTACACCGAGGTCTCGACCTTCGCCTCCGCGATCGCCTCGGCGGCGTCCTCACTCTGACCTGCCGCATTCTGACCTGCCACAACCACGGGCCCGGTGTCTTCGGACGCCGGGCCCGCTGGTTTCCCCTACTGGCTACCAGCCACCAGCTACGGCTACGGCTACGCAATACGCGACTGTCACCCGGACCCGATGCACGGGCCACCGCGCCGTCCGCCGTCAGAACCCTCCGCCGTCGAACCCGCCCCCGCCGAAGTCCCCGCCCCCGAACCCGCCCCCGAAGTCCCCGGCGTCGAAGTCCGCCCCGGACACGTCACCGCCCTCATAGCCCCCGCCGCCGTACCCGTACCCGGCCCCGTAGTCAGCCGCATAGGCGGGCGCGGACATCATGCTGCCCAGCATCGTGCCGATGAGGAGGCCGGGGAGGAGGCCGCCGCCGAAGTAGCCGCCTGCCCAGGGGCCGTAGGCGGGGCCGGCGTCCCAGTACGGGCGGCGGCCGTGTTCGGTGTCGACCTCGCGGATCACGGGGTCGCGACCCTCGGACAGACGGGTGCGGTCGGCCGCGCAGACGGGGACCTCGCGGGCGGTGCCGCCGGGTGGGGTCCAGGTCTCGTCGGCGACCGCGGTGCCGTGACGCGGGTCGAAGAAGCAGGGCGGCCGGCGTTCCGGGAGCGGCCGGTGCTCCCGGCGGGCGGCCAGCTGGGTGAGGGAGAAGCGGCCGTCCGCCAGGGCTTGGGTGACCGCCTTGACGTCCTCCGGTTTGGCGGCCCCGTCCATGAGCCGTTTCGCCTGGTCGTAGGCGTCCAGCGAGCGTTCGTAGTCCGCCCGCATCGCGTCGTCGGCACCGGCCTCGGCCGGGTGGAAGTCCAGGCGGTCCAGTTCCTCGCCGAACGCGGTGATGTCCTCGTCGACGACCACCCGCAACTTCTCCAGCGCCGCCCGCTGCTCCGCCTCGTGGCGCCGCCGGTTGCGCCGGATCAGCGCGTACGCGCCAGCGCCGCCCGCGACCAGCACCGCGCCGACGGCGACCAGACCGCCGACGTCCACACCCTCGCCGCCGCCGTCGCTCCAGCTCGCGGGTGCCGTGCCGCGCACGTTGAGCAGCGCCGCGTCGACGAAGTCGTTCAGCTGCGCCTTGGCGTCACCGGCGCCCCGCACCGACGCGACCAGGTTGTCCACCGCCCGCCCGGACATCACGGAGGCGTCGGCCGCCGCGTCGAACCGGTCGCCCACGCGGACGCCGTACAGGCCCGTGACACCGGTCTCGGTACGGAGGTTCAGCAGGAGGTTCTCGGTGGGCTGATCGGCAGGCAGTACGGCCACGAACACCGGCTTGTCGGCGTCCTCGATCTTGTCGGCGAGTGCTTCGGCGTCCGCCGACGACAGCTGGTCCGAGGCCGCGGGGGCCACGTACACGGGGCCGTCCCGCAGTGCCTCGGCGACCTGGGAAAGGTCGGTGGCCGCATGTGCGCCGGGCGCGCCGGCCGTGAGCACCGCGGCTGCCGCGGCGACCGGCACGATCAGCGAGCGCATGAGGCCCCGGAAGAGCGGAGTCCTCATACCCTCGACGCTACCTGATGAGGCGGGCAAAGGCGCCGGTCCCGGTGAGCGGATTCAGGTGAGCGGATTCAGGTGAATGCCTGGTGAGTGCCAGGTGGGGGCCAGGTGGGTGGCTTCCCCATCGGGTCGGCGCCGGCCCTGCGACACCCCGCCCCGTCCCCGGGCGGGCCCTCGTGACGAGCGTGCGGCCCATGTGCGTCGCTCCGGCTTTCGCCCCCCGCCGCGCTGGTAGTTCGTGCGACAAGTGAAGGCAGTGCACGACAGCTCATTCTGTTTCCAGCCGCTGAAGTCGTCGGTGAAAGAGCTCGTCCAGAGCTCGGTGAGCCGGGGCAGGGTGGCGAGGAGTGCGGCGGAGGCGGGCACGGAGGCAGGCCGGGCGGTTCTGCGCATGGTGCGTCCCTCGACTCTCGGCAGTCCACTTATGACTTACCTCACGCCTTGAGTTAACTGGCGGCGCCAGTCGGCGTCAAGGCTTCACGTCAGGACCGGTACGCACTCAACTCCCGGCCGGATCCTGAGGGTTGTCGCTTCGGCTAATGAACGCGAGACCCCTTGACGCCCGTACGAACCCGTCATTTACTCACGCCTCGCACGGCCCCCCATCCCCACATCCAGAAGGGCTGCGCTCCATGAGGAGATCCACTCGGACGCTCGGGCTGCTCCTCGCCGGGCTCCTCACCACGGCCGGTCTCACAGCGGTCGGTTTCACGGCGGCCGCACCCGCGCAGGCGGCGGGCGAACAGGTCACCGTCTGGCTCACCACGACGGACGACTCCGGCGGACGCCATGTGGTCCGCGGGCTCCAGCCGCAGACCCCGTTCGCCTTCCAGGCGGGCTCCGGCGGCAGCGGCGAGAACATCACCGTCGACGAGAACACCCGCTACCAGTCCTTCACCGGCGGCGGCGCGTCCTTCACGGACACCGCGGCCTGGCTGATGGACGGCAGCGGTGCGCTGTCGCAGGCCACGAAGGACGACACGATGCGCAAGCTGTTCTCCCCGACGGAGGGCATCGGGCTGTCGTTCCTGCGCAACCCCATGGGCGGGTCGGACCTCGCCCGCTTCGGCTACACGTACGACGACGTGCCGGGCGGGCAGAGTGATCCGGATCTGTCGGAGTTCTCGATCGCACATGATCTGGAGGACGTCGTGCCGCTGACCAAGCAGGCGCGTCAGCTCAACCCGCAGCTCACCGTGATGGCCTCGCCATGGACGGCTCCCGCCTGGATGAAGGACAACGGGCAGCTCAACGGCGGCTGGCTGAAGGCGGAGTACTACGGGGCGTACGCCTCGTACTTCGTGAAGTACGCGCAGGCCTATCAGGCCCAGGGCGTCCCGATCGCCTATGTCAGCGCGCAGAACGAGCCGACCTGTTGCGCGGGCTATCCGTCGATGAGCTGGAACGCGAGCGGCCTCGCGTACTTCACCAAGAACGAGCTGCTGCCCAAGCTCCAGGCGGCCGGGCTGTCCACCAAGGTGCTGGCGCACGACTGGAACTGGGACACCTACGACGCCTACGCCGCCCAGACCGTGGATGACGCGGCGGTGCGCGACCATCCGAACTTCGGCGGGGTCGCCTGGCACGGCTACGGCGGCGACGTGGCCAAGCAGACGCAGGTGCACGACCGGTACCCGCAGCTGGACGCCTTCGGCACCGAGCACTCGGGGGGCACCTGGATCGCCAATCAGCAGCGCGAGGACATGAACAACATCATCGACTACACCCGGAACTGGGCGAAGTCGGTGACGAAGTGGTCGCTGGCGGTGGACCAGAACCGGGGGCCGCACAACGGTGGCTGCGGGACCTGCGACGGGTTGGTCACCGTGCACAACGGGGACTCCCGGCACGGGCAGGTCGACTACACGGTCGAGTACTACACGATGGGCCATCTGACGAAGTTCGTACGGCCGGGTGCGCAGCGCATCGCGTCCACGGCGTCGTCGTCCGTGCCGAACGTGGCGTGGCGGAACCCTGATGGGTCGAAGGCGCTGATCGCCTACAACGACGCCTCGTCCGCGAGGACGGTGACCATCAACTGGGGTTCACAGCACGCCACTTACTCGCTGCCGGGCAAGACGTCGGCGACCTTCACGTGGTCCGGGGCCCAGGCCGACGGGCCGTCGCGGTCGGGCGCGTTCGTGGGTCTCGCGGGCAAGTGCCTTGATGTGGCGGGTGGTTCGGCGGGCAACGGGGCTGCTGTGCAGCTCTACGACTGCAACGGTACGTCCGCTCAGCGGTGGACCGTGCAGGGGGACGGGTCGGTGCGGGCGCTGGGCAAGTGCCTGGATGTGGCGTCCGGCTCCACGGCGGACGGGGCGAAGGTGCAGCTGTACGACTGCAACGGCACGGGTGCGCAGCAGTGGTCGTACAACGCCACGACGAGTGACCTGGTCAATCGGGCCGCCGACAAGTGCCTCGACGTGACGGACAACTCCTCGGCGAACGGGGCTCGTGCGCAGATCTGGAGTTGCACGGGCGCCGCCAACCAGAAGTGGCGTCTGCAGTAGCGCGGGGTGCGGGTGCGGATGCCTGCGGCGGCCTGCTCGTGTTCGGTGGGGGCGTGCGTAGCGCCTGCGGGTGCGCTGTGGGGCGGGGCCGCGCCGGGGGGTGTCCGTCCTCGGACCGGCGGCCGGCGTGGGCCAGGAGGTGCTGTTTCTTGACGCCGGCCACTGCGGGCGGACACCCTCCGGCACGTCCCCTTTCCGCCGTACGCGACTGCAGGCCGTTGGGGGTACGCGCCCCATGCACCGCACACCGTGCCGGTCCGTCTTCGCTCGGGTGGGCGCGGCGGCACTCCGTCGCGCCGGGCTGCGCGCCCACCCCCGGACCAGCGCCGACGCCGGGCCGCCGTGCGCCTACTCGGCCGGCGTCACCCCGGCCCGCAGCAGGCCGTAGGTGTAGGCGTCCTCCAGGGCCTGCCAGGACGCGGCGATGACGTTCTCGGCGACGCCCACCGTGGACCACTCGCCGGCGCCGTCGGACGTGGAGATCAGGACGCGGGTCGTGGACTGGGTGCCGTGGACGCCCTCCAGGATGCGGACCTTGTAGTCGACGAGCTCCAGCTTGGCGAGCTGGGGGTAGATCTTCTCCAGGGCGACTCGGAGGGCGCGGTCGAGGGCGTTGACCGGGCCGTTGCCCTCGGCCGTGGCGACGATGCGCTCGCCCTTGGCGAAGAGCTTGACCGTGGCCTCGTTGGCGTGGCTGCCGTCGGGGCGGTCCTCCACGATCGCGCGCCAGGACTCGACCTGGAAGTAGCTGAGGGGCTTGCCCTCGACCTCGGCGCGCAGGAGGAGTTCGAACGAGGCGTCCGCCGCCTCGTAGGTGTAGCCCTTGAGCTCGCGTTCCTTGACGCGCTCGACCACCCGGCCGACCAGTTCGCGGTCGCCGCCGAGGTCGATGCCGAGCTCCTTGCCCTTCAGTTCGACGGAGGCGCGGCCGGCCATGTCGGAGACCAGCATCCGCATGGTGTTGCCGACCTGCTCGGGGTCGATGTGCTGGTACAGGTCCGGGTCGACCTTGATCGCGGAGGCGTGCAGTCCGGCCTTGTGCGCGAAGGCGGAGACGCCGACGTAGGGCTGGTGGGTGGAGGGGGTGAGGTTCACGACCTCCGCGATGGCGTGGCTGATGCGGGTCATTTCGCGCAGGTGGCCCTCGGGGAGGACCTTCTTGCCGTACTTCAGTTCCAGGGCGGCGACGACCGGGAAGAGGTTGGCGTTGCCGACGCGCTCGCCGTAGCCGTTGGCCGTGCACTGGACGTGGGTCGCGCCCGCGTCGACGGCGGCGAGGGTGTTGGCCACCGCGCAGCCGGTGTCGTCCTGGGCGTGGATGCCGAGCCGGGCGCCGGTGTCGGCGAGGACGGTGGAGACGACGGCCTGGACCTGGGCGGGGAGCATGCCGCCGTTGGTGTCGCAGAGGATCACGACGTCGGCGCCGGCCTGAGAGGCCGTACGGACGACGGACTTCGCGTACTCGGGGTTGGCGCGGTAGCCGTCGAAGAAGTGCTCGCAGTCGACGAAGACCCGGCGGCCCTGTTCACGGAGGTACGACACCGTGTCGCGGACCATCTCCAGGTTCTCGTCCAGGGTGGTGCGCAGGGCGAGCTCGACATGGCGGTCGTGGGACTTGGCGACGAGTGTGATCACCGGGGCGCCGGACGCCAGGAGCGCGTTGACCTGCGGGTCCTCGGACGCCTTGCCGCCGGCCCGGCGGGTGGCGCCGAAGGCGACCAGCTGGGCGTGCTGGAAGTCGATCTCCTGCTGG
Source organism: Streptomyces sp. NPDC059010 (assembly GCF_042740355.1). Classification (NCBI taxonomy): domain Bacteria; kingdom Bacillati; phylum Actinomycetota; class Actinomycetes; order Kitasatosporales; family Streptomycetaceae; genus Streptomyces; species Streptomyces sp. NPDC059010. Next base: position 226,862 of record NZ_JBHYJA010000002.1, read on the forward strand.
GCGCGGGCGAAGAACTCGGTGTCCCTGGGGTTGGCGCCGGGCCAGCCGCCCTCGATGAAACCCACGCCGAACTCGTCCAGATGCCGGGCGATGGCCAGCTTGTCGGCGACGGTGAGGTTGATGCCCTCCCGCTGGGCGCCGTCGCGCAGGGTGGTGTCGAAGACGTGGAACGAGTCGTCGAGCTCGCTGGTTGGCGTCATGGTCGTAAGGCTCCTGTACTGGATCTCGGTCTACCGGAATGACCGGCTCCACCGCCCCCACCTATGGTCCCTCACGCACTCCGCCCGGCTGCGGGTGGGCCGGGAAACAGAAAAACCCCTCGCGGGTGCGAGAGGTCTGCGCGCGGGTCGAGGACGACGGTGTCCACCCGTACCTGGTCGTACGTGGTGGTCACTGCGGACCGGCGCGCCTGCTGCCAATAATCATGGCGAACGAGAGCACGGGGGCAGTCTGGCACAAGTCGCCCCCGCGCTCACCCTCCGTCTCAGGATGCGAGCACTGTGGTGATCAGTGCAGGTGGCGGACGAAGCCGTCGCTCACGCCGTTGGTGTCGCCGGCGACCAGCTGGGACGAGGAACTGCTGAGGCCGATGCGCCTGGCCCCCTCGCTCACCGACTCCAGCCACACATAGGCGTCCGTCGCGGGACCGCCGGTGACCGACTCGCTGACCAGCCGGGTGGAGCCGGTGCGCAGGTCGCGGAGGTAGACGTTGGTCGGACCGAGCGTTCCGTCGGGCAGCCGCGGGGTGGCCTCGTAGGCCAGGTACCGGCCGTCCGTGCTGAGTACGGGACGGTCGGGCGAGCTCTCGCCGTCGGGGCCGGCGTCGATGCGTCGGGTGACGTCGGTGCGCAGGTCGCGGACGTAGAGGTCGGACGCGTCCGGGCCGCCGCCGGGGAGCAGGTCCTCGTCCCAGTTCTGGAAGGCGACGGTGCGGCCGTCCGCGGAGAGCGTGGCGGGCATCGCGTACCGCGCTGCCGGAGTCCCGTCCGCCTTGACGTTGACCCGCTCCTCGGTGCCGGTGCGGCGGTCGTGCACCCAGGTGACGCCGTTCGAGCTGCGCGGCACCGGCTGTGTGTACAGCACGTACCGGCCGTCGGCGCTCACGTCCTGGAAGAGTGCCGGGTTGGTGGGCTGGTCCGGGTTGCTGATCCGCTTCGTGGTGCCGGTGCCGCGGTCGAAGACGTACACGGCTCCGAAGAGGTCGCGGGCGCCCTCCTCCATCCGGGCGGCCTTGGCGTTGAAGGTGATGTAGCGGGCGTTCGCCGACATGTCGGCGCCGGCCGCGTAGGCGGAGCCGCCGTCGAAGGCGACGCTGATCCGCTTGGTCGTGCCGGTGCGGCGGTCGTGCAGATAGACGTCGCCGGCCCCCGCGTCGGCGGGCGGGGTGTCCCAGTGGACCAGGTTCCTGGCGTTGGACCAGAACAGCACGTACCGCCCGTCGGCGCTGATGGCCTGCACGGACGACGGCTGGTCGGCCTGTGCGCCGGCCGAGCTGACGCTGACCCGCTCGACGGTCCCGGTGCGCAGGTCGCGCACGAAGACGTCCCCCCGCTCGTTGGTGTCGCCGGGCACCAGGTCGGACGCGTCCGACGTGAACGCCGCGAAGCGGCCGTCGGCGCTGAACTGCGGTCCGTACGAGTTGCCGTTGCCCTGCTCCCCCGTCGCCGACACGGTGACCCGCTCGGTCGACGGGACGCGGGGCGCGGCCCCCGCCGGCGTCCCGGTGGTCAGGGTCGCCGTGGCGGCGGCGAGGGCGACGGCGATGGCGAGCGCGCGGACGCGCCTCTTGCTGTGCATGGTGGTTCCCCCGTTGATGCTGGTCGGTGTTTCAGAGGTGGTCGGTCGTTCCCCTCTTGGTCCTCCCCTGAGGCAAACGCACCATGCGCTACAGGGTCAATCCGCAATATTGCGTACAACCAGGGCGTGGGCTCAGGAGTCCGCGTGGAGGCTGTCGTCCAGGAACTCCCGTACATGGCGCAGGACTTGCGCCCGGTCCGTGCCGCGCAGCCCGATGGCCACGTGGATCGAGAAGCCGTCGAGGAGCGCCCTCAGCCGGGCGGCGAAGCGGTCCGGGTCGACCGTCCGGAACTCGCCCCGCGACACCCCTTCCGCCAGCAGGGCCACCAGGTCGCGATGCCAGGCGCCCTCGATCGCGGCCTGGCGTTCCCTGGCGTCGTCGTCGGCGTTCTGCGAGCGGTTCCAGACCTCCAGCCAGAGGGTCCAGTGCGGGTCGCGATGACCGTCGGGGACGTACAGGTCGACGTAGGCGTCGAGCCGCTCGCGGGCGGAGGCGGTGCGCGTCAGCAGCCGGCCGCGCTCGGCGCCGAGCCGGCCCTCGCTCCACTCCAGGGTGCGCAGCAGCAGCTCGTCCTTGGAGTGGAAGTAGTAGAGGAGATGGCCGCTGCTCATGCCGACCGCACGGCCGAGCGCCGCCATGGTGAGCTTCTCCAGACCGCGTTCGGCGATCATCTCCATGGCGGCGGCGAGGACCTCGTCGCGAGGCGGCGCCTGCCTGCGCCCACCGGCCATCTGCGCTCCTAGATCTTCGGCTGCTGCTGTGTGATGCAGTGGATGCCTCCACCGCCCGCGAAGATCGTACGGGCGTCGACGAGGGTCACCGTCCGCTCCGGGAAGAGGCGGCGGAAGATACCGGCCGCGAGTTCGTCGCGCGGGTCGTCGAAGGCGCACAGCACCACGCCGCCGTTGCAGAGGTAGTGGTTGATGTAGGAGTAGTCGGCCCAGTGGCCGTCGGCCTCCAGGACGGTGGGTGCCAGGACCTCGACGACCTCCAGGCTGCGGCCCCGCGCGTCCGTCTGGGTCCTCAGCAGCCTGATGACCTCCTTGGTCACCTCGTGATCGGGGTGCGCCGGGTCCGGCTGGGAGTGCGCGACCACGACACCGGGGCGGGCGAAGGCGGCGACGATGTCGACATGGCCGAGGGTGCCGAAGCCGTACGGCGGATAGTCACCGGTGAGGCCGCGCGGCAGCCAGATCGCCTTGCGGGTGCCGAGCATGGCGTGGATCTCGGCCTCCACCTCCTCCCGCGTCCAGTGCGGGTTGCGCTCCGGGCCGAGCTGGACGGTCTCCGTGAGCAGGACCGTGCCCTCACCGTCCACATGGATCGCTCCGCCCTCGTTGACCAGCCGCGAGGCATACGTCCTGGTCGACCCCGCGAGGTCGGAGACGTACGCGGCGATCTTCGCGTCGTGCTCCCAGCGGGCCCAGTCCTGGGCGCCCCAGCCGTTGAACGTCCAGTCGACGGCGGCGAGTCCACCGGCGCCGTCGGTCAGGAAGGTCGGGCCGATGTCCCGCATCCAGGCGTCGTCCAGGTCGCGTTCGACGGTGTCGATGTCCGGGCCGAGCAGCCGCCGCGCCTGCTGCGACTGCCCCGGGCCGCACACCACCGTCACCGGCTCGAACCGGCGGACCGCACGGGCGACCGACGCCCAGGCGGTGCGGGAGGCGGCGAGGTCGTCCGGATCCTCGAAGGTCGGGTTCGGTCCCGGCCAGGCCATCCAGGTGCGCTCGTGCGGGGCCCATTCGGCGGGCATACGGAAGCCGTCGGCGGCGGGGGTGCTCATGCGGTCGGTCGTCCTTTCACAGGAAGTAGAGGCGGTTGAGGGAGACCGAGTCCGCGGGCTCGGAGCGCAGTGGCTCGCCGTCCAGCGTCACCAGGCCCGAGTGCTGGTCCACGTCCACCGCTCCGGTACGCGAGTTGAGGCGCAGATCGGCCGGCCCGATACCGCGTGTGCCGCGCACGGCGACCCTGCGGCGCCGGGTCGGCATGGTGTCGTGGCCCTGGTCTACGGCGGCCCCGGCGACGAAGGCGACCGAGAGGTCGGCGGGGGTGGCGCCGTACGCACCGAACTGCGGGCCCAGAACGAGGGGTTCGCAGGTGTCGGTAGCGGCGTTGGGGTCGCCGACCACGCCGTACGCCGGGAAGCCCGCCTTCAGCACCAGCTGCGGCTTGGCGCCGAAGTACTCCGGCCGCCACAGCACGACGTCGGCCAGCTTGCCGACCTCCAGCGACCCCACCTCGTGGGCGAGGCCGTGTGCGATGGCCGGGTTGATGGTCAGCTTGGCGATGTAGCGCAGGACGCGCTCGTTGTCGTGGCCGACGTCCGGGGCGCCGAACTCGGCCTTCATCTTCCCGGCCATCGCGAAGGTACGGCGCACGGTCTCGCCGGCCCGGCCCATGCCCTGCGCGTCCGACGAGGTGATGCCGATCGCGCCCAGGTCGTGCAGCACGTCCTCGGCGCCCATGGTCCCGGCGCGGATGCGGTCGCGGGCCATGGCGGCGTCGCCGGGCAGGTCGGTCTTCAGGTCGTGGACGGAGACGATCATGCCGTAGTGCTCGGCGACGGCGTCCCGGCCGAAGGGCAGGGTGGGGTTGGTGGAGGAGCCGATGACGTTGGGGACGCCGGCCATCTTCAGCACGTTGGGGACGTGTCCGCCGCCGCAGCCCTCTATGTGGAAGGCGTGGATGGTGCGGCCCTCCAGGACGCGCAGGGTGTCCTCGACGGACAGGCACTCGTTCAGCCCGTCGCTGTGCAGGGCGACCTGGACGTCGTACTCCTCGGCGACCCGCAGCGCCGTGTCCAGGGCCCGGGTGTGGGCGCCCATGTCCTCGTGCACCTTGAAGCCGCTCGCCCCGCCCTCGGCCAGCGCCTCGACCAGGGGCGCGGTGTCGGAGGACGAACCGCGTCCCAGGAAGCCGATATTGACGGGCCAGGCGTCGAAGGCGTTGAAGGCGTGCCTGAGCGCCCAGGGCGAGTTGACTCCGACGCCCCACACCGGCCCGAACTCCTGGCCGATGATCGTGGTCACGCCGGAGGCGAGCGACGCCTCCATGATGCGCGGCGACAGCAGATGCACATGCGTGTCGACGGCCCCGGCGGTGGCGATGAGCCCCTCGCCGGACACGATGGACGTACCCGTGCCGACCACGACATCGACCCCGTCGAGGGTGTCGGGGTTCCCGGCCCGCCCGATCGAGCAGATCCGCCCCTCCCTGATGCCGATGGAGACCTTCCGGATCCCCAGCGCCGCGTCGATCACGACGACGTTGCTGATCACGACGTCACAGGTGTCCCGGACGGCCGCTGCCTTGAGATGCAGCCCGTCGCGGGCGGTCTTGCCGAACCCGGCGAGGAACTCGTCGCCGTAGCGCTGGGAGTCGGACTCGACGCGGATGGTGAGACCGGAGTCGCCGAGGCGGACGCGGTCACCGGCGCGGGGGCCGTGGGTGGCGGCGTACTCGTACGGGTTCATCGTTCGACTCCCAGATATCCGCAGGCGGCGGCCCTGCGCAGGGCCTCTTCCTTCGCCCCCGGCGCGTCCAGCGCCCCGTCGACGAGACCGGCGAACCCGATGGCGATCCGGTCGCCCCCGATGGGCGCGAGCCCGACCTCGACGCGCTCCCCCGGCCCGAACCGCACGGAGGACCCGGCGGGGACGGCGAGCCGCATGCCGTAGCCCGCGCCCCGGTCGAAGTCGAGGCGCGGGTTGGCCTCGAAGAAGTGGAAGTGGGAGGTGACGGAGACCGGGACGGTCGCGGTGTTCGTCACCGTCAGGCGTACGACCGCCTCGGGCTCGGCGTGCGCGGGCCCCGGCAGCAGCGCACCCGGCGCCAGGTCGCCCAGTCCCCCGCCCAGTCCCCCGCCGATCGGGTCGCTCACCACCGCCAGCCGTGAACCGTCGTCGAAGACGGCCTCGACGTGCACCACGGTGACGACGTCCACGACACCCGGCAGCACGTCGTCGGGGCCGAGCACCGAGCGGGCGCGTTCGATGGCCTCGGCGAGTCTGGCCCCGTCCCGGGCGGCCTCGCACACTGTGTCCGCGACGATCGCCGTCGCCTCCGGCACGTTCAGCCTCAGCCCGCGGGCCTTGCGCGCCCGGGCCAGCTCGGCGGCTCCGAAGAGCAGCAGCCGGTCACGTTCCGTGGGGGTCAGTCTCACTACGCGGCACCTCCTTGCCTGACTCGACTTTAGAGCATCACTCTAAACACGAAACTCCACTGACCGAAAGGTTGACAGCAAACCGCGGGCGCTTCAGATTGAACGTCACTCAAACCGAGGGAGACGCTCATGCCAAGGGAACAGCGCGGAGTCGACACCATCCCCGAGGGGGAGCGGACGAGCGGCCCACGGGACCTCGTCTCGATCCTGCTCGGGTCGAACCTCTGCCTGGGGGTGATCGTCTTCGGCTGGCTGCCCCCGTCCTTCGGCCTGGGCTGGTGGGCCTCGGTGATCTCGATCGTGGTGGGCACCGTCGTGGGCACCGCCCTCACCGCCCCGCTGGCCCTGATCTCCCTGCGCACGGCGACGAACCTGTCCACGTCCTCCGGCGCCCAGTTCGGTGTCCGGGGCCGCCTGGTCGGCTCGGTCGTCGGCCTGCTGCTGGCGCTGGGCTACACCGCGCTGACGGTGTGGATCGGCGGCGATGTGATGGTGGGCGTGCTGGGCCGCCTGTTCGACGTGCCGGCCGACGACATGTCGTACGGCGTGGTCTACGGACTGCTGGCCGCGGCGACCGTCGCGGGCGCGGTGTACGGCTACCGGGTGCTGCTCGCCATGTCCCGTGTCCTCGCGATCGGTATGACGGCCCTGCTGGTCCTCGGCGTGATCGCCTACGCCCCGCACTTCACGACTGACGCGCTGCCCGAGGCGGGCGGCTATCTGCTGGGCGGCTTCTGGCCGACGTGGCTGCTGGCCGCGGTGGCGGCGGGTCTGTCCGGCCCGATCGCCTTCATCACCCTCCTCGGCGACTACACCCGCTACATCTCCCCGGCCCGCCACTCCTCCCGCCGGGTCCTGCACGCGACCTGGCTCGGCCTGGTCCTGGGCCTGCTGGTCCCGCAGTTGTTCGGCACGTTCACGGCGTACGCGGCGCGGGCCGCCCTCGACTACGCCGGACCGCTGGTCTCCGCGTCCCCGACCTGGTACCTGGTCCCGCTCCTGCTGGCCGCCTCCGCGGGCTCGGTCGGCAACGCGGGTCTGATGCTCTACTCCATGGGCCTCGACCTGGACGCGATCCTGCCGCGCGCGTCCCGGGCGACGGCCACCTACACGGTCGCGGTGATCGCGACGGTGTGCGTGTTCGTCGGCCACTCCTACTCGTCGGCCCAGAACGCCATGACGTCCTTCGTGCTCCTGCTGACCGCCATCGGCACCCCCTGGGCGGTCATCACCCTGATCGGCTTCGCACGCTGCCGTGGCAGGTACGACGCGGAGGCGCTGCAGGTCTTCAACCGCCGGGCACGGGGCGGGATCTACTGGTACCGGGCCGGCTGGCACCTCCCGGCGACCGTGTCCTGGGCGCTGGGCGCGGTGGTGGGGGTACTGGCCGTGTCCCTGCCGTCGTACGAGGGGCCGCTGCTGTCACTGACCGGCGGAGTGGACTGCAGCTTCCTGCTGTCGGGGGCGGTGGGCGGGCTCGGCTATCTGGCGCTGACCGGGCGGGCGGGCCGTACGCCGGTCGCCGTGGGCACCGAGGCGACCGAGGGAACCGAGGCTCAGCGCGCCTCGGTGACCTCGTAGGCGGTCCGTGTCTGCCGTACGTCCTCGTCCTCGGTGAGGAGACCGCTCGCCGGGGTGCCGCCGAGCAGGGCGGTCAGGAGCGCGGCGGCGGCGCCGGCCAGGGCCCACCGCCGGGACCGACGGGGCCGACGGGGCCGACGGGACGGCGGTTGCCGTACGGACGGCGCGGTCTCCATCGGCCTGGTCTCCATTGGCACGCTCGCCATTGGCACGCTCTTCACCGGCGCGCTCGCCATCGGCCCGATCGATGCCGCCGCGATGCACCTGCGGGCGTCCACCCACGCCTCGGCCTCCGCCCCGCGCACCCCGCAGGCCGCCACGAACGCGGCGACGAGTTCGACGCGGGGCAGCCGGTCCCGGCCCAGCATGGTCGCCGCCGTGGAGTAGGGCAGGACGTGGCCCGCGTCGGCCGCGCGGCGTTCCAGGGTGCGGTAGCTCAGGCCCGACCAGGCCTTGAGGCGGCGCAGTGCCGCGACGAAGGCGGCGGGGTCGGTGCCGGCGCCGGGTGGTGACGGCGGTGCGGTGGTCATCGTGGTCCCCCTGGTGAGCTGGACGTACATGAGCTCGCACAAGCTCGAACACCCTGACAGCTTGAGGAAGGGCGAGAGCGGCGGTCAACCTCGGTGCGGATTCCCGGCGTTGGAGGTCACATGGGAACGTTCCGCTGCTCTCGCCGCCACTTCGGCGGTACGGCCGCAGCCGTCCTGGCGTCACTGCTCGTCGGCGCCGCCCCCGCCGAACCACGGCCGCCCAGCGACCCGGTCCGCGACCCGGTTCGCGACGGAGACGGGCTCGCCGACTTCGTCCGCCGCACCTGGCCCGAGGGGGCGGGCGGCACGGTGCTCGCCGCGCGCGGCGGTGAACTCGTGTACTGCGAGGGGTTCGGCCTGGCGGACCGCGCCGCCGGCATCCGCGCGAGCTGCGGCACGGTGTACGACGTCATGTCGGTCACCAAGCAGTTCACCGCGGCCGCGATCCTGAAACTGGAGGTGCTCGGCCGGCTCAGGGTGAGCGACCGCATCGGCCGCCACCTCGGACCGGTGCCGGACGACAAGCGCGACATCACCGTCGAGCACCTGCTCACCCACACCTCGGGCCTGGTCGAGGCCCTCGGCGACGACTACGACCCGCTCTCGCGCGACGAGTTGGTGCGCGGGGCGCTGACATCGCGGCCGCGATCGGCGCCGGGGGCGGAGTTCCACTACTCCAACACCGGGTACAGCCTGCTCGCCGCGATCGTGGAGAAGGCGTCCGGGCAGGCGTACGAGCCGTTCCTGGCCCGGCATCTGTTCGCGCCGGCCGGGATGACCCGGACCGGGTATGTGCTGCCCCGCTGGCCACGGCAACTGGTCGCGGTGGAGTACGACCGCCTGGGCCGCAGCCAGGGCAGGCCCTTCGACCACCCCTGGGCCGCCGACGGGCCGTACTGGAACCTGCGCGGCAACGGCGGCATGCTCTCCACCGCGGGCGACATGCTCCGCTGGCACCGCGCCCTCCTCGGCGAGGAGATCCTGCCGGCGCGGGCCAGGGACAAGCTGTTCGAGCCGCGGGTGGCGGAGCCGGACTCCGAGAACCGGTACGGCTACGGCTGGAGCATCCGCGAGACCCCGGACGGCCGGCTGGCCTGGCACGACGGCGGCAACGGCTGGTCGCTGGCCCTCCTCGGCCGCTCCCTGGGCGACGGCGTCCTCGTCTTCTGGGCGAGCAACCACGCCTACCGGGACGGGAAGTGGAACCTGGAGGAGCGGGCGCAGTCGCTGACCCTGGGCATCGTCGAGCGGACGAAGCCGCCCCGGACGGTGCTGTCCGGAGCGGCTTCGCCTTGACGTCCTGGGCCCGCGGCCTCCGGGGTCAGCCCAGCTTGTGCATCCAGCCGTGCTTGTCCTCGGCCGTCCCCCGCTGGATGTCCAGCAGCGCCTGCCGCAGCTTCAGCGTGACCTCGCCGGGCTGCCCGCCGCTCTGCTGCCACTCGGCGCCCGTGCGCTTCACCGTGCCGACCGGCGTGATGACCGCGGCCGTACCGCAGGCGAAGACCTCGGTGAGGGTGCCGTTCTCGGAGTCGCGCTGCCACTGGTCGACGGAGACGCGGCCCTCCTCGGACTCGTAGCCGAGGTCACGGGCGACCGAGAGGAGGGAGTCACGGGTGACGCCCTCCAGGATGGAGCCGGTGAGGGACGGCGTGATGATCTTGTCGCCGTACACGAAGTACAGGTTCATGCCGCCGAGCTCCTCGACCCACTTGCGCTCGACCGCGTCGAGGTAGCAGACCTGGGCGCAGCCCTTCGCGGCGGCCTCGGCCTGGGCCAGCAGGGAGGCGGCGTAGTTGCCGCCGGTCTTGGCGTCGCCCATGCCGCCGGGGACGGCGCGGACGTGGTCCTCGGAGACCCAGATGGAGACCGGCTTGACGCCGCCCGGGAAGTAGGCGCCGGCCGGGGAGGCGATGACGATGAACAGGTACTCACTGGCGGGCTTCACGCCCAGGCCGACCTCGGTGGCGAACATGAAGGGACGCAGGTAGAGGGACTCCTCGCCGCCGTGCGCCGGCACCCACGCCGCGTCCTGCGCGACCAGCGCGTCGCACGCCTCGATGAACGTCTCGACCGGCAGCTCCGGCATGCCGAGCCGGCGGGCCGACGCCTGGAAGCGCCTGGCGTTCTTCTCCGGACGGAAGGAGGCGACGGACCCGTCGGGCTGGCGGTAGGCCTTCAGCCCCTCGAAGATCTCCTGCGCGTAGTGCAGGACCATGGTGGCCGGGTCGAGGGAGAGCGGCGCGTACGGCACGAGCTCGCCGTCGTGCCAGCCGCGGCCCTCGGTCCACTTGATCGTCACCATGTGGTCGGTGAAGTGGCGGCCGAACCCCGGGTTGGCCAGTATCGCCTCGCGCTCGGCGGCGGAGAGCGGGCTGGCGGAGGGCTTGAGCTCGATCGTGGGCGTCGTCATGAGTAGATGTCCTTCACCGGTTTTGATTGTGGCGGGCCGCGCTCACGCCAGTACTGCCAGTGGCCAGTGCTAGGACGTCCGAGCATTCCCTTGTTCCGCGGCTCCGCGTCCGATTATCGCAAGCGGGAGCCGTGGAAGAAATCGGCGTGATCGGCGTGATCCGGCGTGAATCGCGATCCAGGGGTTGATGGTGGCACCCGGCGGCGGACATGGGGAAGCCGCCGGGTGCGGAGTGACCCGGCGGCTTCGAAAGATTTCGAGCGGGCCTGGGGGGCACCCCCAGGCCCGCAAGGCACTGGGGGAGGGTCAGCCGGCTACTCGTACGGCCAGCGCGTCGCCGATCTCCGACGTGCTGCGGGCGGGCCTGCCGGTGCGCTCCGCGAGGTCGGCCGAGACGGCCTCGTCGATCCGGGCGGCCTCGGCGTCGTAGCCGAGGTGGCGCAGGAGCAGGGCGACGGACAGGACCGTGGCGGTGGGGTCGGCCTTGCCCTGGCCGGCGATGTCGGGCGCGGAACCGTGGACCGGCTCGAACATCGACGGGAAGTCACCGCTCGGGTTGATGTTTCCGCTCGCGGCGACACCGATGCCGCCGGAGACGGCCGCGGCGAGGTCGGTGATGATGTCGCCGAAGAGGTTGTCGGTGACGATGACGTCGAAGCGCTCGGGCTGGGTGACCAGGTAGATGGTCGCGGCGTCGACGTGCATGTACTCGGTGGTGACGTCGGGGAACTCCTCGGCCACCTTGTTGAAGATGTTGGTCCACAGGTGACCGGCGAAGGCCAGCACGTTGTTCTTGTGGATCAGCGCCAGCTTCTTGCGCGGGCGGGCCTGCGCACGGGCGAAGGCGTCCCGCACGACGCGCTCGACACCGAAGGCCGTGTTCACGGAGACCTCGGTGGCGACCTCGTGCTCGGTGCCCTTCCTGATGGTGCCGCCGTTGCCGGTGTACGGGCCCTCGGTGCCCTCGCGGACGACGATGAAGTCGATCTCGGGCTGGCCGGCGAGCGGGGTGGCGACACCCGGGAGCAGCTTCGACGGACGCAGGTTGACGTGGTGGTCGAAGAGGAAGCGGAGCTTCAGCAGGAAGCCGCGCTCCAGGACACCGGACGGCACCGACGGGTCGCCGATGGCCCCGAGCAGGATCGCGTCGTGCTTCTTCAGCGCGTCGACGTCGGCGTCGGTGAGGGTCTCACCGGTGGCGTGGTAGCGCCGGGCGCCGAAGTCGTACTCCTTGGTCTCCAGCTTCACATCCTGCGGAAGGACGGCGGAGAGGACCTTCAGACCTTCGGCCACGACCTCCTGGCCGATGCCGTCACCGGGAATCACTGCGAGATTGAGGCTGCGAGACATGTCGGCACCCTACTCCCCGTCCCATTGAATGACATGCGGTGTCCGCGATCCGGACACCCGGACAGGGGAAGGCTTCTGCGCTTCAACCGGCGTTCACCCGTATGCAGGGCGGGTGTTGGCCACCGCTGGGAACTTTCCCACCATGGACCTCCCCGACTTCGGCATCCCTCCGCAGCTTGCCCGCCGCATGAGCATGGCGGAGCAGCACGAGTACCTGCGCACCAAGCTGACCCGCCGCCGCACGCTGGTGACCGCGGGCGCGGTCGCGGGCGGGCTGCTGACGGGCTGCTCGGGGCCGGAGAAGCCCGCGGGCACGGCCGGCCCGCGACCCTCCCCGTCCGTCTCCACCAAGGTGCCGGGCTCGGCCGTCGCCCCCTTCGGCCGCCATCTCGCCTTCGGCGCCGATCCGAAGTCGCAGATGCGGATCTCCTGGCAGGTACCGGCCGCGGTGAAGAAGCCGTACGTCCGGATCGGTCTGCGCCCCGACGAGCTGAGCCGCAGGATCGACGCCGAGATCCGCGATCTGCACACCCCCGGGCTGCAGGGCATCCGCCCGGCGCTGGAGCAGTACTACGTCCACGCGGCACTGGACTCGCTGCGCCCCGGCACGACGTACTACTACGGCGCGGGTCATGACGGCTTCGACCCGGCGGCCCCGGAGAACCGCGCCACGATCGCCTCCTTCCACACGGCTCCCGCGAGCCCGGAGGCCTTCACCTTCACGGCCTTCGGCGACCAGGGCGTCAGCGAGGCGGCCGCCACCAACGACAAACTCCTGCTGGGCCAGAACCCGGCCTTCCACCTCCACGCAGGCGACATCTGCTACGCCAACGTCAGGGGGGCGGGCGAGAAGTCGGACGGCTACGACCCAGGCTTCTGGGACGGTTACCTCAAGCAGACCGAGTCGGTGGCCAGGTCGGTGCCGTGGATGGTGACGACCGGCAACCACGACATGGAGGCCTGGTACTCGCCGGACGGCTACGGCGGCCAGCTGGCCCGCTGGTCCCTGCCGGACAGCGGCTTCGATGCCCGTACGGCCCCGGGCGTGTACTCCTTCACCTACGGCAACGTCGGCTTCGTGGCGCTGGACGCGAACGACGTGTCGTACGAGATTCCCGCCAACCAGGGGCACACGGACGGCCGTCAGACCAAGTGGCTGGACGAGCGGCTCGGTGAACTGCGGGCGGCGAAGGGGGTCGACTTCATCGTCGTCTTCTTCCACCACTGCGCGTACTCGACGTCCTCGCACGCGTCCGACGGGGGTGTGCGGGCCGAGTGGGTGCCGCTGTTCGCCCGGCACCAGGTGGACCTGGTGATCAACGGGCACAACCACGTATACGAGCGGACGGACGCCATCAAGAACGGCGAGGTCGGCCGGCAGGTGCCCATCGGCGCCTCGACGGACCCGACGCGGGACGGCATCGTGTACGTCACGGCCGGCGGGGGCGGCAAGGAGCTGTACGGCTTCCCCTCGGGCGTCGAGGAGAGCTACGAGGGGCATGTCACCGAGCGGGAGTCGATCGACACCTTCAAGTGGACCAAGTCGCGCAACACCAAGGCGGAGCGCGTGGAGTGGTCGCGGGTGCGTTTTCGGGGCTTCTCGTTCCTCAGCGTGACGGCGGAGGGCGGCGCGAAGCCCCGGCTGAAGGTGTCGGCACTGGCGCAGAACGGCGAGCGCATCGACCACTTCGAGGTGCGGCGCGGAGCCTGAGACCACGCGCCGCACCTCGATCGGGGCGGCTCCCGGCTGGTGCGGGCGGCAGCGGTGTCAGGCGGCCTGGTGGCCGGTGCTGCCGCCGTTGTCCCTGCGGTCGAGGGCGCGCTGGAGGGCGGCGGCGGCGTTCTTGCGGTCGGACTCGCTCGTACGGGAGAGGTGACGGACTCGACGGCGGGCGGTCGTCTCGGCCATGGGAAATCGACTCCTTCGACATCCTGGAGTGCAACAGGGGGGTTACGAGACGCCGGGTGGGGCGGGGAGCGGTGCCGCAGGGGTTGCCTGCACGGGGCCCGGCTCACGACCGCCATTCGCTTGATCGAGCGAGACGTTCGGCTTCTACAAAGCTAAGGGAGGACGGCGCATCTGTCTCCACAATTACTCGGACTTCCTACTATCTGAGACGGTGGACTAGGTCACACTGCGCTGACCTGCGCTTTTCGATGTAACCCCTGTCAGAGCACATCCCCGTCCCGCCAGTCGAAGACGAGCTCGAAGGCCGGGTCGAGGGACGGGGTGAGGGCAGCCCTCACCCAGGTGCTCCCCTCTTCCTCCGCCAGCCGCACGACGCCCTCGGGCCCCAGCGCGCAGACCCGTCCGCCCCACACCTGCCAGCCCCGGGCGGCATACAGCGCGGCCCCCTCGTCACTCGCGGACAGCATCCCCGCGTCATAGGCCCGGTCGATCACCCGCTCCAGCTCCGCCATCACCCGCCCGCCCAGCCCGGTACGACGCACATCCGGCAGTACGCCGACCGCCTCGACGTACCCGGCCCGCAGCCACCGCTCCCGGTGCCGCACCCGCCGCATGATCACGGCCCCGTGCGCGACGAACCGCCCGGCGTCGTCCTGCACCAGGGCGTGCATCCCGCCGAGCCCGTGCTCGAAGTCCTCGTCGGAGAAGTCGCCGTCGAACGACTCGTCCAACAGGGCGCGGATCGCGTGCAGTTCGGTGGGGGTGAGGTCGGCGGTATGGGCGGTGCGCACGGTGTAGGGGGATGCGGTGGTGGTCATCGGCCCAGTATCGGCGCCCGCGCCGGACGGGTGTCGAGGACCGGCCACCGGGGTCACGATGGACCCACGCCGCCCGGGCGGCCCGGGCCGTGGATCGCCCACTCGGCTGATCCTCCGCGCGGCACGGGACATACGGTCACGACGAGGGGAACGGTGAGGTCATGAACGACACGGCGAAGGTGTTCCTTGAGGGCGGCCCGGACGACCTGTCCGACCGGATCGTCCCCACCCCCTCCCCCGGCCCGGACGTGAAGATCGAGCTCCGAAACGGCTACGAGCACTTCCGTCCGACCTCCCGCCGGGCGAACACACCCGAGGGCAGCCTCCCCGTGTACGAGTGGTGGGAGCGCACGGAGATGCCGGGCTAGCCGCCCCGGCCCGCCCCACGCCACGGAGCACCACGGCTGTCCTCGTAGGCCGGGCGCCAGTCGGCATCCGGGCCGATGCCCGTTCCGGACACGTACACCAGCGCGCTCACCCGGTCCGGGTGGGCCAGTGCGTGGGCGAGCGCGAGCTGTGCGCCCCAGGAATGGCCGAGCAGCACCGTCCGCTCCAGCCCGAAGTCCCGTCGTACGGCGTCCAGATCGGCCACGAACCGGTCGGTGGTCCAGGGGCCGGCGCACCGCTCGGAGCGTCCGCATCCGCGCTGGTCCCAGCGGCCGTATTCTCCCCGCGCGGCGAAGGGCCGGGTCCGTCAAGGCCCGGCCCTTCGCGCTGAGTTGGGGTGTCAGCCCATGTGCGGGTAGGTGTAGTCGGTCGGCGGGACCAGCGTCTCCTTGATGGCGCGGGTCAGGGTCCAGCGCATCAGGTTCTGCGGGGCGCCGGCCTTGTCGTTGGTGCCGGAGGCGCGGCCGCCGCCGAAGGGCTGCTGGCCGACGACGGCGCCGGTCGACTTGTCGTTGATGTAGAAGTTGCCGGCGGCGTAGCGCAGCTTGTCCATGGTGTGCGCCGCGGCCGCGCGGTCGCCCGCGATGACCGAGCCGGTCAGGGCGTACGCGGAGACCGACTCCATCTGCTCCAGCATCTCGTCGTACTTGTCGTCCTCGTAGACGTGCACGGCGAGGAACGGGCCGAAGTACTCGGTGGTGAAGACCTCGTTCTCCGGGTCGGAGCACTCGACGACGGTCGGGCGGACGAAGTAGCCGACCGAGTCGTCGTAGGAGCCGCCCGCGACGATCGTGCAGGACGGGTCGGACTTGGCGCGGTCGATCGCGGCCTTGTTCTTGGCGAAAGCCCGCTCGTCGATGACGGCGCCGACGAAGTTGGACAGGTCCGTCACATCGCCCATGGTGATGTAGTCGACCTCGGCCGCGAACTCCTCCTTGAAGCCGGAGTTCCAGATCGACGCCGGGATGTACGCCCGCGAGGTCGCCGAGCACTTCTGGCCCTGGAACTCGAAGGCACCGCGGGTCAGCGCCGTCTTCAGGATCGCCTTGTCGGCGCTCGGGTGGGCGACGACGAAGTCCTTGCCGCCGGTCTCGCCGACGATGCGCGGGTAGGAGCGGTACTTCTCGATGTTGTTGCCGACCGTCTTCCACAGGTACTGGAAGGTCTTGGTCGAGCCGGTGAAGTGGATACCGGCGAGGTCGCGGTGCTCAAGCGCCACCTTGGAGACCTCGATGCCGTCACCGGTGACGAGGTTGATGACGCCCTTGGGCAGACCGGCCTCCTCAAGGAGCTGCATCAGCAGTACGGCCGCGTGGGTCTGGGTCGGGGACGGCTTCCAGACGACGACGTTGCCCATCAGCGCGGGCGCGGTGGGCAGGTTGCCCGCGATCGCCGTGAAGTTGAACGGCGTGATCGCGTAGACGAAGCCCTCCAGCGGGCGGTGGTCGAGACGGTTCCAGACACCCGGGGAGTTGGCGACCGGCTGCTCGGCGAGCAGGTCACGGGCGTACTTGACGTTGAAGCGCCAGAAGTCGATCAGCTCGCAGGGCGTGTCGATCTCGGCCTGCTGGGCGGTCTTGGACTGGCCCAGCATGGTGGAGGCGGCCAGCGTCTCGCGCCACGGGCCGGACAGCAGCTCGGCGGCGCGCAGGATGATCGCCGCGCGGTCGTCGAAGGACATCGCACGCCAGGCCGGCGCGGCGGCGAGGGCCGCGTCGATGGCGTCCTGGGCGTCCTGCTGGGTGGCGTTGCCGTAGGTGCCGAGGCGGGCCTTGTGGTTGTGCGGCTGCACGACGTCGAACGGCTCACCGCCGCCCATCCGCTTCTCGCCGCCGATGGTGCAGGGCAGGTCGATCGGGTTCTCGGCGAGCTCCTTGAGCTTGGCCTCCAGCCGGGCCCGCTCGGGCGAGCCGGGGGCGTAGCCGTGCACCGGCTCGTTGACGGGGGTGGGGACCTGGGTCACAGCGTCCATGAGATCCGTAACTCCTTGAACTTGAGCGGGTGTTCGGGCTCAGCCTTTGCTGACGATCGAGCGGGCGAAGAAACGCAGGTTGGCCGGCTTCTCCGCGAGCCGCCGCATGAAGTAGCCGTACCAGTCGGTGCCGTAGGCGGTGTAGACGCGCATGCGGTGGCCCTCGGCGGCCAGTCGCAGGTGTTCGTCGCTCCTGATCCCGTACAGCATCTGGAACTCGTACTCGTCGAGCTTGCGCCCGGCGCGCCGGGCGAGTTCCTGGGAGATGGAGATCAGGCGCGGGTCGTGGGACCCGATCATCGGGTACCCGGCGCCCTCCATCAGAACCTTCAGGATGCGGACGTACGCCTTGTCGATCTCGTGTTTCTGCTGGTAGGCAACCTCGGCGGGCTCCTTGTAGGCCCCCTTGACCAGTCGCACCCGGCTGCCGGCGGCGGCGAGGCGGCGGGCGTCGGCCTCGGTGCGGAAGAGGTAGGCCTGGATGACGCAGCCGGTCTGCGGGAAGTCCCGGCGCAGCTCCTCGTGGATGGCGAACATCGAGTCGAGGGTGGTGTGGTCCTCGGCGTCGAGCGTCACGGTGGTGCCGATCGCGGCGGCGGCCTCGACGACCGGCCGGACGTTGGCGAGGGCGAGCTCGTGGCCGCCCTCCAGTGCCTGCCCGAACATGGACAGCTTCACGGACATCTCGGCCCGCTCGCCCAGCTCCAGTTCCTTGAGCCGGTCGATGAGCGCCAGATAGGCGTCCCGGGCGGCCGCGGCCTGGTCCGGGCGGGTGATGTCCTCGCCGACGACGTCCATCGTCAGTTCCAGACCCCGGTCGCTGAGGTCCTTGATGATCGGCACGATCTCGTCGACCGTCTCGCCCGGGATGAAGCGGTCGACGACCTGCTTGGTCACCGGCGCCGCCGAGATCAGGCGTCGCATCCGGTCGCTGCGCGACGCGGCGAGAATCACGGGACCCAGCACGGGGCACCTCCACAGAACAGCGAAAGGCGGCCGAATCCCAACCATTCGGGTACGGCACGGAGAACCACCGTGAAACCTAAGGATCCCTCCGATCGTCGGCCATCGACAGCTGTCACGCATCCGTGCCGCAGATCTCAGACAGATGTATGAAGCCCCTCGGGATATGCGGGAGAATGCCCGTGTGACGTCCGAATTCAAGGGTGACTACCAGGAGCTGGTCGATGAGATCTCGGAGCTCCTCGGCGCCCCCGCGACGCTGGAGAACCGGGACTTCGAGCTGATCGCCTTCGGTGCCTACGACAGCGAGGACGAGCTCGACGCCTCGGCCCTGGACCCCGTCCGCACCCGCTCGATCCTGACCCGCCGCTCGACATCGGCCGTACGGACCTGGTTCGAGGGCTTCGGCATCACCCGCGCGAGCGGACCGGTGCGGATCCCGCGGACGCCGGAGGCGGGGGTGTACCGCGGACGTATTTGTCTGCCGGTACGCCACAGGAGTGTCGTGCTGGGCTACGTCTGGCTCCTCGACGACGATCCGGGCCCCACGGACCGGCAGCTTTCGGCCGCGATGGAGGTGACCGCGCGGATCGGCGCGCTGCTCGCGGACGAGGCGCAGCACGGTGCGGACCTCAGCCGGGAGCTGCGGGCGGTGTTGACCGCCGAGCGCGGCTGGCAGGGCGACATGGCGGTCGCCGAGCTGCGCACGGCCCTGGGCGCACGCGCCGACGGCGTCCATACGGTGGCCTGCGTGACCCCCTGGCCCTCGGCCGACCCCGACGACGCCCCGTCGGTGCGGACGGTGCCGCACGCCACCGCGCTGTGCACGGTCCCGTGGGGGACGACGGGGCAGAGCCTCGCGGTGCTGGTCCGGCTGCGCTCGCCCGAGGTGCGCACGGCGGCGCTGGCCGCGGCGTCCCGGCTGCTGAAGGAGAGCCCGGCGCCCCCACGTCCTTCCGCGCAGGGCCCGGCGCGGATGGCGGCCGGTCTCGGTGAACCCCGCGCCGGGCTCGCCGACCTGGGCACCGTCTGGCAGGAGGCGTCGGCCGCGGCCCGCGCGGCCCTGGCGGAACCGCGGTTCGGCCCGGTGGCCGAGTGGTCGCGCATCGGCCCGTACCGTCTGCTGACCGCCCTCTCCCCCGACACCGTCCACGACCCCGCGGTCACCCCCCTCCTCTCCCCCGCCCACCACGAACTCGCCCGCACCGCCGAGGTCTACCTGGACTGCGCGGGCCAGGCCGGCCGCACCGCCGCCGAGCTGGGCATCCACCGCCAGACCCTCTACTACCGCCTCTCCCGCGTCGAACAGCTCACGGGCCTGGACCTGGACGACGGCGAGGACCGGCTGCTGCTGCACATGGCGCTGAAGGGGGCGCGGCTGTAGGCGTGCCGGTCGGCCGGGTCAGCCGGTGGTGACCGCCGTGAGGGCGTCATGGAGCGTGGCACCGTCCGGTGGGCCGTAGCTCCAGCGGGCGGCGATGTGGCCGTCGGGGCGGACGAGCAGGGCGCCCAGCGGATCCGGACCCCACTGGCCGGCCTGCTCGGCGGGCAGGGTCTCGACGCGCAGCGGCCAGGGCAGGATGGCGGGCGGCTCCCACGGGGCGAGGGTCAGCAGGGTGAACCACTCGCCGAACGCGTCGAGCGTGCAGCGCCCGTCCGTGAGCCGGAGATGCGGCGCGCGGTGGCCCGGTTCGGCCGTGGGGACATAGGCCGTGCCCGTCTCCGGTGGGCTGCCGTCACCGGTCAGTACGGCCGCGGAGCGGTAGGCGACGCCGAGGACGAGCCCGAGTTGCGCGAAGTACTGCTCCGACCAGGGCGGTTCGACACGGTCCGGCGTCTGTTCCCCGTGGGAGCCGCCCGCCTGGAGCTGTTCGCGGCGCACCTCCTGCACCTGGAACATCATCTTGGAGTTCTCCACCGCCTGGCCCAGGGTCCGGTGGGCGACCGGCCGCCGTTCCGTCTCGTAGCTGTCCAGCAGCCCCGGCCAGGCCCACCCGCGCAGCACGCCCGCCAGTTTCCAGCAGAGGTTGTGCACATCGGCGACCCCGACGTTCATGCCCAGCCCCCCGGCGGGCGGGATCGCGTGCGCGGCGTCCCCGGCCAGCAGGATCCGGCCGTGCCTGAAGCGATCCGCGACGAAGGCGTTCACGACCCAGTGCTGGACGCGCAGGACGTCGACCGCCACGTCGGCGCCGAGGGAGCGCGAGACGCGGCCGGACCAGTCGGCGCCCTCGGTGTCCTCGGGTGTGGGGGTGAACCAGGCCCAGCCGCCCTCGGGGTACAGCGGGAGGAAGGAGCCCTGTGCGGTGAGGTAGACCCCGGCGGGCTGCCGGGCGGACCAGTGGTCGAGGTCGGCGTCGAACACGACGGTGGTGACGCGGCCGACCGCACCGGGGCCGGTGGTGCCGATGCCCAGCCGCGCCCGGACGGTGGAGTTCGCGCCGTCGGCGGCGAGCACGTAACGGGCGCGGACGGGCGTCTCGGCACCGCTTGCGCGGTCGACGAGCCGGGCCACGACGCCCTCGTCCTCCTCGGCCACATCGACGAGTTCGACCCCGAACCGCACCTGCGAGGCCGCCGCGCCGAGCAGCGTGGGCTCCAGACGGTCCTGCGAGGTGACCACCCCGAACTCGGGGCTCTCCGGCACCGGCCCGTTCACGCCGATCATCGCGGCCGACGCGAAGTCGGGGGCGTGCAGCGTGTCGCGGAAGCGGATCCGGCCGTACTCCGCCGGGAACGCGGCGGCCCTGATCCGCTCGGCGATGCCGAGCTGCCGGAAGATCTCCATCGAGCGCACGTTGACCAGCCGGGACCGCGGAAAGGGCGACAGCTCCCGGTGTTTCTCGACCAGCAGCACACGTACGCCCCAGCGTTCGAGCAGGGCCCGCGCGGTGAGCCCGACGGGCCCGCCACCGACGATCAGGACCTCCACCTCGGGATGCATGGAATCCATCATCCGCACCCCGCCCCGTCTCGTCATGGCGAACCCCAGCTACTGGAAATGATTGTCATCATGCTACGGTCACAGCAACCGCTCTCTTGACTGCCCCTTTACCCGCCCTTTCACCCGGAGGGTCCCGTGCGCCTGCCCGCCCGCCGTCTGTTCCCCGTCACCGCCGTCACCGCGGCCTCCGCACTGCTCACCGGCTGCTTCGCCGGGGCGGAGTCCGCCGGAGACCCGGCGGACGGCAAGCGCATCCGAGTCGCGATGATGCAGCCCCCGCGCTCCGGGCTGTCCCCGCTCTCGGACGACGCGTTCAAGCTGTCCCGCTGGTCGACGGCCGAGACCCTGGTGAAGCTCGACGCCGACGGTGACGCCCGGCCCGCCCTCGCCACCGAGTGGCAGCAGTCCGGCCGCACTTGGAGCTTCGAGATACGCGACGGCGTCACCTTCCACGACGGCACGAAGCTGGACGCCGACGCCGTCGTACGCTCCCTCACCAAGGCGGCCACGGCGTCCCCCAAGCCCCGCATCCTCGACGGCGTCGAGCTGACCGCGAAGGCCGCCGGGGACAGGGTCACCGTCACGACCGCCAACGAGGACCCCCTGGTCCCGCAGCGGCTCAGCTCACCGCAGCTGTCGATCCTGGCGGCGAAGGCGTACCGGGGAAAGACGGTGAACCCCGTCGGCGCCGGCACCGGCCCCTTCGAGCTGGTCAAGGCGGACGGCACGGCCTCCGCCACCCTCGACCGCTACGACGCCTACTGGGGCGGCAGGGCCGAGGCCGCGGGAATCGACGTGACGTTCGTCCCCGACGGCACCGCCCGCGCGGCGGCGCTGCGCAGCGGCGAGGCCGACATCGTGGAGGCGATCCCGGTCTCGCAGGCCGCGGTGCTCGACCAGGACCTGATCACCGAGGTCCCGATGCCGCGCACCAACACCCTCTACCTGAACACCGCCAGGGGCGCCTTCAAGGACGCCTCGCTGCGGGCGGCGGCCCGTGAGGCCATCGACGCCGAGGCCATCGTGAAGGGCGTGTACGAGGGTCGCGCCGATGTCGCCGAGGGGCTGCTCGGACCGGCCCTGCCGTGGGCGGCCGAGCTGCGCGAGCCGGTCGCCCGGGACGCCGGGGCGGGGAGGCCGGGCGGCGCGGCGATCACCATCGGGACGTACACCGACCGCGCCGAGATGCCCGAGGTGGCGGCCACACTGCAACAGCAGCTCCAGAAGGCCGGGTTCAAGGTGAGGCTCGACGTCCGCGAGTACACGAACATCGAGGCCGACGCCCTGGCCGGCAGGTTCGACGCGTTCGTCCTCTCCCGCGCCACCGTCCTCGACTCCGGTGACCCGGCCGCGTACCTCTACAGCGACTTCGCCTCCGACGGCACCTTCAACCTGTCGCGGTTCGCCGACAAGGGCGTCGACAAGGCCCTGCGCAAGGCCGCCGACACCGAGGTCGGGGACGCCCGCCGCAAGGCGGTCATCGAGGCCGAAGCCGCCGTGCTCGCGAAGGACGCGGCCGTACCGATGCTCCACGAGCGGGTGATCCAGGGCGACGCCGAAGGGGTCGTGAACGCCGCTCACGACCCGCGCGAGCGTGAGCTCGTCACCGCGCGCACGTACGTCAAGTGAGGTTCGCGGCAAGGAGGTTGATCAGTCCGGCCGGACTGACCCGCCTCGGCTGTCTCGTGGCCGTACTGGCCACCGTCGGCCTGCTGCCCTGGCTCGCGCACCGGGACCCCGCGCTCACCGTGCTGCGCGCCCGGTCGGCCGAGCGGGAGCCCACCGAGGAGGCCCTGTCCGCGATCCGCGAGGACCTCGGGCTGGACGCCGGCCCCCTTTCCTTGCTGGGGAGTTGGGCCTCTGACCTGCTGCGCGGCGACCTCGGCACCTCCTGGGTGTCGGGCACCGACGTGCTGCCGTCCGTCGTCGCCGGGCTCCAGGTGTCGCTGGGCCTGATGGGCGCGGCGCTCGGTGTCGCGATCGTGCTGGGCGCCCTGCTGGTGACGCCGGTGCTGGTGCGGGGGCGTGGATCGGCCGGTGCCTTCGCCGCCATGCTCGCCGCGGTTCCCGAGTTCCTGCTGGCCACCGTCGCGCTGCTGGTGTGCGGGGTGTGGCTGGGCCGGCTGCCGACGGCCGGCTGGGCGGGCCCCGAGTATCTGGTGCTGCCCGCGATCGCGCTCGGCGTCCCGGCGGGCGGTCTGCTCGGCCGGCTGGTCGCGGACGCGCTGCCCGCCGTCCTCGACGAGCGGTGGGTGGAGCTGTGGCGGGGCGCGGGAGTGAGCCGTACGGCGATCGCGGGGGCCGCCCTCAAGCGCGTACTGCCGCCGCTGGTACCGCAGTTCGGGATGGCAGCCGTCGGTCTGACCGGCGGGGCGGTCGCGGTGGAGATGGTGTTCGCGGTGCCCGGCATCGGCCGTACGGCGCTCGGCGCGGCCAAGTCGCAGGACCTTCCGCTGCTCCAGGGTTCGGTGCTGGCGTTGCTGCTGCTCGGCCTGGTCGCGGGCGTGGCGGCGGCGCTCACGCGCCGGTGGCTGCTGGGCCCCGCGCTGCGTGACGCCGGTCTGACGCTGCCCCCGGCCCGCCCGGTCCGTGCCCACCCGGCGATCCCGCTCACCCTGTTCACGGTCCTCGCCGTGACCATCGGCTGGGGCCTGCTGCGCGACCCGTACACCGTGCACCCGGCTGCCCGTCTCGCCGCCCCCACCTGGGCGCACCCGCTCGGCACCGACGCCCTCGGCCGCGACGTCCTCGCCCGGCTCGGCCACGGTGCCGCCTCGACGGTCGGCACGGCCGCCGCCATCTGCGTACTGAGCCTGCTGCTGGCGCTCGCCCTCGGCTTCCTGCCCGGCGTCGCGGCGGGCGCGGCGGACATCGCCAACGCGCTGCCCCCGGTGATCGTCGGCATCCTGGTCGCCGCGGCGACCGGCCCCGGCACGGGCGGCGCGGCCCTCGCCGTGGCACTGATCTCCTGGCCCGCGCTGTCCGCGCACGCGGCGGCGCTGGTGCAGGAGGTGCGGGCGTCGGCGTTCCTGACCGCCCAACGGGCCATGGGCGCAAGCCCGCTGTGGATCCTCACCCGGCACGTCCTGCCGTCCGTCGCCGCCCCGGTCGCCCGGCACGCCCTGCTCCGGCTGCCCGGTATCGCCCTCGCCCTGGCCTCCCTCGGCTTCCTGGGCCTCGGCGCCCAGCCGCCCGCCCCCGAGTGGGGCCTGCTGCTCGACGAGTCCCGCGCCTATGTCGAACGCGCCCCCTGGGCCGCCCTCGCCCCGGCCGTCGCCCTGGCCCTGCTGGCGGGGCTGGCGGTGTCGGGGGCGGCAGCCGTGCGGGGCGGCCGGAGGGTACGGCGAGCCGCGCCGTCGGCGACGAAGCCCGCGACGAAGAAGCCCGCAACGAAGAAGAAGGGGGCCTCCGTTGCCGTCTGATGTGCTCCTCTCGGTGCGTGAGCTGCGGATCGCCTTCGACGGTGTCGAGGTCGTGCGCGGTCTGTCCTTCGACGTCCGTCCGCGCGAGGCCCTCGCGATCGTCGGCGAGTCGGGCGCGGGCAAGTCCCTCACCGCCCGGGCCCTGCTGGGCATGCTGCCCCGGGGCGCGACGAGGAGCGGCACGATCGAGCCGGACCTCGCGGCGCACCGCGGCCGCCGAATCTCCCTCGTCCCGCAGGACGCCCTGTCCGCCCTGTCCCCCGTGCACCCGGTGGGCGACCAACTCGCCGCCGCCGTACGCTCGGTGGCCCGCGTCTCCCGCAAGGAGGCCCGGGCCCGGGCGGTCGCCGCGCTCGACCGGGTCGGCATCCCGGACGCCGCCCGCAAGGCACGGGCGTATCCGCACGAGTACTCCGGCGGCATGCGCCAGCGCGCGGTCATCGCCATGGCGACGGTCAACGAACCCGACGTCGTGGTCGCCGACGAGCCCACCACCGCCCTGGACGAGGAGCGCCGCGACCAGGTGCTGCGGGTGCTCGCCGAGCAGCGGGAGGCCGTGGGCGCCGCGCTCGTCCTCGTCACCCACGACATGGACGTCGTACGGGACCACGCGGACCGTGTGCTGGTCATGTACGCCGGACGCCTCACCGAGCTCGGCCGGGCGGGCAAGGTGCTGGACCGCCCCCGCGCCCCCTACACGGCGGGCCTGCTGGCCTCCCTCCCCCGGCACGCACCCCCGGGCCGCCGCCTCCCCGCCCTGCGCGGCGCCCCGCCCGCCCCGGCCGCCCTCCCCCCGGGCTGCGCCTTCAGCCCGCGCTGCCCGCTCGCGGCGGACCCCTGCCATACGGCGGAGCCGGAGCCGCAGGAGGTGGAGGGACGGCTGGTGGCCTGCTACCAGTGGGCCGAACTTCCGTACCCGGCAACGGAGTTGTTCCATGAGTGACGCCCTGCTCGACGTCCGCGACCTCGTCGTCCGCTACGGCGACGTGACCGCCGTGGACCGCGTCTCCTTCACCCTGGCCGCCGGCGAGACCCTCGCCCTCAACGGCCCGTCCGGCTGCGGCAAGTCCTCGACGGCCCTGGCCGTCCTCCAGCTGCGCCGCCCGGATTCCGGCGAAGTCCGTTTCGAGGGACGGGAGTTGACGACCCTCAGCGACCCCGAGCTGCGTCCGCTCCGCCCGCGTATGCAACCCGTCTTCCAGGACCCGTACGGCTCACTGAGCCCCCGCCACCGCATCCGCGACGCGGTGGCCGAACCGCTGAAGGTGCGGGGCCGCTGGAACGGCACCGACGGCCCCGCCCGGGTCGCCGAGCTCCTCGACCGGGTCGGCCTGGACCCGTCGTACGGCGACCGGCGTCCGCACGAACTCTCCGGCGGGCAGTGCCAACGCGTCGGGATCGCCCGCGCGCTGGCCTCCGATCCCCGGCTGCTGATCCTCGACGAGCCCGTCTCGTCCCTCGACCCCTCCGTCCGGGCCGGCGTGCTCAACCTGCTCGCCGACCTCCAGGACGACCTCGGGCTCGGCTACCTGTTCATCTGCCACGACCGGGCCGTCGTACGGCATGTCGCTGACCGGGTGCTGGAGATGCGGGACGGGCGGGTCACGTCCGAGTGGCGGCCTCGATCACCTGACGCAGCCCCTCGGTGAGCTGCTCCGCGGTGGGCGCGGTCTTCGGGTCGAAGGTCCACTGCGCGATGAGCCCGGTCATCAGGGTCACGTAGAACATGCCGAGGGTGTCCGCGGCCTCGTCCGGCACATCCTCCTCCCGGCCGCCCATGAGCAGCGGAATCAGTCCGCGCCCGGCCTCCCGCTGGGCCACCGCGAGATGGTCGCGGACCTCGGGCAGCTGGTCACCCATGACGACGATCTCCATGCTGAGCCGCCACAGCGAACCGGGTTCGCGCATGGTGCCGATGATGTTCGACCACACCTGCCGGAACCGTTCGACCGAGCCGGGCTCGGCGGTGATCCCACCGGCCCCGTCGCCCTCGAAGGCGTCGCCCATCCCCTCGACCAGCGCCACATACGCCTGCGCGAGCAGCGCGTCCTTCGAGCCGTAGTGGTAGCCGATCGAGGCCAGGTTGGTCCCCGACTCCTTGACGATGTCACGCGCCGTCGTACGCACGAAGCCCTTGGCGAGCAGGCAGCGCTTGGCGCCTTCGAGCAGATCCTCGCGGTGTCCCATGCACCCACCCTATCCCGGATCCATACACCCGTCCTAGACGACTGTCTTACACGAGCGTTCTATACGCTTGTCCTAGACAGCCGTCTAAGACGCGCGTACATTCACCGGCATGCCAACGAATCCGAGCACCACCACCCCGCCCACCCACGCCGGCCGCCGCGAATGGACCGCCCTCGGCGTGCTGATGCTCCCGCTGCTGCTGGTCTCGATGGACGTCTCGGTCCTCTACTTCGCGATCCCGGCGATCAGCGCGGACCTGGCGCCGAGCGGCACCCAGCAGCTGTGGATCTTCGACATCTACGCCTTCGTCCTGGCCGGCCTGCTGATGACGATGGGCTCGCTCGGCGACCGCATCGGCCACCGCCGCCTCCTGCTGATCGGCGCCGCCGCCTTCGGCACGGCCTCACTGGCGGCGGCGTACGCCACCAGCGCCGAGATGCTGATCGCCGCCCGCGCACTCCTCGGCATCGGCGGCGCGACCCTGATGCCGTCCACGATGGCCATGCTCCGCGCGATGTTCACCGACCCCGCCCAGCGCGCGAAGGCGATCGGACTGTGGTCCGGCGTGATGACGGCCGGGATCGCACTCGGCTCGGTGATGAGCGGGGTGCTGGTCGAGTACTTCTGGTGGGGCTCGGTCTTCCTGGTCAACCTGCCCGCGATGGCCCTGCTGCTCGTCCTCGGCCCGGCGCTGCTCCCTGAGTCGAAGAACCCTTCGTCCGGCCGCTTCGACTGGCTGAGCGTCCCGCTGTCGATGGCCGCCGTGCTCCCCGTGATCTACGGCCTGAAGGAGATCCCGTCCGAGGGCTGGAACGTCCGCTACGTCGTCTCCATCACCGTCGGCCTGCTGTTCGCGGCCCTTTTCGTGCACCGCCAGCGCACGGCCTCGGCACCGATGATCTCCCCGGAACTGTTCCGCGGACGGGGCTTCGCCCCCTCGGTCACCCTGAACCTCCTCTCCGCGTTCGGGGTGATGGGTGCGGCCTACTTCACCACGCAGTACATCCAGTCCGTGCTCGACAAGAGCGCGCTGGAGGCGGCCCTGTGGGCGCTGCTCCCGTCGGTGCCGATCGGGGCGGCCGCGCCGATCGCGACCCAGCTGGTACAGAAGGGCGTGGGCCGCGCCCACGTCGTCGCGACGGGCTTTGGAATCGCCGCGTCGGGGTTCGGGCTACTGGCCCTCGCCGATACGGACTCGATGGTGCTGGTGCTGGTCTCGTGCGCGGTCCTCGCCGTCGGGTGCGTCGTGGTGATGTCCCAGATCATGGACCTCGCGCTGAGCAGCGCCCCGGTGGAGCGGGCGGGCACGGCGTCCTCCCTGATGGAGACCGGCGCCGAGTTCGGCGGGGCGCTGGGCATGGCCGTCCTCGGCTCGATCGGCACGGCGGTCTACCGCCACGAGATCCCGGCCTCGGCCCCGGAGGTGGCACGCGAGACGCTGGGCGGAGCGCTGGCGGTCGCCGACCAGGTCCCGGGCCTGGCCAGGGTGGCTCGGGAGGCGTTCACCAGCGGAATGCAGGGGGCGGCGATCGCGGGGGCGGTACTGCTGGCGGGGGCGGCGGCGCTGGCGGTGCTCACGCTGCGCCGCGTCGAGGTGCGGGAGCATGCATGCGAAACGCCGGACGAGCCGAGCGAACTCAGCACGTCCGGCGTTTGAGAAGGCGATGTCAGACCAGGTTCACCGACCGGGCCGACGTCGCGCCGATCTCCTCGGCGACCTCCGTCAGCACGGCCTGCGTCACCGTGTCGTCGACGGTGAGGACGGCGAGCGCCTCGCCACCGGCCACCGCCCGCGAGACCTGCATACCGGCGATGTTGATGCCGGCCTCGCCGAAGATGCGGCCGACGGTGCCGACGACACCGGGACGGTCCTCGTACTTCAGGACGACCATGTGCTCGGCCAGCGCGAGGTCGACGTCGTAGTCGCCGACCGCGACGATCTTCTGCAGGTGCTTGGGGCCGGCCAGCGTGCCGGAGACCGACACCTCCTCGCCGCCCGAGAGCGTGCCGCGCACGGTGACGACGTTGCGGTGGTCGGTCGCCTCCGAGCTGGTGGTCAGCCGCACCTCGACGCCGCGCTCCTGGGCGAACAGCGGGGCGTTGACGTACGACACCGTCTCGTCGACGACGTCCTCGAAGACACCCTTGAGGGCGCTGAGCTCCAGCACCTTCACATCGTGCTGGGTGATCTCGCCGTACACCTCGACGTCGAGGCGGACCGCGACCTCACCGGCGAGCGCCGTGAAGATCCGGCCGAGGCGCTCGGCGAGCGGCAGACCCGGCTTGACGTCCTCGGCGATGACGCCGCCCTGGACGTTCACCGCGTCGGGCACGAGCTCACCGGCGAGGGCGAGGCGCACCGAGCGGGCGACGGCGATACCGGCCTTCTCCTGCGCCTCGTCGGTGGAGGCGCCGAGGTGCGGGGTGGCGACGACCTGGTCGAACTCGAACAGCGGGGAGTCCGTGCAGGGCTCCTTCGCGTACACGTCGAGACCGGCGCCGGCGACCCGGCCCTCCTTGAGGGCGGAGTACAGCGCCTCCTCGTCGACGATCCCGCCGCGCGCGGCGTTGACGATGCGCACGCTCGGCTTGACCTTGCGCAGCGCCTCGTCGCCGATGAGGCCGACGGTCTCGGGGGTCTTGGGCAGGTGGACGGTGATGAAGTCGGAGACCTCAAGCAGCTCGTCCAGCGACAGCACCTTGACGCCCATCTGCGCGGCACGCGCGGGCTGGATGTACGGGTCGTAGGCGACGACCTTCATGCCGAAGCCGGACATGCGCTGGGCGACCAGCGCACCGATGCGGCCCAGACCCACGACACCGAGGGTCTTCTCGGCGAGCTCCACACCGGTGTACTTGCTGCGCTTCCACTCGCCGTTCTTGAGCGCGGCGTTGGCCTGCGGGATGTGGCGGGCGGTGGCGACGAGCAGACCGCAGGCCAGCTCGGCGGCGGTCACGATGTTCGAGGTGGGGGCGTTGACGACCATCACGCCGGCCTTGGTGGCGGCGGAGACGTCGACATTGTCCAGGCCGACGCCGGCTCGCGCGACGACCTTGAGCTTCTTGGCGGCGGCGATCGCCTCGGCGTCCACCTTGGTGGCGGAGCGGATCAGGATCGCGTCCACGCCGGCGATGGCCGGGAGCAGCTCGGCTCGGTCCGCTCCGTTGCAGTGGCGGATCTCGAAGTCGGGGCCAAGGGCGTCGACAGTGGCAGGCGACAGCTCTTCGGCAATTAGTACGACGGGTTTCGAGCTCACGTGAGTCCTCACATGTCCAATGCGGACGGCCGTCCCGACGGCCGCAGGCGGTGGAGGGTACTGGCCGCGTGGAAGACGCACGACGCTGTGGGCCTGACGCGTATGTAGTACGGCAGTGTAGTGCCGTGACGGAGGCGGTCCTGTGCCTCTGTGGAAGGATCACCCGTCCGTGACGCGACGGGATGGACAACGGGACCGGAGCGGCATGCTCCGGTCCCGTCGGCTGAGGCTTACGCCTCCTCGTTCACCCAGCTCATGAGCTTGCGCAGCTCCTTGCCGGTGGTCTCAAGCAGGTGCTCGGAGTCCTGCTTCTTGTACTCGTTGTACTTCTTCAGACCGCCGTGGTACTCGTCCATCCAGGCCTGGGCGAAGGTGCCGTCCTGGATCTCGGCGAGGACCTTCTTCATCTCGGCCTTGGTGGCGTCGGTGATGATCCGCGGGCCGGTGACGTAGTCGCCCCACTCGGCGGTCTCGGAGATCGACCAGCGCATCTTCTCCAGGCCGCCCTCGTACATGAGGTCCACGATCAGCTTCAGCTCGTGCAGGCACTCGAAGTACGCGATCTCCGGCTGGTAGCCCGCCTCGGTCAGCGTCTCGAAACCGGCCTTGACCAGCGCGGCCGTACCACCGCAGAGAACGGCCTGCTCACCGAACAGGTCGGTCTCGGTCTCCTCGGTGAAGGTCGTCTTGATGACGCCGGCGCGGGTGCCGCCGATGCCCTTGGCGTACGACAGGGCGAGCGCGAAGGCGTTGCCGGTCGCGTCCTGCTCGACGGCGGCGATACACGGAACGCCGCGGCCCTCCTCGTACTGACGGCGCACCAGGTGGCCCGGGCCCTTCGGGGCGACCATGCAGACGTCCACGCCGGCCGGGGGCTTGATGAAGCCGTAGCGGATGTTCAGGCCGTGACCGAAGAACAGGGCGTCGCCGTCGTTCAGGTTCGGCGCGATGTGCTCCTCGTAGACCTGGGCCTGGATCGGGTCCGGGACGAGGATCATGATGACGTCGGCCTCGGCGGCGGCCTCGGACGGGGTCACCACGCGCAGGCCCTGCTCCTCGGCCTTCGCCTTGGACTTGGAGCCCTCGTGCAGACCGACACGCACGTCGACACCCGAGTCACGGAGCGACAGCGCGTGGGCGTGGCCCTGGCTGCCGTAACCGATGACCGCGACCTTGCGGCCCTGGATGATGGACAGGTCGGCGTCGGCGTCGTAGAACAGCTCGGCCACTTTGGGTTCTCTCCTTGTGTGCAGGTGTTGCGTCCCACCGTATGACGGCGGGGGGAAGGGAAGTTTCGGGGTCTCGCTATACGGGCGGAATCCGGACGGCCGGTGTCACCCGACCGTCCGATACGCCCTTACGCCGACCGGTCCAGCGCCCGCAGCGAGCGGTCCGTGATCGAACGCGCGCCGCGTCCGATCGCGATCGTGCCGGACTGGACGAGCTCCTTGATGCCGAACGGCTCCAGCATCTTCAGCAGGGCCTCCAGCTTGTCGCTGGAGCCGGTGGCCTCGATGGTGACGGCCTCCGGGGAGACGTCGACGGTCTTGGCGCGGAACAGCTGGACGATCTCGACGATCTGGGAGCGGGTCTCGTTGTCGGCGCGGACCTTCACCAGAACGAGTTCGCGCTGAACGGCCGAACCCGGCTCCAGCTCGACGATCTTGAGGACGTTGACGAGCTTGTTGAGCTGCTTGGTCACCTGCTCCAGTGGCAGGTCCTCGATCACGTTCACCACGATGGTGATGCGGGAGATCTCCGGGTGCTCGGTGACGCCGACCGCGAGCGAGTCGATGTTGAAGCCGCGGCGGGAGAACAGTGCGGCGATCCGGGCGAGGATGCCCGGGGTGTTCTCCACCAGGACGGAGAGCGTGTGCTTGGACATGGTCTTTTTACGTCTCTCTCGCTCAGTCGTCTTCGTTGTCGCCGAAGTCGGGGCGGACGTCCCGGGCGGCCATGATCTCGTCGTTGGAGGTGCCGGCGGCGACCATCGGCCACACCATCGCGTCCTCGTGGACGATGAAGTCCACGACGACCGGGCGGTCGTTGATCGAGTTCGCCTCCTCGATGGCCTTGTCCAGGTCCTCCGGCCGCTCACAGCGGATCGCGTAGCAGCCCATGGCCTCCGACAGCTTCACGAAGTCGGGGACGCGGGTGCCGGCGCTCGGCTGCTTGCCGTCGGCCTCGGGGCCGGAGTGCAGCACGGTGTTGGAGTAGCGCTGGTTGTAGAACAGGGTCTGCCACTGGCGGACCATCCCGAGGGCGCCGTTGTTGATGATGGCGACCTTGATCGGGATGTTGTTCAGGGCGCAGGTGGTGAGCTCCTGGTTGGTCATCTGGAAGCAGCCGTCGCCGTCGATCGCCCAGACGGTCTGTGCCGGGGCTCCGGCCTTGGCGCCCATCGCGGCCGGGACCGCGTAGCCCATCGTCCCGGCGCCGCCGGAGTTCAGCCAGGTGGCGGGCCTGTCGTACTGGACGAAGTGGGCGGCCCACATCTGGTGCTGGCCGACGCCCGCCGCGAAGATCGTGCCCTCGGGGGCGAGCTGTCCGATGCGCTCGATGACCTGCTGCGGGGACAGCGAGCCGTCCTCGGGCTGGTCGTAGCCGAGCGGGTAGGTCTCGCGCCAGCGGTTGAGGTCGTTCCACCAGGCGGTGTAGTCGCCCTGGTGGCCCTCGGCGTGCTCCTTCTGGACGGCCTGGACCAGGTCGGCGATGACCTCGCGGGCGTCACCGACGATCGGCACGTCGGCGGCGCGGTTCTTGCCGATCTCGGCCGGGTCGATGTCGGCGTGGACGATCTTGGCGTACGGGGCGAAGCTGTCCAGCTTGCCGGTGACGCGGTCGTCGAAGCGGGCTCCGAGGGCGACGATCAGGTCGGCCTTCTGCAGCGCGGTGACGGCGGTGACCGCACCGTGCATGCCCGGCATTCCCACGTGCAGCGGGTGGCTGTCGGGGAATGCGCCGAGCGCCATCAGGGTGGTGGTGACGGGCGCTCCGGTGAGTTCCGCGAGGACCTTCAGCTCGGCGGTGGCGCCGGCCTTGATGACCCCGCCGCCGACGTAGAGGACCGGCCGCCTGGCGGCGGTGATCAGCTTGGCGGCCTCGCGGATCTGCTTGGCGTGCGGCTTGGTGACGGGCCGGTAGCCGGGCAGGTCCATGGTGGGCGGCCAGGAGAAGGTGGTCCTGGCCTGGAGGGCGTCCTTGGAGATGTCGACCAGGACCGGGCCGGGGCGGCCGGTCGAGGCGATGTGGAACGCCTGGGCGATCACCCGCGGGATGTCCTCGGCCTTGGTGACCAGGAAGTTGTGCTTGGTGATCGGCATGGTGATGCCGACGATGTCCGCCTCCTGGAAGGCGTCCGTACCGATCGCCTTGGACGCGACCTGCCCGGTGATCGCCACGAGCGGCACCGAGTCCATGTGCGCGTCGGCGATCGGCGTGACCAGGTTGGTGGCACCGGGGCCGGAGGTCGCCATGCAGACGCCGACCCTGCCGGTGGCCTGCGCATAGCCGGTGGCCGCGTGGCCGGCGCCCTGCTCGTGCCGGACCAGGACGTGGCGGACCTTGGTGGAGTCCATCAGCGGGTCGTACGCCGGAAGGATCGCACCGCCGGGGATACCGAATACCGTGTCGGCGCCGACTTCCTCAAGGGAACGGATGAGGGACTGCGCACCCGTGACGTGCTCGGTCACGGGCTGCTGTCCTCCGGATCGGGGCCGTGGCTGCGGATTATGGGCCCCGGAGGCCTGCTCGGTCATCGGCATTCTCTTCTCGATGCTGAGGGTTTTTGCGAGGTTTGAGCGGAGTTCGGGCGTTGCACGAATGGCGCCTGTGCAACAAAAAACCCCTCGTGCCAAAAGGCAAGCGAGGGGAGCGCGCCGGGTGTGGTCGCTGGGAGTTCCGGTTCTGTCCGGACGTCACCAGCTTCAGCCGACGCGCTTTCCAAGTACGAGAATTCGGGTGCGCATGGCACTGACCCTCCCCCCGGCGCACACCCGGTGTCAAGTGGGTGGGACGGGAGTCTCATTATGTGAGCGGAGGGCACTTCCGCCTCCGAGAACAGCGGCCACACCACCGGTGTACACCCCCGCACCCCTGTCCAGGGCGCGTTCACCTCCAACACGTCCGTTCGGCTCTCTCACACCACCCGCGAAGGCGGGCTCCACCGGCCCGTGCGGCACCGGATAGTGGCCGGAACTGAGCGCCCGGCGCAGCCGGTACTCGTCCAGCGGCCCGGAGAACGCCATGCCCTGCCCGTGTGTGCACCCCATCGCGCGCAGCGCGACGACCTGCTCCGGCAGGTCCACGCCGTCGGCCACGGACTGCAGCCCGAGATCCCCGGCGATCCGCAGCAGCCCACCCGTGATCTTGTGCAGCCGGGCGGACTCGACGACTCCCTCGACCAGGCTGCGGTCGAGCCTGAGGACGTCGACGGGGAGCCGGCGCAGGGCCGTGATCGCCGCGAACCCGCTGCCGAAGCCGTCCAGGGCGACCCGCACACCGATTCTGCGCAGGCCGCTGAGACGGCGCTCCAGTTCGTCCAGCGAGGCGCGGGGGTCGAGGTCGGACAGCTCGATGACCAGCGACCCGGACGGCAGCCCGTGCCGGGTCAGCAGCGCCTCGATCGAGCCGAGCGGCATCGACCGGTCCAGCAGCCGGCGCGCGCCCATCCGCACGACGACGGGTACGGCGAGCCCCGTCGCGGTGCGTTCGGCGGCCTGCTCGACGGCCTCCTCCAGCATCCAGCGGCCCAGCTCGGCGGTCTTGTCGCTGTCCTCGGCCACCCGCAGGAACTCGGCGGGCGTGAACAGCACCCCTTGCGAGGACCGCCAGCGCGCCTGGGCGGCGACCGAGGTGATCCGGCCGTCCGCCAGACACACCACCGGCTGGTGCAGCAGCGCGAACTCGCCGTCGTGCAGCGCGGCCCGCAGACGTGTGGCCAGCTCCGCCTTGCGTACGACGTCCTGCTGCATCTGCGGCTTGTACAGCTCGACGCGGCCCTTGCCGCCCGCCTTGGCGCGGTACATGGCCAGGTCGGCGTTGCGCAGCAGTTCCCCCGCGCCGAGGCCCGGCTCGGCGAAGGCGACGCCGATGGAGGCGTTGACACGGACATCGTTGCCGTCGATGAGGTACGGCTGCGACAGGGTCAGTCTGAGCCGGTCGGCGAGCTCCACGATGTGCCGTTCGCGGGCGGTGCGGTCCCGGGTGTGGTCCCCGACGATCAGGGCCGCGAACTCGTCGCCGCCCAGCCGGGACGCGGTGTCCCCGCGCCGGACCGTGTCCTGGAGTCTGCGGGCGGCCTGGACGAGCAGTTCGTCCCCGGCCTGGTGTCCGATCGTGTCGTTGACGCCCTTGAAGCCGTCGAGGTCGATGAAGAGCACGGCCGTGTTGCGCAGGGCGAGGCCCCGGTCGGAGGCACGGCGGCCGGAGAGGGCCTGCTGCACGCGCTGGGTGAACAGCGCGCGGTTGGGCAGGTCGGTGAGCGGGTCATGCTCGGCGTTGTGCTGGAGCTGCGCCTGCAGGCGCACTCTTTCGGTCACGTCCCGGCTGTTGAAGATGAGTCCGCCGTGGTGCCGGTTGACCGTTGACTCGACGTTGAGCCAGCTGTCCTCGCCGGACCGGAAGCGGCACTCGATGCGCGTAGTGGGTTCCTCAAGTGGGCTGGCGGCGAGGAAGCGGCGCACTTCGTGCACCACGCAGCCCAGGTCCTCCGGGTGGATGAGATTGGCCAGTTCCGTACCCACCAGATCCTCGGCGGAGCGGCCGTAGACCCCGGCGGCGGCCGGGGAGACGTACCGGAGGATGCCGTTGGGTGCGGCGATCATGATGACGTCGCTGGAGCCCTGCACCAGGGAGCGGAAGTGGTTCTCCTTCTGCGCCAGCTCCTGGGTCAGGGTGATGTTGTCGAGCAGCATGATGCCCTGGCGCACCACCAGGGCGAGCACGACGGTGCCGCCGGTGATGAGCACCACGCGGTCGACGCTGCGGCCGTTGAGGACGTTGTAGAGGATCCCCAGGGTGCAGACGGCGGCGGCGAGGTACGGCGTGAGGGCGGCCAGGGAGCCGGAGATCGGCCGGGTGGCCGGGTACCGGGTGTGATCACCTCCCTGCGCGGGGGTGTGGTGGTGGCTTCCGCCGCGCTGTCCCGGCACATGCTCGTGCACCACGCGCGTGTGCCCCGCCGAGGGGTGCCGGTCGGCCTCCTCCTGCCCGCGCCGGGGCGCGGCCCACGGGGCGTACGCCAGGAGCAGCGAGCCGGCGAACCAGCCCGCGTCGAGCAGCTGGCCCGAGCGGTAGTTGTTGTGCAGCAGCGGCGAGGTGAACAGCGCGTCGCACATGACGGTCAGGGCGAGCGCGCCGATCGCCGTGTTGACCGCGGTGCGGTTGGCCGAGGAGCGGCGGAAGTGCAGCGCGAGCACCATGCTGACCAGGGCGATGTCGAGCAGCGGGTAGGCGAGCGAGAGCGCGGTGTGCGCCACGCTGATCCCACCGCCGGAGTCGAGCTTGGCCGCCTGGGCCAGGGCGAGGCTCCACGCCAGTGTCAGGAGCGAGCCGCCGATCAGCCAGGCGTCCAGCCCGAGGCAGACCCAGCCGGCCTTGGTCACCGGTCGCTTGGCGAGCACCAGGAGTCCCACGATGGCGGGCGGCGCGAAGCACAGGAAGAACCCGTCGGCGTAGGAGGGGCTGGGCACGGGCCGCTGCAGAACGACCTCGTACCACCCCCAGACCAGGTTGCCGAGGGCCGCCATCGCCGAGGAGAGGGCGAACAGCAGCCAGGCGGGTCGAAAGCGGATACGCCGGCTACGGGCGTAGCGGAAGCAGGACACGGCGGCGGCACCGGCCGCGGCGGCCAGTCCGAAGTCGCCCATGATCAGCGCGACTTGATCCGATCCCCAGCCGAGCGCGGAGCCGACGGCGTAGCCCGCGCACAGCAGGGCCAGAACGAGTTGCGGAACCATGCCCGAACCGCCGCCGGATGACGACAGCCGGGGCAGCATCGCCGCCGACGAGGGCTGTGCCCGCAGCGCCGAGTCGAGGGTCGTCGTGGGGGGCGGCGGCGAGCTCACCGGGCCCTCCCGGTCCGCGCCGCTCCCGGGTCCCGGGGGTCCCGGTGCGCCGGCTGCGCATGCCGCCTGCCGTGCCTGCGGTGGTGATGGTTGTGACGGCAGCCGTGAGTGCCTTGGTGGCCGCGTCTGCGCGCGGCCGTGACCCAGGGTCGCCGACGGCGGCCCCGTCGCGTCGGATCGCTCGTCCATAGGCCGTGCATCGCCCGTCGCCCCCCTCACAAATCTGAAATGTCCATCCCCGGCGCCGAACGTGCGCGGCGCAACCCCTGTCGGGACGATACACCAGTCTCGTCACTCAGGGACATAGTGCCTCTACGCTCCGTGACGACCAGCGCATATGCGAGTACGGACCGCTTCCATGAGGTTGCGGAGGGTACTCGAAGCGGATGACGAGCCTGTTGCACGCGGCGTACGCGACACCCGCGCGACGCTCAGCCCGTGAGCGTCACGCGCGCGGCGCGCCCGTCGTAAGGATCACGTTGCGCAACGGCTCCCGGTTCACATAACGACGCAACTGGTCCACCAGAAGCCGCTTGGCGCGCGGCAGGAACGCGGACGTCGGCCCGCCCACATGCGGGCTGATCAGCACGCCCGGCGCACGCCACAGGGGGTGCTCCCGGGGCAGCGGTTCAGGGTCGGTGACGTCCAGGGCCGCGGTGATGCGCCCGGTCTCCAACTCGGCGAGCAGCGCCTTGGTGTCGACCACGGGACCGCGGGCGACGTTGACCAGCAGCGCGCCGTCCTTCATCCGGGCCAGGAAGTCGGCGTCGGCCAGGTGACGGGTGGTGTCCGTGAGGGGGGTGGACAGGATGACGACGTCTGCTTCCGGCAGCAGGGCGGGCAGTTCGGTGAGCGGATGCACGGGTCCGCGCGCCGTGGTGCGCTCAGAGCGCGCGACGCGCGCCACCCGCGCGAGTTCAAAGGGTGCGAGCCGGTCCTCGATGGCGGCACCGATCGAGCCGTATCCCACGATGAGGACGTTCTTGTCCGCCAGCGCGGGCCGGAATCCGCCGAGCCACTCCCCCTTGTCCTGCGCCCGCACGAAGTCGGGGACACCGCGCAGGGAGGCGAGGATCAGCGTGAGGGTGAGCTCACCCGTGCTCGCTTCGTGCACCCCGCGCGCGTTGCACAGCCGCACGCCGGGGCGCAGGTGCTTGAGACCCGGCTCCACATGGTCGACGCCGGCGGAGAGCGTCTGCACGACCTCGACGGAGCTCATCCGCGGCAGGGGACGCTGCCCGAGCCCGGGTGGCTTCATGTACGGGACGACGTAGAAGACGCACGCGGCCGGGTCGGCGGGGAAGTCCTCGGCGCCGTCCCAATAGCGGTAGTTGGGGCCTTCCGGGAGGCCCTCGATGTCTTCGGGCGGGATGGGGAGCCACACGTCAGCGGTCATGTCAGGAGGCTATGTCAGGCGAACAGGAGTGCAGAGGTTAGGTTGGGGTGCCGGAAGAGGGAGGGTTACGGCCAGGTGGAGCGCAGGACGATCGGCGCGGCGGCACTCGCGGTGGGGGCCGTCGGGCTCGGGTGCATGCCGATGAACTGGGCGTACAGCTCGTCGCGGCAGCGGGGCGAGGAGTCGCTCAGGGCGGTGCACCGGGCACTCGATCTGGGCTCGACGCTGCTGGACACGGCCGATATGTACGGCCCGTTCACCAACGAGCTTTTGCTGGGGCGGGTGTTGAAGGAGCGCCGCCAGGACGCGTTCGTGTCGACGAAGGTCGGGCTGCTCGTCGGCGAACAGCACATCGTGGCCAACGGCCGCCCCGGCTACGTGAAACGGGCCTGCGACGCCTCCCTGCGCCGGCTGCAGACGGACGTCATAGACCTCTACCAGTTGCACCGCGCCGACCCCGAAGTCCCCGTGGAGGAGACGTGGGGCGCGATGGCGGAGCTCGTCCAGGCCGGAAAAGTACGGGCGTTGGGGCTGTGCGCGGTGGGCGCGCGGGGTGGCCGTCGCTCCGGGACCCGCCTGCACGATGCCACGATCCGGCAGTTGCAGCGGGTGCAGCAGGTCTTCCCGGTGAGCGCCGTGCAGGCGGAGCTGTCGGTGTGGTCGCCGGAGGCGCTGGAGACGCTGCTGCCGTGGTGCGCGGCGCGCGGCATCGGCTTCCTGGCGGCCATGCCCCTGGGCAACGGCTTCCTGACCGGCACGCTCACCCCCGGCGAGGGCTTCGAGCCGGACGACGTCCGCGCCCGGCACCCGCGCTTCACCGCGGAGATGATGGCGGCGAACCAGCCGATCGTGGCCGGCCTGCGCCGGATCGCGGCCCGGCACGGGGACGGGGTCACACCGGCGCAGGTGGCGCTGGCGTGGGTGCTGGCCCAGGGGCGGCATGTCGTCGTGGTGCCCGGGACCAAGCAGGAGCGCTGGGTGACGCAGAACGCGGGGGCCGAGGCGGTACGGCTGACCGAGCAGGATCTGGCCGAGGTGGCGGACCTGCCGGGGGCGCTGGGGTCCTGGGACTGACGTCCGCCGGAGCGCCCGGGCGGCATCCGCCAGGCATCCGCCCAGGCACCCGTCCAGGCGGTCGGAGCCCGCGGAGAGCTTGGCCAAGACCGGCCGGGGCTCGATCCGGCTGACGGCCGGGCGGTATCCGGCCAGGCGGTCGGAGTCGGCTGAGAGCCTCGTGGAGAGCCCGGCGGGAACCGGCCGGGGGATCCGGTCCCGTCGTGGGCCGGGCGGCGCTGATTCGGGGTTCATGGATCGGGAACCTCTGAGGCGCGAGCGGTGTATGAAGAGTAGAACCGGCCGCGTCGAAGGGACCGTGATCGTGCATCGTCGAGCTGTGACGGCCGTATGGGCCGCGGCCGCACTCCTGCTGACGGCCGGCTGCTCCTCCGACGACGGAGGGTCACCGGGCGAGGGCGAGAGCGCGGCATCCAGTACCGCCACGGCCGGAGGGTCGTCGCCCACTCGCCAGGCGGCCGAGACCCCACCGGCACAGGGCTCGGTCAAGGTCGTGCGCACGGTCACCGAGGGTCTGAAGACGCCCTGGGGTCTGGCTCCCCTCCCCGACGGCGACCTGCTCGTCTCCTCCCGAGACGAGGCCACGATCACGCGGGTCGACGGGGAGACCGGCAAGAAGACCGAGCTGGGCGAGGTACCGGGGGTGTCACCCGCGGGCGAGGGCGGTCTCATGGGCCTGGCGCTGTCGCCGGACTACGCCTCGGATCACATGGTCTACGCCTACTTCACCTCGGCCTCGGACAACCGCATCGTCCGCATGCTGTACGACGAGCAGAAGCCGTCCGGCGAGCAGCTGGGCGCGCCCGACACGATATTCAGGGGCATCCCCAAGGGCTATATCCACAACGGCGGCCGGATCGCCTTCGGCCCCGACAGGATGCTGTACGCGGGCACGGGTGAGAGCGGTGACACGGGGCTGTCGCAGGACAAGAAGTCCCTGGGCGGCAAGATCCTGCGCATGACACCGGAGGGCGAACCGGCCCCCGGCAACCCGTTCCCCGACTCCCCCGTGTACTCGTACGGCCACCGGAATGTGCAGGGCCTCGCCTGGGACTCCAAACAGCGCCTGTTCGCCTCGGAGTTCGGCCAGGACACCTGGGACGAACTGAACGCGATCAAGCCTGGCGACAACTACGGCTGGCCGGAGGTCGAGGGCAAGTCGGACGACGCCAAGTACCGCAATCCGCTGGCCCAGTGGGCAACCGACGACGCCTCCCCCAGCGGCATCGCCTATGCCAAGGGCTCCATATGGATGGCCGGTCTGAAGGGCCGGCGCCTGTGGCGCATCCCGCTGAACGGCACGGAGGCATCGGCGGCCCCGCAGGCGTTTTTGGAGGGCAAGTACGGCCGGCTGCGGACGGTGGTCCCGGCGGGCGGCGACAAGCTGTGGCTGACGACGAGCAATACGGACGGGCGAGGCGACCCCAAGGACGGGGACGACCGGATTCTGGAGGTGCGGGTGAGCTGAGCGGCCCTACTCCCTACTCCCTGCCGTCACTCCCTGCCGTCGCCCTCGTCGCCCTCGTCGTCTTCCTCGGCCGACGGCTCGGGCGGCCGTACGACCACCTTCCCGGACGCGAGATCTATCGGCCCGCGTCCGGGGTCGTTGTCCCCGACGTCCTCGCGGGTCAGTTCCAGTCGCTTCTGTTCGTCGCTGGTGTGCTTGCGGCCAGGGGAGAAGAGTTCCTCGAACGCGTTGAACACTGGACCTCCACAGGACCGACGTCCCTACGGACTTTTACAGCGTATATCTCAGTGTCAGCTCCCGTAGGCGAGCGTTTCGGCCGGAAACAGCCCCAGCCGATGCGCCACCGCGGCCGCCTCGCCCCTCCCCGAGACGCCGAGCTTCCCCAGGATGTTCGAGACATGGACGCTGGCCGTCTTCGGGGAGATGAAGAGTTCCTCGGCGATCTGGCGGTTGGTGCGGCCTGCGGAGACCAGGCGGAGGACGTCCCGTTCCCGGGTGGTGAGGCCGAGGGATTCGGCGGGGTGCGCGGAAGGCGAGTGCGGGGCTGCCGTGAGGGCGAGGCGGGCTCGCTGGGCCAGGTGGGCCGTGGCGTCGGCGAGGGGGCGGGCGCCCAGGTGGGTGGCGGTGGCATGGGTCAGGCGGAGCAGTTCCGTGGCGCGGGCGCGCTCGTCGTCGCCGCCGATCGCGAGCAGCGCCTCGGCCAGCCGGTGACGGACCTGGGCCAGGTCGTAGGGGCGTCCCATCGCCTCGAAGGCGGTGACCACGTCCGACCAGGTGTCGGGGGTGGCCCGGCTTCGGGCGCGGTCGAGTTCGGCTCGGGTCCACTTCTCGTAGGCCAGCCACAGGGGCGCGCCCGTGGTGAGCTTGCGGCAGGCCTCGGAGAGCCGTTCCAGGAAGGCGGTGCGGCCGTCCTGGGCGGCGGGCAGTGCGCGGGCATCGGCCTCGGAGACGGCGGCGGCCAGCACCACCGGCCAGGCGTAGCGCTGGGTGCCGGGCGGGAAGCCGGCGCTCAGGGCCCGGTCGGCTTCCGCTCGCGCGTCGAGGAGGCGGCCCTCGGCGGCGGCTGTGCCGATGGTGAGGCAGGACATCGGGAGGTTGTTCTGCGGCATGGGGTCGTGGGTGCCGTAGGAGGCGCGGGCGGCGGCGAGGTGGCGGACGGCCTCGGCGACCTCGCCGCGGGCGAGCGCGAGACGGGCGAGGGAGTTGGAGCCCCCGCCGCCCGGCTTGGCGGACTGTCCCGTGCGCTGGGCGTTGACCGCGGCCTCGGCGGCCTCGTCCCAGCGTCCGAGGGAGAGGAGCGACTCGGCGAGGTTCGCCCAGACCCAGGCCTCGGAGTCACGCAGGCCCATCTTCTGGGTCAGCCGCAGACCTTCCTGCAGAAGGCCGACGGAGTCCTCGGAGCGGCCGATGCCTTCCAGGGAGGACGGGAGGTTCACATGGCTGCGGCCGACGACGGCGGTGAGGCCGCGGGCCAGTACCTCGTCCCTCACCTCGTACATCTGGGCCAGTCCGGTCTCGATCTGGCCGGCGTCGACCATGAGTCCGCCGAGGGTGAGGCGGGCGTTCAGTTCGATGTCCTCGGCGCCCACCATGCGCGCGTACTCGACGGCCCGTTCGGCGGCGGAGACGGCCTCGGGGCCCGGGTTGTGCAGCATGGACCAGCCGGCCGCGGTGGCCAGTACCTCGGCGTGCACCTCGGACGGTGGCAGGCCGCGCACCAACTGCTGGGCGGTGCCGAGTTCCTGCCAGCCGTCGCCGCGGGCCAGGGCCTGGATCAGACGGGAGCGCTGCACCCAGAACCAGGCGGCGCGCAGCGGGTCGCCCTCTTCCTCCAGCAGGTGCAGGGCCCGCTTGGTGATCTTCAGAGCGCGTTCGCGTTCCCCGCACAGGCGTCCGGCGACGGCGGCCTCGGCCATCAGGTCGAGGTAGCGCAGGGGGG
The DNA here is from genome assembly GCF_042740355.1 of Streptomyces sp. NPDC059010. Lineage (NCBI taxonomy): Bacteria > Bacillati > Actinomycetota > Actinomycetes > Kitasatosporales > Streptomycetaceae > Streptomyces > Streptomyces sp. NPDC059010. The sequence goes on from NZ_JBHYJA010000002.1 coordinate 269,496, forward strand.
TGGTCGCGGGGTCGCAGCCGCAGGGCGGGTAGACCTCGGTGTAGTCGACGGGGCGCAGGGCGGCGCGGATGTCCTCCGGGGCGGAGTCCCACAGTTCCATCGCGCGTTCCAGCAGCCGCAGTTGCTCGGAGTGGGCGTGCCGGCGGCGGGCGGTGACGGAGGCGTCCAGGACGGCGGGCAGGGCCTTGGCGGGGTCGTGGGCGTGGTACCAGTAGCTGGCCAGCCGCATGACGCGCTGGTCGGCCGGGACGAGCGTCGGGTCGGCCTCCAGGGCTTCGGCGTAGTGCCGGTTGAGGCGGGAGCGTTCGCCGGGCAGCAGGTCGTCGCCGACGGCCTCGCGGACCAGGGAGTGCCGGAAGCGGTAGCCGTCGCCGGCGGGCGTGGCGATGAGGATGTTGGCGTTCACGGCGGCCCGCAGTGCCTCGATGAGGTCGTCCTCGGCGAGCCGGGTGACGGCGGCGAGCAGCCGGTACTCGACGGTGGAGCCGCCCTCGGCGACGATCCGGGCGACCCGCTGGGCGCTCTCGGGCAGCCGCTCGACCCGGACCAGGAGCAGGTCACGCAGCGAGTCGGTGAGTCCGGCGCAGGAGCCCTCGTGGGCGGCGACGGCGAGTTCCTCGACGAAGAAGGCGTTGCCGTCGGAGCGTTCGAAGATCTCGTCGACCTGGGCCGGCGCGGGTTCGGCGGCGAGGATGCCGGCGATCTGACGGCCCACCTCGGCGCGGTTGAAGCGGCCGAGTTCGATACGGCGGACCGTGCGCAGTCGGTCGAGTTCGGCGAGGAGGGGGCGCAGCGGGTGGCGGCGGTGGATGTCGTCGGAGCGGTAGGTGGCCAGCACGACGAGGCGGCCGGTGCGCAGGGTGCGGAAGAGATAGGCGAGGAGGTGGCGGGTGGAGGCGTCGGCCCAGTGCAGGTCCTCCAGGGCGACGACGACCGTGCGATGCGCGGCGACGCGCTCCAGGAGGCGGGCGGTGAGTTCGAAGAGGCGGGCCATGCCCTCCTCGTCGGACCGGTCCGGGCGCCGGGCGGGGGCCGTGTCGGCCAACTCGGGGAGCAGCCGGGCCAGTTCCTCCTCCTGGCCGGCGGCCGCGGCGGCGAGTTCCTCGGGCAGTTCGCGGCGCAGGGCGCGCAGGGCGGTGGAGAAGGGGGCGAACGGCAGGCCGTCGGCGCCTATCTCGACGCAGCCGCCGAGCGCGACGACGGCGCCCTCACGGGCGGCCGCGGTGGCGAACTCCTCGACGAGACGCGTCTTGCCGACCCCGGCCTCACCGCCGATCACCAACGCCTGCGGGTCGTCTGCGGCGGCTTGGGCGAGGGTGTCGTGCAGCGTCTCCAACTCTGCTGCGCGACCGACGAACACAGGGCTTACGGACCGGCTCTCCACGGGGGCGAGCATCGCACGCGCCGCTGACAGTCCGGCACCGGTTTTCTGGGGGCTGCCGCCCCCAGAGCCCCGCTTCGGCCCTGACGGGGCCTTGTCCTCAAGCGCCGGACGGGCTGAGAGATCCGGACGGGCTGGAAGATGCCGACCGGGGGCCAGGGATGAAACTCCCCCGACCCCCGTGTCCCCCGCCGTCACGCGGCACGTGGGTGCCGGTGCCTGCGGAAGCGGGAGGTATGTTCCTCCGTCGCCGCACCTTCGGTGGAGCGTTCCGTGGCCTCGCGGCGGGCGGCGCGGCGGAGGCGGAGGGCCTCGCGGGCCAGGCGCTCGTGCTCGGCCTTGCGGATCAGTTCGGTGGAACGGAGGTGGTGAAGCTCGTACGCATACATGGCGGGTCCCTCGTTCTGTCTGGTGAGAGTCGGTTTCGGTATCGCTTGCTGCGATGCCTCAACCTTCGTCTCCCAGGGGGGTCCGCCACATCGGGAGAGTTCCGCATCTTCGCCGGAGGGAGGGGCCTTAGACATGCGTGAGGGGCCTCAGGGCGCCGTCTAAGGTGCTTACGGCGGCCCTGAGACCCCTCGGGATCTGCGGTGAATCCGGCGGCTCAGCCCGCTGAGGGCAGACCCAGCAGCGCGTCGGTGTACTTGAGTACGGCCAGCAGCAGGCCGATGACGCCGAGCGCGACACCGCCCCAGGCGACCGACTTGATCCAGACGGCCTGCGGCTTGCCGGGCGTCCCGAACGCGGGACGGGCGAGCACCACGACGCCGACGATCAGCGCGGCCAGCGCGAACGCGCCGGCCCACAGGGCGGTGGCCTGCCAGGCGTCCCCGTAGCCACGCTCAAGCAGCTGGGAGACGTCCTGGGACTGCGACGCCGAGGACTCCAGCTGGGCGATCAGGTTCTGCCGCGCGGAGGCGATCGTGCCCAGCCAGCCACCGGTCAGGGAGACCAGGGCGAGCGCCACGGAGACCACGGCGCCCGCGCCCTGGCCGACGGCGGAGGAGCCCGCTTCCGTGGCCTCGGCGGTCACCTCGTCCTCGGCGTCGTCGTGCTCCGCCACCTCGTCGGCGTCGGTGGAGCCGGCGGCGTCGGTCGTCTTGACGACGTCCACCTTCTCCTCATCGGTCTTCGCTTCGGTGCCCGTCTCGGCCCCGGTCTCGTCCACTGTCTTCGTTCCCATGTCTCGCACCGTACGGACGCTGTCTGAGAAGTCTCTTAATGATCGCTGTGAGCGGCACGCGCGCGTGCCTCACGCCATTCGGGGGCCAGGATCGACCACACCTCCAGGTCGTGCCGCACCCCACCATAGGGGTAGCTCTCCCGCCGTACGCCCTCGCGGGTCATGCCGAGGCGGCGTGCCACGTTCAGGCTGGGTGTGTTCCCGGCGGCGGCGATCCACTCCACCCGGTGCATGCCGCGCCGCTCGACCGCGAAGTCGATGAGGATGCGCATCGCGCGGGTGACGAGCCCGCGCCCGGTGGCCGCGGGTTCCAGCCAGCAGCCGACCTCGCAGTTGGCGTTCTCGGCGTCGAAGTTGAGGAAGAGCACCCCGCCGACCAGCTTCCCCGCCAGCCACAGGCCGTGCAGGGACCCGGTGTCGGCGGCACGCATGTCGGCGTACCGCTGGAGCGTCTCGCGCGCGGAGTCCGCGTCGACGGCCTTGGAGCCGAAGGGGATGTACTGGTTGATGAACTCCCTCCCCCGCTCCAGATGGGCCAGGAACTCCTCGGCGTGCCAGGGCTCCAGGGGGCGCAGTTCGGCTCCGTCACCCAGCGATATCGCGTACATCCCGCTGCCGCTCCTCCTCCGCCAGCACGTCCGCCACCTCGGCGTCCGTCGCGGCGGCCAGCCTCTCATGGGCGGCGCGGGACTCGGGCGGCTCGATGCTGATGCGGGGCATGCGCTTGTCGAGCCAGCGGGGCAGCCACCAGTTGGCGCCGCCGAGCATGTGCATGAGGGCGGGGACGAGGAGGGTACGGAGCACGAAGGCGTCCAGGGCTACGGCGGCGGCCAGCGCGATGCCGAACATGGCGATCACGCGGTCGCCGCTGAGGACGAAGGCGAGGAACACCGAGATCATGATGACCGCGGCGGAGTTGATCACCCGGCTGGTCTCGGCGAGCCCGACCCGTACGGCCCGCCGGTTGTCGCCGGTCTCCAGCCACTCCTCGTACATCCGGCTGACCAGGAAGACCTGGTAGTCCATGGAGAGGCCGAACAGCACCGACACCATGATCACGGGGAGGAAGGGCTCGATCGGCCCGGCCCGGCCCAGGCCCAGCAGCTCGCTCCCCCAGCCCCACTGGAAGATCGCGACGACGACTCCGAAGGCGGCGGCGACGGCGGCCACGTTCATCGCGGCGGCCTTCAGGGGGATGCCGACGGACCGGAAGGCGAGCAGGAGCAGCAGACAGCCCAGGCCGATGACGACGCCGACGAACAGCGGCAGCTTGCCGACGATCACGTCGGCGAAGTCGTCGTAGCCGGCCGTCATGCCGCCGACCTGCACATCGAGCGAGGTGCCGGTCTCGGCGCGGGGCAGGACCTCGGAGCGCAGCCGGTCGACGAGATCGCTGGTCTGCCGCGACTGCGGGGAGGACTCCGGTACGACGGTGAGGTACGCGGTGTCGCCGCCGGAGCTGTACGTCACGGGCGTCACCGACGCGACGCCCTCGGTGCCCCGCAGGGTCGCGTCGAGGTTGTCGAGGGCGAGCTTGTCGTCGCCGCCGTCGACCTCGGTGACCAGGGTGAGCGGGCCGTTCACGCCGGGCCCGAAGCCGTCGGCGAGGAGGTCGTAGGCCTGGCGGGTGGTGGAGGTCTCCGGGTTGTTGCCCTGGTCGGAGGTGCCCAGGCGCAGGCCGAGGGTGGGCAGGGCGAGGACCGTGATGACGGCCAGGGCGATCGCGCCGAGCGCCTTGGGGTGGCGCTCCACGAACGCCGACCAGCGGGCGGCGAACCCGGTCGGCACCTCGGGCTCCGGTCCATGTTCGGTCAGCCGGCGCCGCTCGCGGCGGCTGAGGGCGCGCATGCCGATGAAGGACAGCAGGGCGGGCAGCAGCGTCACGGAGGCGGCGACCGTGAGGACCACGGTGAGCGAGGCGGCGATCGCGACGCCGTTGAGGAAGCTGAGCTGCAGGATCAGCATCCCGAGCAGGGCTATGCACACCGTCGCGCCCGCGAACACCACCGCGCGTCCGGTGGTCGCCACGGCGTTCGTGATCGACTCGGTGACGGGCAGCCCGCGTTTCAGCCCGCGCCGGTGCCGGGTGACGATGAACAGCGCGTAGTCGATGCCGACGCCGAGGCCGATGAGCATGCCCAGCATGGGTGCGAAGTCGGCGACGGTCATGGCGTGCCCGAGCAGCGCGATCCCGGCGTACGCGGTGCCGACGCTGACGAGCGCGGTGGCGATGGGCAGCAGCGAGGCGGCGAGCGAGCCGAAGGCGAGGAACAGCACGACCGCGGCGACGGCCACCCCGACGATCTCGGCGATGTGCCCGCCCGGCGACTCGGTGAGCCCGACGGCACTGCCGCCCAGCTCCACCTGGAGCCCGTCGGCCTCCGCGTCCTTGGCCGCGCTCACCACGGCCTGCGCCTCGCCCTTGTCGAGGTTCTCGGCGCTGTCAGCGAAGGTGACGGTGGCGTACGCCGTGTGTCCGTCCTCGCTGATCTGGGCGGCGCCCTGCTTGTCGTAGGGGCTGCCGACGGCCGCGACGCCGGGCAGTTCGGCGATCTCGTCCAGGGTGTGGGTCATCGTCTGTTCGACGTCGGCGGCGCGGACGGTGCCGGACGTGGTGTGCCAGACGACGGTGTCGCTGTCGCCGCCGAGGCCGGGGAAGCCGTCCGTCAGGAGCTGGGTGGCGTGGCCGGACTCGGTACCGGGGACTTCGTAGTCGTTCGAGTACGCGGTGCCCGTGACGGCGGCGGCCGCGCTCACCCCGCCGAAAGCGAGCAGCCAGAGCAGTACGGCGACGAGGCGGCGTTGGACACACCAGCGTGCTAGAGCTGCCACGAACGTGCTCCCGGGGGACGATTTATGGATCTTTGGCCGGGATCAGTCGTTCATAAAGTGAACAGCCCGCAAAGAACGCATGAGCGATGTGAAGCAAACTCTCGCAGGCCGAGGAGATCGTTTGCCCCGTTCGTGGGGTTATTCACAGGAGTGGGAGGCAGATCACAGGACAGTAACGGCCACTCTGTCGCTCCCGGGTGACGCCTTTCACATCAGTCGAACTGGTCCCCCAGCGCCATCACCATCACTCCGGTGACGAGCAGCCACAGCGCCCGGCGCGTACGCCCCCGCGAGCCGAGGAACGCGGCCAGCGCGCAGACGGCGGCGCCGCATGCGTAGGCGGCCGGGACGAGGGCCGGGGCGGATCCGGTGGCCCGCATGACCGACGCGGACAGCCCGGCGAGGGTCAGCAGCACCCCGGCGGCAGCGGCCGTCCAGCGGGCCCGCCGCGCCACCTGCGCCGGGTCCTCGTCGTCCGCCGGCTCCTCGACGTGCAATTCGTCGGGCGCCTCGGTCCGGTCCTCCCCCGTCTCGGATATCTCGGAATCACCACGTCCACTCATGGCGGGCGAGCGTAGCGCGTCGCGCCGGGAAACCTGATGCGGGGCCGTGCGGTGCGCTGCTAGCTTCCGAAGGTCATCCACTGTGCGGCACATCGCCGCCGACCTGGGCAGGTGCATTGTTTGAGCGTCCGGCCGAGCTCCTCCGTATCCCCTTCCGCCTTCCAGGACTCAAGGAGCCCGTACACCGATGCCGGACATCACCCCGGGGACCTCGAATGAGGACCTCACCCAGCGGCTGACCCACGCCCGCTACCCGCGCAGCAACAACTACGACATCCGCTGGGTCATCGAGAACCAGATGGGCCCGAACGCACTGTGGCTGCTGGAGTGGCTGGCCCCCGCCCTCGGCCTGGACGCCCTGCGCCCCTGCGCCCGCGTCCTCGACCTGGGCTGCGGCCGGGCGATGACCTCCGTCTTCCTGGCCAGGGAGTACGACGCCCAGGTCACCGCCGCCGACCTCTGGATCAAGCCCGACGAGAACGCCCGGCGCGTCGCCGAGGCCGGTTTCGCCGACCGCGTGCTGCCCGTGCACGCCGAGGCGCACGACCTGCCGTTCGCCGAGGGCAGCTTCGATGCGATCGTGAGCATCGACGCTTACCAGTACTTCGGCACGAACGATCTCTATCTGCCCACGCTCACCCGCCTGTTGAAGCCCGGCGGGCGGATCGGTGTCGTCGTGCCCGCGCTGCGGGAGGAGCCGGCCGGTCTCGAACCGCCGGAGCATCTCAAGCCCTGGTGGGAGCCCGACTTCTGGTGCTTCCACTCCGCCGAGTGGTGGCGGCGCCACTGGACCCGCGGCGGGGCCGTCGAGGTCGAGGCCGCCGACTGGCAGCCGGACGGCTGGCGGGACTGGCTGCTGTGGTGCGACGTGATCGCCGAGGAGAGCCCGGCGGAGTTCCATCGCACGATGGCCCGCCGGGTCGGCGACATGGTGCGCCATGACGAGGGCCGCGCGCTGGGCTTCGTACGACTCGTAGGGCGCCGTAAGTGACCCCGTGAGCACCACTACGGCCCCGGAGGACCTGCCTCCGGGGCCGTACGGCTCTCGGCGCTCAGCCCTCGCTGACGCCCAGCTTCTCCAGGATCAGCTCCTTGACGCGCGCGGCGTCGGCCTGACCCCGGGTGGCCTTCATGACCGCGCCGACCAGGGCGCCGGCCGCGGCGACCTTGCCGGAGCGGATCTTGTCGGCGATGCCCGGGTTGCCTGCGATGGCCTCGTCGACGGCGGTGCCCAGGGCGCCCTCGTCGGAGACGACCTTCAGACCGCGCTTGTCGACGACCTCGTCCGGGGTGCCCTCGCCCGCGAGGACGCCCTCGATGACCTGGCGGGCCAGCTTGTCGTTCAGGTCGCCCTTCGAGACCAGCTCGGTGACGCGCGCGACCTGCGCCGGGGTGATCGCCAGCTCGTCCAGGGACTTGCCCGACTCGTTGGCGCTGCGGGCGAGTTCGCCCATCCACCACTTGCGGGCGGAGGCCGCGTCGGCACCGGCGTCGATCGTGGCGACGATCGGGTCCAGCGCACCGGCGTTGAGGATCGCCTGCATCTCGGTGGCCGAGATGCCCCACTCCGCGAGGAGCCGGTTGCGGCGGACCAGCGGCAGCTCGGGCAGGGCGGCGCGGATCTCCTCGACCCACTCACGGGACGGGGCGACCGGCACCAGGTCCGGCTCCGGGAAGTACCGGTAGTCCTCGGCCTCTTCCTTCACTCGGCCCGAGGTCGTGGACCCCGTGTCCTCGTGGAAGTGCCGGGTCTCCTGGATGATCGTCCCGCCGCTGCTCAGCACGGCGGCGTGCCGCTGGATCTCGAAGCGCGCCGCGCGCTCCACGGACCGCAGCGAGTTGACGTTCTTCGTCTCCGAACGCGTGCCGAACTTCTCGGTGCCGTTCGGGCGCAGCGACAGGTTCACGTCGCAGCGCATCTGGCCCATCTCCATCCGGGCCTCGGAGACGCCGAGCGCCCGGATGAGCTCGCGCAGCTCACGGACGTACGCCTTCGCCACCTCGGGGGCACGCTCGCCGGCGCCCTCGATCGGCTTGGTGACGATCTCGATGAGGGGGATGCCGGCGCGGTTGTAGTCGAGCAGCGAGTGCGAGGCGCCGTGGATACGGCCCGTCGCGCCGCCGACGTGCGTCGACTTGCCGGTGTCCTCCTCCATGTGGGCGCGCTCGATCTCCACGCGGAAGGTCTCGCCGTCCTCCAGCTGTACGTCGAGGTAGCCGTTGAAGGCGATCGGCTCGTCGTACTGGGAGGTCTGGAAGTTCTTCGGCATGTCCGGATAGAAGTAGTTCTTCCGGGCGAAGCGGCACCACTCGGCGATCTCGCAGTTCAGCGCGAGACCGATCTTGATCGCCGACTCGACGCCGGTCGCGTTGACGACCGGGAGCGCGCCGGGCAGGCCGAGGCAGGTGGGGCAGGTCTGCGTGTTGGCGTCCTGACCGAGCTCGGTCGAACAGCCGCAGAACATCTTGGTCTTGGTGCCGAGTTCGACATGGACCTCAAGGCCCATGACGGGGTCGTACGACGCGAGAGCGTCCTCGTACGACACCAGGTCGGTCGTGGTGGTCACGGTGAAACTTCCCTCTCAGCCCAGCAGGACGTCGTCGTCGCCCAGCCGCTTCAGCTCGCGGTAGAGGATGGCGAGGCCGGTGGCGATGGCGGCGGCGGACACGGCGGCGTCGATCAGGCGCAGCGTGTCGCTCTCCGTGCGGGCCTTCTTGGCCTGCTTGGCGACACTGACCGCACCGAACGCGGTGGTGGCCATGGACAGGTACAGACCGGACTTGGACTTCTTGAAGTCCTTGGCCTTCGACAGCTTGCTCACAGCGACGGTGCCTCCTCCAGAAGCGGGTGCCCCCACTTTTCCACGAAGGCCGCCTCGACGGCTGCCCCGACCTTGTAAAGACGATCGTCCTTCAACGCCGGGGCGATGATCTGGAGACCGACGGGGAGGTTGTCCTCCGGGGCGAGACCGCACGGCAGCGACATGGCCGCGTTGCCCGCGAGGTTCGTCGGGATGGTGCAGAGGTCGGCGAGGTACATCGCCATCGGGTCGTCGGCACGCTCGCCGATCGCGAAGGCCGTGGTCGGCGTCGTCGGGGAGACGATGACGTCGACCTGCTCGAAGGCCTTCTCGAAGTCGCGCGTGATGAGCGTGCGCACCTTCTGGGCGGAGCCGTAGTAGGCGTCGTAGTAGCCCGAGCTCAGCGCATACGTGCCGAGCATGATGCGGCGCTTCACCTCGGGGCCGAAGCCCGCCTCACGGGTGAGCGAGGTGACCTCCTCGGCGGAGTGGCTGCCGTCGTCGCCGGTCCGCCGCCCGTAGCGCAGGCCGTCGAAGCGGGCGAGGTTGGAGGAGCACTCGGAGGGCGCGATCAGGTAGTACGCGGAGAGCGCGAGGTCGAAGGACGGGCAGTCCAGCTCCACGATCTCGGCGCCCAGCTCCTTGAGGAGGGCCACCGACTCGTCGAAGCGCTGGATGACTCCGGCCTGGTAGCCCTCGCCGCGGAACTGCTTGACGACGCCGACGCGCATGCCCTCGACGCTGCCGTTGCGGGCGGCCTCGACGACCGGCGGGACGGGCACGTCGATCGACGTCGAGTCCAGCGGGTCGTGTCCGGCGATGACCTCGTGCAGCAGGGCCGCGTCCAGGACCGTACGGGCACAGGGCCCGCCCTGGTCGAGGGAGGACGAGAAGGCGACCATGCCGAAGCGGGAGACCGCGCCGTACGTCGGCTTCACACCGACCGTGCCGGTGACGGCGGCCGGCTGGCGGATGGAACCGCCGGTGTCGGTGCCGATGGCGAGGGGCGCCTGGAAGGAGGCGAGCGCGGCGGAGGAGCCGCCACCGGAGCCGCCGGGGATCTTGGTGAGGTCCCAGGGGTTGCCGGTCGGGCCGTAGGCGCTGTTCTCCGTCGACGACCCCATGGCGAACTCGTCCATGTTGGTCTTGCCGAGGATGACGACGTCAGCGGCCTTGAGGCGCTTGGTGAGGGTGGCGTCGTAGGGCGGAATCCAGCCTTCGAGGATCTTCGAACCGACGGTCGTCGGAATGCCCTCGGTGGTGAAGATGTCCTTGAGCGCGAGGGGGACGCCGGCCAGCGGGCCGAGCTTCTCGCCCTTGGCCCGCTTCTCGTCCACGGCCCGCGCCTGCGCCAGGGCGCCTTCGCGGTCGACGTGCAGGAAGGCGTGCACCTTCTCGTCGACGGCCTCGATGCGGGCCAGGTGGGCCTCGGTGACCTCGACGGCCGTGAGCTCGCCGGAGGCGATCTTCGCGGCGGTCTCGGCGGCGGTGAGCTTGATGATGTCCGTCATGACTTCTTAGTCCTCCCCCAGGATCTGCGGCACCTTGAAACGCTGCTGCTCCTGGGCCGGGGCGCCGGAGAGCGCCTGCTCGGGGGTGAGCGACGGACGGACCTCGTCCACACGCATGACGTTCGTCAGCGGGAGCGGGTGCGAGGTCGGCGGTACGTCTTGGTCGGCGACCTCGCTGACGCGGGCGACCGCGCCGATGATGTCGTCCAGCTGGCCGGCGAAGTGTTCAAGCTCTTCGGGCTTCAGCTCCAGACGCGCCAGCCGGGCGAGGTGGGCGACCTCCTCGCGCGTGATGCCAGGCATGCAGCGATCCTCTGGGGTGAGAGTTTGTGGTTTGGGGCCAATCCTATGGGGCGAGGACCGATGGCCGTGAAACGGTTTCCCCCGCCCCGCTCGCGATCACCCGCGGCGCCCGTCCCAGACCTCGCTCTTCATGAAGTGGTTGTCGTACAACTCCTGCACCTCCAGCAGGCTCTCCAAGGTGGCCTCGCCGAGGGCGATGCACTGGACGGGGCCGGCCGTGACGTCGTCACCGGAGAGGATCTCGGCGGCGCCGTCGAGCAGGAAGAACATCTCGGCGGAGTTGACGTGCTCAGACGAGGAACAGCAGGGCGGCACTGATGAGGACGACGACCGCCGTGGCGAAGTGGATCCCGAAGGCCACGGCCTTCGTGCCACCGTGCCGCAGCACTATCAGTGTGTCGAAGAGCGGCACGATCGCCACGGCGAGCATGAACCACGCCTCGGCGCGGGCGCCGACGAAGAACAGCAGCGCCAGGCCCAGCACGCCGAAGGTGCCGTCCCTCAACCCCTTGATCGAGAGATAGGCGCCGGCGTCGCCGTCCGGCCGGGCCGGGACGCCGTAGCCGGTGGCGGCGGAGGCGGGCTGGAGCAGGAACCGGTACCCGAGGAACAGGCAGAACAGATTGAGCACGACGGCCAGGGTGTAGGCGGTCACGGTCATGGCTTGACTCCTCGCTAGCAGTGCTAGGGACGAGAGCGAAGCTAGCAGAGCGTCGACAGGATGGCTAGCGCTGCTAGAATTTCTGGCATGTCGATCCAGACGCGCAAGGAGCGCGAACGAGCGGAACGCGAGCGGCTGATCGTCACGGCGGCCCGTGAGCTGGCGGAGGCCGAGGGCTGGGAGGCGGTCACCACGCGCCGCCTGGCGGCGGAGATCGAGTACAGCCAGCCCGTCCTCTACAGCCACTTCAAGGGCAAGGACGCGATCATGGCGGCGGTGGCGGTGCAGGGCTGCGCCGACCTGGCGGAGGAACTGCGCACGGCCCGTACGGCGGTGAAGGGCACGCGCGCGGCGTTGACAGCTGTGGGCGAGACGTACACGGCGTTCGGCCGACGGCGACCGGCCCTCTACGACGCCATGTTCACGTACCGGGTGGATCTGCCGTTCGCCACCGACGAGGCCCCGGAGCCACTGAAACGGGCCTTCGGAGAGATCGCGGCGGCGGTGGAGCCGATCACCAAGGAGGGCGAGGACCTGGGGGTGCTGACGGAGACGTATTGGGCAGGGCTACATGGGTTGGTCACGCTGATGCGCAGCGGTCGACTGCCGGAGAAGGCTCATGAGCAGAGGTTGGCCCTGTTGATCGGACACTTCACGGCAGCGCCCTGAAGGGGCGGGGAAGCTACTCGGCGGCAGGCAATGCGGCCCGCGGCCGCTGCCAGCCCCGCGACCCCCGCGCCCGCAGCCACGCCGTGGTCTCGTCCGCCGGCATCGCCGCGGCGACCAGCCACCCCTGAACGGCGTCACAGCCCAGATCCCGCAGCCGTTCCCACGTCTCGTCGTCCTCGACGCCTTCGGCGACCACCAGCAGCCCCAGCGAGTGCGCCAGATCGACCGTGCACCGCACGATCTCCGCGTCCTCGTTGTCCACCGCGAGCCGCGCCACGAACGACCGGTCGATCTTCAGCTCGCTCACCGGCAGCCGTCTGAGGTGGACCAGTGAGGAGTACCCCGTCCCGAAGTCGTCCAACGACATCTTCACGCCGTGCCCGGTGAGCCCGGCGAGTGTGTCGGCGGCCCGCTGCGGGTCCTCCAGGAGGACGTGTTCCGTTATCTCCAGCTGGAGCGCTCCCGCCGGAACGCCGTGCCGGGCGAGCCGGGCTGCGACGGAACCGGCGAACCCGGGCGTGTGGACGTCGCGCGGGGAGACGTTGACGGCGACGGGTACGTACAGCCCCTGCGAGCGCCACTGCGCGACCTGTCCGAGCGCTGTCTCCAGCACGTACTCCGTCAGATGCGGCATCAGCCCCGACGACTCGGCGATCGCTATGAACTCGTCCGGCGGCACCTGCCCGCGTTCGGGATGCATCCAGCGGACCAGCGCCTCCAGTCCGGCGACCTGTCCGTCGAAGCGGACCTTCGGCTGGTAGTGCAGCTCCACGTCGTGCGCGTCGAGCGCCCGGCGCAGATCCCCCAGCAGGCCCAGCCGGTCCGGGGTGTTGGAGTCCCGCTTCGACTCGTAGACCTCTACGCCCGTACGGTCCCGCTTCGCCTGGTACATCGCCACGTCCGCGCGGCGCAGCAGCCCCTCGGCGTCGAGCGCGTGGTCGGGGAAGACGGCGACGCCGGCGCTGGCCTCCAGGACCAGGGTGAGCCCGTCGAGGTCGAGCGGGGAGCTCAGCGCGGCGACGAGGTTGCGGGCGACCCGGGTCGCTGACGTCGTGGAGTCGGCGACCGGCAGTAAGACGGCGAACTCGTCGCCGCCGAGCCGCGCGGCCTCCGCTCCGCGCGGCAGGGCGAGCCGCAGCCGATCGGCTATCTGCAACAGCAACCGGTCACCGGCGAGATGACCGAGCGTGTCATTGACCGATCGGAACCGGTCCAGGTCGATCAGCATCAGGGCGGACCGGGCGCCGATCCGTTCGGCGTCGTCGAGCGCGGTCCAGATGCGCTCCAGCAGCCACTGCCGGTTGGGCAGCCCGGTCAGCGGGTCGCGCAGCTGCTCCTCGGCGCGGGCCCGGGCGATCCACAGGGTGGAGTCGAGGGCGATGAGCGGGATGGAGAACAGCGGCAGCAGCAGGGGCTTGGCGACGGCGACCACACACACCAGCGGTGCGATGCCGAGCAGCGCGACGGCGACCAGCCCCTGCCTGACCAGGGCGGTGCGGGCGACGGTGGGCAGGCCGCCGCGCGGGGCGTGCAGATACCAGAGCAGGACGCGGGTGACCACGAGATAGGCGGCGGCGACGAGCACCACGCCGGGGGCGGTGTAGAGCGTCCAGGTGTCGGGGTTCCACGGGTGCTCGACGGTCGGTACCCGGCCGAACGCGGCCAGCACCAGGGCCCCGGCGGCGATGCCGAGGATGTCCACCGCGCCGTGCAGCACGCCCTGCCGCCAGCGGTTGCGGCGGGCGATGCCGACCAGCACGACGACGGTGAGGCTGACCATCCCGGCCGGCACCCAGCCGTACAGCATCAGTACGGCGAGGGTGAGGGCGGCGCCGGAGCCGGTGCCGCCCCACCAGCGGGCGCGGCCGAGCGCGACCAGGTGGCCGACGATGACGCCGGTCAGCACGGCCAGCGACCAGCCGACCGTGCCGGACGGGAAGAGGGCGTGGCTGCCGCTGAACGCCCGGTAGAAACCGGCTCCGAGGACGAACCCGGCCGCCGCGACGATCGATGCGGGCAGCGCGGGCCAGGACAGGTGCCGTTCATGGTCGGAGTCCGGCAGCCCGGCCGCGGGCTCGGCGCCGAGCTGCACGCCGGCGCGGCCGTCCGTCATGGTGTGCTGCCCGGCGGCGCTCCCCGCGCCTCTTTCCGCCCGCGAACGCTCCGCGGTGCGCGCCACCCAACCCCGCCACGCGCCGGTGATCCGGCGCAGCCGTGAATGGGGGGCGGCGCTCTCGGTCGGTTCCATTCCCGTCCCTCTCACAGCCGGCGGTGCCCACGCCACGCGGCCCGATGCCCGACAACAACCCTCAACGGCACCGCGTTGGAAAACCCTTCCCCTCGCCCTTCAAAGCCCTCTCGGAGCAAGGGGATGCCCCAACCGCAGCTGGGCACGGCAGGCGCACCCCTCAACAGTAGGCCGCAGAAGGCCTCCCCGGGCAGCGGTCGCCGACGGTTGCCCGAATGCGCCCCAGCCACCCGTATGCATCTGGTATGCGCCGATCGGGGGGCCTTCAACCGCTACTCCTCTGCGGGTAGGGCAACTTCGGCCGCCGCTTCGGGCCCCTCGTCAAGGAGCACTTTGAAGCCGTCCTCGTTCAGGACAGGCACCTTCAGCTGCATGGCCTTGTCGTACTTGGACCCTGGACTGTCACCGACGACAACAAAAGATGTCTTCTTCGAAACGGAGCCGGTCACCTTCGCTCCGCGACTTTGCAGCGCTTCCTTGGCGCCGTCGCGGGTGAAGTGCTCCAGCGTGCCGGTGACGACGACGGTAAGCCCTTCCAGCGGGCGCGGTCCCTCGTCCTCGCCGGTCGACTGCTCCTCCAGCGGAACCCCGGCGGCCTTCCACTTGCGGACGATCTCCCGGTGCCAGTCCTCGGCGAACCATTCCTTGAGCGCGGCGGCGATGATGGGACCGACGCCGTCGGTCGCCGCCAGCTCCTCCTCGGTGGCCTGCTCGATGCGGTCGACCGAGCGGAACTCACGCGCGAGGGCCTGGGCCGCCACCGGCCCGACGTGCCGGATGGACAGCCCGTTGAGGAACCGGGCCAGCGGGCGCTGCTTGGCCTCCTCGATCTTCTCCAGCAGGGCGAGGGTGTTCTTCTTCGGCTCGCCCTTCTGGTTCGCGAAGACCGTGACGACCTTCTCCTCGCCCGTCTTGGGATCCCGCTTGGGCAGGCCGCTGTCCTGGTCGAGGACGTAGGCCTTGATGGGCAGCAGCTTCTCCACCGTGAGATCGAACAGGTCGCCCTCGTCGACCAGGGGCGGGTCGGCCGGCTCCAGAGGGCGGGTGAGCGCGGCGGCGGCCACGCCACCGAAATGCTCGATGTCCAGGCACTCGCGGCCCGCGAGATACGAGACGCGCTCTCTCAACTGGGCGGGGCAGGTACGGGCGTTGGGGCATCGGAGGTCGATGTCGCCCTCCTTCATGGGCCTGAGCGCCGTACCGCACTCGGGGCACTCGCTCGGCATCACGAACTCCCGCTCGCTGCCGTCGCGCAGGTCCACCACCGGGCCGAGGATCTCCGGGATGACGTCCCCGGCCTTGCGGATCACCACGGTGTCACCGATCAGCACGCCCTTGGCCTTGACGACCTCCTGGTTGTGCAGGGTCGCGAACTCGACCTCGCTGCCCGCGACCGTGACCGGCTCGACCTGGGCGTACGGCGTGACGCGGCCGGTGCGGCCGACGCCCACCTTGATGTCGATGAGCTTGGTGTTGACCTCTTCCGGCGCGTACTTGTAGGCGATCGCCCAGCGCGGCGCCCGGGCGGTGGAGCCGAGGCGGCCCTGGAGCCGGATCTCGTCCAGCTTGACGACGGCGCCGTCGATCTCGTGCTCGACGGAGTGGCGGTTCTCGCCGTCGTAATGGGCGATGAACTCCCGCACGCCGCCGAGGTCGTCCACGACCCGGTTGTGCCGCGACGTGGGCAGGCCCCAGGTCTTGAGCAGGTCGTACGCCTCGGAGAGGCGGGTCATGCCCGTGAAGCCCTCCAGGGCGCCGATGCCGTGGACGACCATGTGCAGCGGGCGGGTCGCGGTGACGCGCGGGTCCTTCTGGCGCAGCGAACCGGCGGCGGCGTTGCGGGGGTTGGCGAAGGGCTTGTCCCCCGCGGCGACCAGGCGCTCGTTGAGTTCGAGGAACTTCTCCATCGGGAAGTAGACCTCACCGCGGATCTCCACCAGAGCGGGGACCTCGTCGCCCTTGAGGCGGTCCGGGATCTCGGCGATCGTCCGGACGTTCGGAGTGATGTCCTCGCCGGTGCGGCCGTCTCCGCGGGTGGCCGCGCGCGTGAGCCGGCCGTTCTCGTAGGTCAGGTTGACGGCGAGGCCGTCGACCTTCAGCTCGCACAGGAAGTGGTACTCCTGATCGCCCAGTTCCCGCGCGATCCGGTCGGCCCAGGCGGCGAGTTCGTCGTCGTTGAAGGTGTTGTCGAGCGACAGCATCCGCTGGCGGTGCTCGACCGCCGTGAACTCCGTCTCGTACGACCCCGCGACCTTCTGGGTGGGCGAGTCCGGCGTGCGCAGCTCCGGGTACTCCTCCTCCAGTGCCTCCAGAGTCTTCAGCAGCTTGTCGAAATCCGCGTCGCTGACGACGGGAGCGTCCTTCACGTAGTACCGGAAGCGGTGCTCCTCGACCTGCTCCGCCAGCTGCGCGTGCTTTTCGCGGGCCTCGGCGGGCACCGCCGTCGTCTCCGCCTGCTTGTCGCCGGCCACCGTGTTGTCCTCCCGTTACTCTGGGTTGTCCGCGAGGGATCTCGCCGCCCGGACGCAGTGGGCGAGAGCCTTGCGCGCATACTCCGGGGAGGCCCCCGCGAGTCCGCACGACGGCGTGATGGTGACCGCCTCCGTGAGAAGCCCCGGTGACAGCCCCAGCCTGCGCCACAACGTCCTGACACCCATGACGCTACCGGCAGGGTCTGACAATGGGCCGTCCGTGCCCGGGACGACACCGGCGAAGAGCCGGGTGCCGCCTTCCACCGCCTCGCCGATCGCGTCGTCGTCACGCTCGGTGAGGAGGGAGAAGTCCAAGGAGATCGCCGTCGCGCCCGCCCGGCGCAGCAGGGCGAACGGGACGTCCGGTGCGCACGAGTGGACCACGACCGGGCCGTCGCCGTGAACCCCGACGACATCGCGGAGGGTGGCCTCGACGATCTGCCGGTCGACGGCGCGGTGGGTGCGGTAACCGCTGGCGCTCCTGACCTGGCCGCGCAGTACGGCGATGAGGGAGGGCTCGTCGAGCTGGAGGACGAGCCGGGCGCCGGGGATCCGGCGGTGGACCTCCGCGAGGTGCTGGCGCAGGCCCTCGGCGAGGGAGGCGGCGAGGTCCCGGCAGGCGCCGGCGTCGGAGAGGGCCGCCTCGCCGTTCCTCAGCTCCAGTGCGGCGGCCAGCGTCCACGGGCCCACGGCCTGGACCTTCAGCATTCCCTCGTACCCCTGGGTGAACTCCTCCAGGGCGTCGAGGTCCTCCCCCAGCCAGGACCTCGCCCGCTTGGTGTCCCGGCCCGGCCGGTCCCCGATCCGCCAGCCGCTGGGCTCCACGCGCGCGTACAGCTCGACGAGCATCCCGGCGGTCCGGCCGATCATGTCCGCGCCGGGGCCGCGGGCGGGGAGCTCGGCGAGGAACGGGAAGTCCTCGAAGGACCCGGAGGCGGCCTTGGCGGCCTCACGGGCGTCGCCGCCGGGCAGGGAACCGATGCCGGTGGCGGGGGCGAAGGTGAACGGGCTGTTTTCACTCACCCGGGAAGCCTATGCAACCTTCCGGCGCCGCCTTCACCCCTGTGGCTTCCAGGACCGCCTTCGCCCCTCCGCCCGGTCAGCGACCCGGCCGCACCGTCAGGTCGTTCACCTCGGCGTCCCTCGGCAGGTCCAGGACCATCAGGATCGTCGTGGCCACCGACTCGGGGTCGATCCACTTCGCGGCGTCGTACTCCTTGCCCTCCTGCTGGTGGACCTTGGCCTGCATGGGGCTCGCGGTGCGGCCGGGGTAGACGCTGGTGACCCGGACGCCGCCCGCGTGCTCCTCGTGGCGCAGGGAGTCCGCGAGGGCCTTCAGGCCGTGCTTCGACGCAGCGTACGCGGACCAGTCGGCGTGGGCGTTGAGGCCGGCGCCGGAGTTCACGAAGAGCACATGGCCGCGGCTGGCGCGCAGTTGGGGGAGGAACTGGCGGGTCAGTTCGGCCGGGGAGATCAGGTTGACGTTGAGCTGGTGGCGCCAGGCCTTCGGGGTCAGGTCGCCCACAGGGCCCAGGTCGACGACGCCGGCGATGTGGAGCAGGGAGTCCACCCGGTCCGGCAGCGACTGGTGGGAGAAGGCCCAGGACAGCTTGTCCGGGTCGGCCAGGTCGCCGACCAGCGTCTTCGCGCCGGGGAACGCCGCCGCCAGCTCCTTCGCACGGCCCGCGTCGCGCGCGTGGAGGACGAGTTCGTCCCCGCGCGCGTGCAGACGGCGGGCGACGGCCGCGCCGATGCCGGAGCCCGCTCCGGTGATCACATGTGTAGCCATGCCCGCCATGCTCGCATCAGCGGGGGTTCACGCCACGCCCCGGCTCTCCTCCAGGTACGCCAGCGCGCCCACCGGCTCCTCCGCGAAGAACACCAGGTCGGTCAGCGGGCGGGGCAGGAAGCCCTCGTCCTCCATGCGGCGGAACTGCTCCTTCAGGCCGTCGTAGAAGCCCGCGGTGTTGAGCAGGACCACCGGCTTGTCCGTGTGGCCGTGCTTCTTCAGCTCCAGGATCTCGGTGGCCTCGTCGAGCGTGCCCGTGCCGCCGACCATGATCACCACGGCGTCGGCCTTCTCCAGCAGCAGCCTCTTGCGCTCGGCGAGGTCCTTCGCGATCACCATCTCGTCGACGCCGGGCCGGGCCTTGGCGGCCAGGAACTGCACGGAGACCCCCACGAGCCGCCCGCCCGCCTCCTGCACCCCGTCGGCGACCACCTTCATCAGCCCGACGTCGGAGCCGCCCCAGACGAGCGTGTGCCCGCCCTTGCCCAGCAGTTTCGCGAACTCGCGCGCGGGGCGCGTGTAACGGTCGTCGAGGTCGGCGGCGGAGAGGAAGACGCAGATTCGCATGAGGCCACCGTACGCGGGAAGAACCGGCGGCCCGCGAGCGCTGTTCGGACATGGCTGAAGGACACACGATCACGATCGAGCAGGGCACGCGACGCGTACGGGTCGTTCACGGCGACCAGATCCTGGCGGAGAGCGACCGCCCCCTCGTCCTGCGGGAGACCGGCTGCCCCGCGCGCTACTACATCCCGGCCGAGGACGTACGGCTCGACCTGCTGACCCCCTCCGACACGCACACGTACTGCCCGTTCAAGGGAACGGCCTCCTACTGGTCCCTGCCGGACGCGGCGGACCTCGTCTGGTCGTACCCGGACCCGAAGCCGGACGTGGCCGAGATCAAGGACCACCTCTGCTTCTACGAAGTCGAAGTGTCGTGAACGATTAGTTCCATGCCGTAGGGCAATCTCCACAGGCATGGACAAGAAGACCTTTTCGGCCGACGGCACCTCCCTCGCGTACGAGATCCGCGGCGAGGGTCCGGTGCTGATCCTCGTCAGCGGTGCGATGTCCACCGGGGGCACCGTGGCACCGCTGGCGGCGGCTCTGGCGGACCGTTTCCGGGTCGTCGTCTACGACAGGCGCGGGCGCGGTCAGAGCCGTGACACGCCGCCGTACGCGGTGGAGCGCGAGGTCGAGGACCTTGCCGCGCTGATCGAGGCCGTGGGCGGGGAGGCGCTGCTGTACGGCGTCTCGTCGGGTGGCGCGCTGGTCTTGGAGGCGGCGGCGAGCGGGCTGCCGGTGCGTCAGGTCGCGGTGTACGAGGTGCCGTTCGCCGTCTACGAGGGCGGCGCGAAGGAGCGTGCGGAGTACACCGAGCGGCTCACGGAAGCGCTCGCCCAGGGGCGTCGTGGGGACGCCGTCGAGCTGTTCCTGCGGCTGACCGGAATGGCCGAGCAGATGATCCAGGGCGCCCGGCAGTCCCCCATGTGGGCCGGTATGGAGACCATCGCGCCGAGCCTGGCCCACGACAACGCCGTGATGGGCGACGGCCTGGTGCCCCGGGACCGGCTGGCCTCGATCGGCGTTCCGGTGCTGGCCGTCGCGGGCAGCGCGAGCCCCGCGTGGATGCACGAGGCGGCGCGAGCGGTCGCGGACACGGTGCCCGAGGGGGCGTACCGGAGCCTGGCGGGGCAGACCCACATGGCGGAGCCGCAGGTGCTCGCGCCGGTGCTCGCGGAGTTCTTCGGGAGGTGACCCGGGGCGGCCTCAGACCGCCGTCGCAGTCGCCCGCACCGTCGACGCGATCGTCGCCGAGCCCACCACGCGCGTGTCGTCGTACAGGACGATCGCCTGGCCGGGGGCGACGCCGCGGACCGGCTCGGTGAAGGTGACCTCCAGGGAGCCGTCGATCAGTTCGGCGCTCACCTCGGTCTCGCCGCCGTGGGCGCGCAGCTGGGCGGTGTAGGTGCCGGGGCCGGTCGGGGCGGTGCCGCACCAGCGGGGCTTGATGGCGGTCAGGGCGGTCACGTCCAGAGCGGACGCCGGGCCGACGGTCACCGTGTTGTTCACCGGCGAGATGTCGAGGACGTAGCGCGGCTTGCCGTCGGCGGCCGGGGTGCCGATGCGCAGGCCCTTGCGCTGGCCGATGGTGAAGCCGAACGCGCCCTCGTGGGTGCCGAGCTTGGCTCCCGACTCGTCGACGATGTCGCCCTCCGCCTTGCCGAGGCGGTTCGCGAGGAAGCCCTGGGTGTCGCCGTCGGCGATGAAGCAGATGTCGTGCGAGTCGGGCTTCTTCGCGACCGCGAGGCCACGGCGCTCGGCCTCCGCGCGGATCTCGTCCTTCGTCGTCAGGGTGTCGCCGAGCGGGAACATCGCGTGCGCCAGCTGCTTCTCGTCCAGGACGCCGAGGACGTACGACTGGTCCTTGGCCATGTCGGAGGCGCGGTGCAGTTCGCGGGTGCCGTCCTCGTTCAGCACCACCGTGGCGTAGTGGCCCGTGCAGACCGCGTCGAAGCCGAGGGCCAGCGCCTTGTCCAGCAGGGCCGCGAACTTGATCTTCTCGTTGCAGCGCAGGCACGGGTTCGGGGTGCGGCCGGCCTCGTACTCGGCGATGAAGTCCTCGACGACGTCCTCGCGGAAGCGGTCGGCGAGGTCCCAGACGTAGAACGGGATGCCGATGACGTCGGCGGCGCGGCGGGCGTCGCGGGAGTCCTCGATGGTGCAACAGCCCCGCGCGCCCGTGCGGAAGGATTGCGGGTTCGCGGAGAGCGCGAGGTGGACGCCGGTCACGTCGTGGCCCGCTTCGGCCGCGCGGGCGGCGGCGACGGCGGAGTCGACCCCGCCGGACATGGCGGCGAGGACGCGGAGGGGGCGGGAGGGCTGCGCGGTGTCAGTCATAACCCTTCCAGGGTAAGGGGGCGCGGGAACCAGGGCCCCCGGGTATCCGTTGACGATCACATGGGACAGCGGAAGGCTTCCAAGGACGGCGACCGGAAGGTCGGTCGTCGCGCGTTGCTCATCGGCGGTACGGCGGCCGCGGTGGGCTCGGCCGTGCTGGCCCGCGACGAGCTGGCGCGCCTGTGGTGGCGGGTGCCCGGTGTGGAGAAGCAGCGCAAGGAGGGCGAGGTCGACTACGCCGGGGCGCGCTGGGTGGCGGCGTCGGACGCGAACTGGCGGCGGGCGGACCGGCCCGACGACTACGGCATCGACATGGTGATCATCCATGTCACCCAGGGCAGTTTCGCGAGCGCGGTGAAGGTTTTCCAGGACCCGGAGCACGGGGCGGCCGCGCACTACATCGTCCGCAAGGACGGCCGCGTCACGCAGATGATCCGCGAGCTGGACGTGGCTTACCACGCGGGCAACCGCGACTACAACGAGCGCAGTGTCGGCATCGAGCACGAGGGTTTCGTGGAGCGGCCGCAGGACCTCACGGACGAGATGTACGAGGCGTCCGCGCGGCTCACGGCCCGGATATGCGCGCGCTACGACATACCCGTCGACCGCGAGCACATCATCGGGCATGTGGAGGTGCCGGGCACGGACCACACGGATCCCGGGGAGCACTGGGACTGGGACCGGTACATGAAGCTCGTACGGGCGGCGCACACGGCGCCCGCCTAGCGGTCCGTCGGGCTAGGTGAGCCCGGCCGCCCGTGCCCGTTCCACCGCCGGGCCGATCGCCTTGGCGACCGCTTCGACGTCGGCCTCCGTGGAGGTGTGGCCGAGGGAGAAGCGGAGGGTGCCGCGGGCCAGGTCGGGGTCGGTGCCGGTGGCCAGGAGGACGTGGCTGGGCTGGGCGACGCCCGCGGTGCAGGCGGAGCCGGTGGAGCACTCGATGCCCTGGGCGTCCAGGAGGAGGAGCAGGGAGTCGCCCTCGCAGCCCGGGAAGGTGAAGTGCGCGTTGGCCGGGAGGCGGCCGTCGGGTGCCGGGTCGCCGCCGAGGATCGCGTCCGGCACCGCCGTACGGACCGCCTCGACCAGGGCGTCGCGCAGGGTGCCGATCTCGGATGCGAACCACTCGCGCTGTTCGGCGGCGAGGCGGCCGGCGACCGCGAAGGAGGTGATGGCGGGGACGTCGAGGGTGCCGGAGCGGACGTGGCGTTCCTGGCCGCCGCCGTGCAGGACGGGGACGGGGGTGTACTCACGGCCGAGGATCAGGGCGCCGATGCCGTACGGGCCGCCGATCTTGTGGCCCGACACCGTCATCGCGGCGAGGCCGGAGGCGGCGAAGTCGACGGGGACCTGGCCGAAGGCCTGGACGGCGTCGGCGTGCAGCGGGACGTCGAACTCCCTTGCCACGTCGGCCAGTTCACGGACCGGCATGACGGTGCCGATCTCGTTGTTGGCCCACATCACGGTGGCAAGGGCGATGTCGTGGGGGCTGCGGGCGATGGCCTCGCGCAGGGCGTCCGGGTGGACCCGGCCGTGGGCGTCGACCGGGAGGTACTCGACGGTGGCGCCCTCGTGTTCGGCGAGCCAGTGGACGGCGTCGAGCACGGCGTGGTGTTCGACGGGGCTGGCCAGGACGCGGGTACGGCTCCGCGCCGGGTCGGCGTCGCGGCGGGACCAGTACAGGCCCTTGACCGCGAGGTTGTCGGCCTCGGTGCCGCCGGAGGTGAAGACGACCTCGCTGGGGCGGGCGCCGAGCGCTTCCGCGAGGGTCTCGCGGGCCTCCTCGACGGTGCGCCTCGCACGGCGGCCGGATGCGTGGAGGGAGGACGCGTTGCCGGTGACGCTCAGCTGGGCGGTCAGCGCCTCTGCCGCCTCCGGGAGCATGGGGGTGGTCGCGGCGTGGTCGAGGTAAGCCATGGTGGCGACGATTCTACGGCGCCCTGGTGAGCACCCCTGAGCCAAGGGCCCCGGGTGGCAGCGGCCGCTAGAAGCTCCAGGACAGCGTGCTGTCCATCTGCATCAGCGTCACCAGGACCAGCAGGTCCGCGACGCCGAGCCCCATTCCCAGATAGGCGCGGCCCTTGCGGCTGGTGCCGCGCCAGAGGGACGCCGCGGCCAGGACGATGGCGGTCGGGCCGAGGAAGACGTTGAAGACCAGGAGGCCGAGGAGGCCGAGGATGAAGGACGCCACGGCCATGCCGTCGGCGTCGCGGGTGCGCGAGCGGGTGCCGGGGCGGGGGGTGGCCGGTGCGGTGAGTTGCATGACTGTCAGCTCCTGAGGAGTCGGTTCGGTCCGGTCGATGGGGTCAGTTGCGGCGGGCGTGACGCTCGCGGGCGGCGAAGATGCCCAGCCAGACGGCGATCACGGCGGCGGCGACGGCGGTGAAGGTGAGTGGTGCGTGGGCCACGGCGCCCAGCAGCACACCCAGCAGCAGGAGTGCGGCGACGAGGAACAGCATGGGTCGGATCCCCCTTCGAGATCTCTCTGGTGTCGATCTCTCTCGTTACGTTTCGGTGAACAGTTGTAGTAACAGTTGTTCACTGACTCTCAAGTCTAGCGCGCCCCACGGCTTTTCAATTCCAGAGAACAGTTGTTAACTGCATGGCATGAGTCACACCCTCGGCATACGGCAGGCCCAGAAGCAGAAAACCCGACAGGCGCTCCTGGACGCGGCGTTGGGACTGCTGGAGGAGCAGAGCCTGAGCAGTCTGGGGCTGCGCGAGGTCACGCGCGAGGTCGGCGTCGCCCCGACCGCCTTCTACCGGCACTTCCGCTCCACCGCCGACCTCGGCGTCGCCCTCGTCGAGGAGGCGCTGGGCAGCCTGCACCCGATGATCCGCAAGATCGTCACCTCGGCCGGTGACAGCGACCTTCGCATAGAACGCGCCGTCGAGCTGATCGCCCGGCATGTCGACACGCACCCGGCCCACGTCCGGTTCATCGCCCGTGAACGGCACGGCGGGGTGCAGTCGGTGCGCAAGGCGATCCAGGGCCAACTGGCCCAGTTCGCCGAGGAGGTGAAGGTCGCGCTCACCAAGGACCCGGTCTCCAGGGGCTGGGGCGACGACGACCTCCTCATGCTCGCCAACCTCTACGTCGACCAGATGCTGATGACGGCCTCCCTGTTCCTGGACGCCTTGGAGGAGCCGCAGGAGGAGCGGGAGCGCGTCGCCCAGGTCGCGACCCGTCAGATGCGGCTGATCAGCATCGGGCGTGAGCACTGGCTGGACTGAGCACCGCAAGCACCGCAACGGCCAGGGGCGGCACCCCCGGTCACCGGGAGTACCGCCCCTGACGCAAGACGTCCCGCGTCAGCTCTTGGCCGCCGACGCCGCCGCGCTCGGCGCACCGCTCGGGGCCCCACTGGGAGCCGCCCCACCGCCCTGGCCACCACCGGGACCACCGCAGCCGCCCTGCCCACCGCCCGGGCCGCCCTGTCCGCCTCCCTGGGCACCGCCCTGCCCGCCGCCCTGTCCACCGCCGGGGGCACCACTGGGCGCCCCGCTGGGCGCACCCGAGGGCGCACCGGACGGCTGGGCGGTCGGGGCACCCGAGGGAGCAC
The DNA here is from genome assembly GCF_042740355.1 of Streptomyces sp. NPDC059010. Classification (NCBI taxonomy): domain Bacteria; kingdom Bacillati; phylum Actinomycetota; class Actinomycetes; order Kitasatosporales; family Streptomycetaceae; genus Streptomyces; species Streptomyces sp. NPDC059010. The sequence goes on from NZ_JBHYJA010000002.1 coordinate 294,369, forward strand.
CGCTCGGTGCGCCACTCGGCGCACCGCTGGGTGCCCCCGACGGCTGCCGGCACGACGACTGCTGACCGGAGTTGCCACTGTTCGAGTCCGACGAGGAGTCGCCGGATCCGCAGGCCGCCAGGGCCAGGGGCGAGAGCGCCAGCAGGGCCACGGCGGGGAGGAGACGCGCACGCTTCATGAGAAACAGCTCCATGGAAGATGAGGAAAGTCCTTGGAGCCGGAACTCAACCAACGCCGCTTAGGGCTTCCTTGAGGTCCTGCTGTTGATCACCTGTGCGCCGGGCAAAGCGCCACCCAAGACACCTCGCTGACCTGCGCGTTCCCTCGGAGCCTCGCACTACTCGCTGGTACGGGCTCGTGACAGAACGGGCCTCAGGCCAGCCGCACCCGCGCCAGCTGCCGCGACTGGGCCACCAGCCGGTCCGCGCCGTCCCAGACCTCCGCGTCCTCCTCCAGGAACCCGCCCGCGAGGTTGCGCGTCGTGATCGAGACCCGCAGCGGGCCCGGGGCCGGGCGGCAGCGTATGTGGACCGTGAGTTCGACCGTGGGGACCCAGCCGGAGATACCGATCTCGAAGGCGGTCGGCGGCAGGGCGTCCACCGCGAGCAGCAGGGACAACGGGTCGGCGTCGCGGCCGTCGGCGAGGCCGAACCAGGCCCGCATCTCGCCCTTGCCCGAAGGGCTGCCCAGCGCCCAGCCCAGGGTCGACGGGTCGAGCTTGAGCATCAGGCGGTCGGCGATCGCCGAGCTGCCCGACACCGGCGCCGGACCGTCCTCGGGGCCGAAGCAGTGGTCCATCGGCGGGATCGCCGGCGGCCTGGCCGTCGTACGGACGTCATCGGGGAGGGCGTCTAGGTCGCCGTAGGAGGCGAGGACGCGGATGCGTTCGACCTCGTTGCCCTGGTCGTCGTACTGGAAGAGCGAGGCCTGGCCGGTGGAGAGGGTGCGGCCCGTGCGGACCACGTCCGTGCGGACGACCGCCGGACCCGGCTGGGACGCGGTCAGGTAGTGCGCGGAGATGGTGAACGGGTCGCCGTGCGGCAGGGCGTCCGCGAGGGCGCGACCGAGGACGGCCAGCAGATAGCCGCCGTTGACGGCGCTGATGATGGTCCAGCCGGCGGAGAGGTCGATGTCGTAGACGCCGGTTTCGCGCAGGGTGAGCGCGGTGTCGCGGTCGAACTCGCTGTCGCCGATCGTGGCCCGTGGGGCCGTCGGTGCGGAGGCTGCTTCTGGCATGGATGAACGGTACAACAGCTAACTACTAAGCGGTAGCTTTCTGATGTGGAGGCAGGCCGAAACGCAGTGAGACCTGGGCAACTTTTCGGTAAGTGTCCCTGGTCGCCCGAAACCCGAAGCCCGTTCTCGCCCTCTATGAGGACATGAGTCTCACCGGGACCCCGTTCCTCTACACGCTTGTCACGCTGTGCGCCGTGGCCGTCGTGCTGCCGCTGGTCCTCTGGTCGCGGGTGCGCGGGCCCAAGGTCCTGCGGACCGTTGCCAGAGTGCTGATGGTGCTGTTCGCCCAGGGCACGGCGGTCGCCCTGGTGTTCACCATGGTCAACAACTCCAACCAGCTGTACGACAACTGGGGCGACCTGCTCGGCACCAGCGACCATGTCGCGGAGGCGGCCGACCTCGGGGTGAGCGGCACCGGCGGGATCGCGCTGGAGAAGCTGCCCAAGGTCCGGCAGACCTTCAAGCCGGCCAAGGGTCCGGGCATGCGCGCGGAGGGCGGGGTGCTCGTCACGCAGCTCAAGGGCCAGGTGTCCGGGGTGCACGCCGAGGTCAACGTCTGGCTGCCGCCGCAGTACCACGAGCCCGCCTACCGCAATCACCGGTTCCCGGTCGTCGAGGTGCTGCCGGGCTACCCGGGTTCGTCGAAGGCCTGGTACGGGACGATGGACGCGCCCCAGCAGCTGGCGCCGCTGATGCGCAGCGGGCAGATCGAGCCGTTCATCATCGTCTCGCCGCGCACCACGCTGCTGCCCGGCAAGGACACCGGCTGCGCGAACATACCCGGCAAGGTCAACGCCGACAGCTGGCTCAGCATCGATGTGCCGAAGATGGTCATGGACAACTTCCGTGCCAAGGCCGCGCCGGACGGCTGGGCGGTCGCCGGGTACTCGGCGGGCGCGCACTGCGCGACGAAGCTGGCGGTCGCCCACCCCGACCGCTACCGGGCCGCGGTCAGCATGTCGGGGTACAACGACCCCTCCGCCGTACCCCAGTCGCTCGCCGGCCGGTCCCGGGCGCTGCGGGCGGCGAACAACCCGTTCGTGCTCCTGAAGGACGCCGCAGTCCCGCCGCGCGTCGCGCTATACATGTCCGGTCAGCCGGGCGACGGATACGAGGCGGCGATGGCCCTCAAGCGGGTCGCGAAGGCGCCGACGGCCGTGAACGTGGTGTTCGTCCCGAAGAACGCGGGCGGCCACACCATGGCGCTGTGGAAGCCGCAGGTGGTGCCCGCGTTCCGCTGGCTGACCGAGGTGATGGGGACGCAGCACGGGGCCCGTACGGAGTCGGGGACTACTCCTCTCGCACCGTCGAACGCCGGTTCCAGGCACGCGGAGCTCGCCAGTGGTACCGCATCGCTAGAAGACGCAGCACGAAAGCCGTGACGGCCGCGAAGGCGCTGGTGAGCGGGGTCAGGGCGTCGTAGCGGATGCACAGGACGACCATCGCGGCGCCGACCATCGCCGGGACCGCGTACAGGTCGCGGTCCCAGCGCAGCAGTGACGGCACCTCGTTGGCCAGGACGTCGCGCAGCACACCGCCGCCCACGGCGGTCGCGAGGCCCAGGCAGGCGGAGGCGGTGAGGCCGAGTCCGTACTCGTACGCCTTCGTCGTCCCGGCGACGCAGAACAGACCGAGGCCCGCCGCGTCGAAGACGTTCACGCCGGTCTGGATGCGCTCCACGTGCGGGTGGAGGAAGAAGACGAGGAGCGCGGCGAGCAGCGGGGTGAGGAAGTAGCCCAGGTCGGTGAAGGCGGCCGGGGGTACGGCGCCGATGACCACGTCCCGGAACAGCCCGCCGCCCAGGGCGGTGACCTCGGCGAGGACGGCCATGCCGAAGATGTCGAAGTTCTTGCGGACGGCCAGCAGGGCGCCGGAGATCGCGAAGACGAAGATGCCGATCAGGTCGAGCGTGTGCTGGACGGACGGGCTGAACAATTGCTGGAGCACCCGTACATTCTTGCGCAGCGCAAAGCCCTCGCCTTGCAAAGAAAGGCGAGGGCTTGGGCTGGGCTACTTCTCGGTGGACTCTGAGGACGGGGTGGACTCCTCGGACGCCGTCTCGTCGGCCTCGGCAGTCTCCGAGGCCTCGGTGACCCCCTCGGCCTCCACCTGCGCAGCCACCGCGGTGGACGTCGCCGCCGACTCCGCCAGGACCTCGTCGGCCACCAGCTCGGCGGCCTCCTTGGCCACGGACAGCAGCACCGTGTCCTGGGGCTGCTGGTCCTCGAAGTTCTCCGGGTGGTGGCAGGCGACCTGCTGACCGGGCGCCAGCTCCTTCAGCGGCGGCTCGGTCGTCGTGCAGATCTGCGTCGCCTTCCAGCACCGGGTGTGGAAGCGGCAGCCGCTCGGCGGGGAGATCGGCGAGGGCACGTCGCCCTTGAGCAGGATGCGCTCGCTCTTGGCCGCCCTGCGCCGCGGGTCCGGGATCGGCACCGCCGACATCAGCGCCTTGGTGTACGGGTGCATCGGCGCCTTGTACAGCGAGTCGCGGTCGGCCAGCTCCACGATCTTGCCGAGGTACATCACCGCGATCCGGTCCGAGACGTGCCGGACGACCGAGAGGTCGTGCGCGATGATCACGTACGTCAGGCCGAGCTCCTCCTGGAGGTCGTCGAGGAGGTTGACGACCTGCGCCTGGATGGACACGTCCAGCGCGGAGACCGGCTCGTCGGCCACCACGAGCTTGGGGTTGAGCGCGAGCGCGCGGGCGATGCCGATGCGCTGGCGCTGACCGCCGGAGAACTCGTGCGGGTAGCGGTTGTAGTGCTCGGGGTTGAGACCGACCACCGACAGCAGCCGCTGCACTTCCTTTTTGATGCCGCCCTCGGGCGTGACGCCCTGGAGCTTGAAGGGGGCGCCGATGATCGTGCCGATGGTGTGGCGCGGGTTCAGCGAGGAGTACGGGTCCTGGAAGATCATCTGCACGTCGCGGCGCAGCGGGCGCATCCCGCCGACGCCGAGGTGCGTGATGTCCTGGCCCTCGAACTCCACCTTGCCGGCGGTCGGTTCGAGCAGCCGTGTGATCAGCCGGCCCATCGTCGACTTGCCGCAGCCCGACTCGCCCACGACGCCCAGGGTCTCACCGGACCTGACCTCGAAGTCGATGCCGTCGACGGCGTGCACCGCGCCGACCTGCCGCTGGAACAGGCCCTTCTTGATCGGGAAGTGCTTCTGCAGCCCCGACACCCTCAGCAGGACCTCGCCGGGGGCGGCGTCCTTGGTGAGGGTGGCACCGTCGCTCTTCGCCGGAGTGGTCACGGCTGTGTCCTTGGGGTTCTCGCTCACAGCTTCGGCGCAATCTCTTCGGTCCAGATACGCTGCCGCTGCTCCATGGTCAGATGGCAGGCGGCCCAGTGCCGGCCGCCGGCCTCGGTCAGCTCGGGGCGGACGGTACGGGTGACGTTGTCCTTCGGGAGGTCCGCGTACGGGCAGCGGGGGTGGAAGGCACAGCCCGACGGGATGTTGATCAGCGAGGGCGGGGAGCCCTTGACCGGGATGAGCCGGTCCTGCTGCTCACGGTCCAGCCGCGGCATCGAGCCGAGCAGGCCCCAGGTGTAGGGGTGGCGGGGCTCGTAGAAGACCTCCTCGGCCGGTCCGCGCTCGACACAGCGGCCGCCGTACATCACGAGGATGTCGTCAGCGAGCTCGGCGACGACGCCCAGGTCGTGGGTGATGATGATGACCGCGGAGCCGAACTCCGACTGCAGATCGCGGATGAGGTCGAGGATCTGCGCCTGGACGGTGACGTCGAGGGCGGTGGTCGGCTCGTCCGCGATGAGCAGTTCGGGGTTGTTGACCAGCGACATCGCGATCATGGCGCGCTGGCGCATACCGCCGGAGAACTCGTGCGGGTAGCTGTCGACCCGCTTGTCCGGCTGCGGGATGCCCACCCGGTCGAGCATCTCGATCGCCCGCCTGCGGCCGGTCTTCTTGTCGACGTCGTGGTGGATGCGGTACGCCTCCACGATCTGGTGGCCGATCGTGTAGTACGGGTGCAGCGCGGACAGCGGGTCCTGGAAGATCATCGCCATGTCGCGGCCACGCAGCTTGCGGACATGGTCCGGGTCGGCGGACAGCAGCTCGGTGCCGTTCAGCCAGATCTCGCCGGAGATCTGCGCCTTGCGCTTGCCGTACTGGCCGGCGGTGTGCAGGCCCATGATGCCGAGCGAGGTCACCGACTTGCCGGAGCCGGACTCGCCCACGATGCCGAGGGTCTTGCCCTTCTCCAGCTGGAAGCTGAGTCCGTCGACGGACTTGACCAGGCCGTCGTCGGTCGGGAAGTGCACCTTGAGGTCGCGCACCTCCAGGAAGGAGGTCGGGGCCGGCGAGGTGCCCGTGGGCTCGCCCACGGCCGCTCCGGTCTTGCTGAGTTCGGTCATGCCAGCCTCACTCGGGGGTCGATCACGGCGTACAGGACGTCCACCACGAGGTTGGCGATGAGCACCGCGACAGAAGTGATCAGGGTGACGCCCAGGATGACGGGCAGGTCCTGCGTCTTGATCGCGTTGAGCACCGCCTGGCCCAGGCCGGGCAGGCTGAACGTGGTCTCGGTCAGGATGGCACCGCCGATGAGGGCGCCGAGGTCCATGCCGAGCATGGTCATGATGGGCGTCATCGTCGAGCGCATCGCGTGCTTGCGGATGACGACGCCTTCGCGCAGGCCCTTGGCCCGGGCGGTGCGGATGTAGTCCTCGCCGAGGATCTCCAGCATGTTGGCGCGGGTGATCCGGGCGTACATCGCCGCGTAGAGGAAGGCAAGGGTGGCCCAGGGCAGGATCATGGACGTGAAGTAGCCGCTGACGCTCTCCGTCAGCGGGACGTATTCCGCGTCGATCCAGCCCAGTCCGATGTCGAAGATCGCGACACTCAGCAGACCGGTGAAGTAGATCGGGAGGGAGACACCCGACAGGGCGACGAGCATCGCACCGCGGTCCCACAGGGTGCCCCGCTTGAGCGCGGAGAGGACACCCGCCGCGATACCGAACACGAGCCACAGCACGGCGGCGCCGAGCGCGAGACCCAGGGTCACCGGGAAGCGGTCGGTCAGCACCGGCCAGATGGCCTGCTCGCTGCGGAACGAGTAACCGAAGCAGGGCGCCGCGCACTCCGTGACGTCGCCACCGGCCGCGTAGGTGCGGCCCGTGAAGATGCCCTTGAAGAACTCCCAGACCTGGGCGTAGATCGGGTCGCCCAGACCGAGCTTCTGCCGCACGGCCTCGACGGCCGCGGGGTCGGCCTGCTTGCCCACGAAGCTGGTGGCGATGTCGACACCGGCCCACTTCGGGACGAGGAAGAAGATGCCGAAGACCACCATGATGATGACCACGAGCATCACTGCGGCGGCGAACAGCCGCCTGATGAGGTATGCGAGCACAGCTCTCGGCCCGCTGCGGACCGCGGGCCACCGGAGATTGTCCGATGGCCCGCGGTCACGCCGCGCCGGCCTTCACCTGCCTTTCGTGCCGTATGGCGGGTGTGCCGGGTCTACTTCGAGTTCTTCAGGCCGAGGTTGACGAAGTCGTACATACCGCTGTACGCGTCCGTCGTGTAGACGTTGGCCAGGTTGCTCGACCGCCAGTTGATGAACTTCTCGAAGACGAAGGGCAGGTAGTAGCCGCCCTCCATGACCTTGTGGTTGATCTCCGAGGCGATCTTGGTCTTGCCCGCGTCGTCCAGCGTGGTGGTGTACTGGTCGAAGAGGCCGTCGATCGCCTTGTCCTTGATCAGGGCGAAGTTGTTGTTGCCGCTCTCAAGGATGTACTTGCTGTCCCACAGCGGCAGACCGTAGCCCTGGACGGACGGGAAGTCCGGACCCCAGCCCATGATGATGATGCCGTAGCCCTTCTTCACCACGTTCGAGGGGCTGCCGATGATGCCGGAGCTCTGCGAGCCGTCGTACTGGTCGATGTCGGCGGTGATGCCGACCTTCTTCAGCGAGGCCTGGAGGGACTCGGCGGTGGCCACCTCGGAAGGCTTGTTGTTGCGGACCGCGATGGTGGTCTTGAAGCCGTCCGGCTTGCCGCAGGCCTTCAGCTCTTCCTTGGCCTTGGCGGCGTTGCCGCTCTTGTTGGCGCCGGAGATCTCGTACGGGTCGTACTTCTGGCCCTCGGCACCCGGGACGGACGGCGGCAGCATGTTGGTGCCGATGTCACCACCGGCGACCGGGCCGCCGCGCGCGTTCTGCAGCGAGACGTGGTCGGCGCCGTAGATCACGGCCTTGCGGCAGTGCTCGTTGTCGAACGGCTTCACGCTCTGCGGGAAGACCGCGTAGCGGATGTAGCCGGAGACCGGGTTGTCCAGGTTGCCCTTGTGCTCCTTCAGGGCGGTGGTACGGCCCTGCGGCGACAGACCGGTCTGGCCGATGTCCAGGTCGTAGTCGCCCGCGATCAGGCGCGCGTCCATGTCGTTGGCGTTCGAGAAGAACTTGATCGTGATCTGGTCCGGGTACGCCTTGCGGATCGGGTCCGAGGCCTGCTTCCACTCGGTGTTGCGGACCAGCTTCAGGTCCTTGCCCGGGTTGTACGACTCGAACTTGTACGGGCCGGAGGAGAACGGGTGCAGACCGTACTTGGACTTGGTGTCCTTGTCCTGGCGGACCGGGGAGGCCGACGTCAGGGCCAGCATCTCCTCGAAGTCCGAGTTGGCCTGCGGCAGCTTGAAGACGATGGTCTTGTCGTCCGGCGTCTCGATGGCCTTCAGGCCGAGCTTGTCCGCCGACTTGTCCTTGTACGGGCCCTTGTACTCGCCCTTGGGGTCGAGCACGTCCTTCAGGTAGACCGGGCCGCCGGACAGCACGTCCTGCGCCCAGACGCGCTCGATGCCGTACTTGATGTCCTTGGAGGTGATCGGCTTGCCGTCCTCCCACGTGGCCCCGTCACGCAGGGTGTACGTGTAGGTCTTGCCGTCGTCCGAGACCTTGGCGAGCCCGGTGGCGAGGTCCGGGGTCAGCTCGGCGCCCGCCGCGCCCGGCTCCGTCTTGCCCGTGACGAGCTGACGGCTGTAGTAGCGGGAGAAGTTCCACATGAAGCCGTAGTAGCCGCGCGTGGTGTCCCACGAGTCGGCGTCCTGCGCTCCGGCGAACTTCAGCGTGCCGCCCTTCTTGGCGAGGGAGGCCTGGGCGACCTTGTTGTTCGCGGCGTCGAAGCCGGCTGCCCCGCCCTTGGAGCCCTCGTTGTCATTGCCGCCGCCGCACGCCGCCGTGGAGAGCAGCGCCGCGACCACCGCGGCAGCGGCCATGGCCTGCTTGCGCCGCCCTGAGGTGCGTTGGGTAGTCACGATCTCGGATCCTCCGGAATTGATGAGAGACCCCGTGTGGTGTCACGGGTCGCTTGGGTAACGGCAGTTCAGCGGGAGCCCTTCGGGTCGAGCGCGTCACGCACGCCGTCGCCGAAGAGATTGAAGGCAAGAACTGTGATGAAGATCGCCAGGCCCGGGATCACCATGTACATGGGGTCCGAGTCGTAGTAGTCGATCGCGCTGGAGAGCATCTGCCCCCAGGAGGCCGTGGGCGGCTTGACGCCCACGCCCAGGAAGCTGAGTGCCGCCTCGGTGAGGATGTTGGTGGGGATCATCATCGTCGTGTACACGATGATGGGGGCAACAAGGTTGGGCAGAAGTTCCTTGAACAGGATGTAGAACCGCCCGGCGCCGAGTGATCGTGCCGCTTCGACGTACTCGCGTTCGCGCAGCGAGAGCGTCTGACCGCGGACCACCCGGCCGATGTAGGGCCAGCCGAAGAAGCCGATGACCAGGATCATCACGAACAGCCGGACCTCGGTGCCGGAGAGTCCGAGCATCTCGTTCGGCATGACGGAGACCAGCGCGATGATGAACAGCAGCTGCGGGAAGGCCAGCAGACCGTCCATGATCCGGCTGATCACCGAGTCGACCCAGCCGCCGAAGAAGCCGGCCAGGACACCCAGCACGGTGCCGATGACGACCGCGACCAGCGCGGACAGGAAGCCCACGAGGAGCGAGACCCGGGCGCCGTAGATGATGCGCGCGAAGATGTCGCGGCCGCTGACCGGCTCGACACCCAGCAGATGCTCACCGCTGATGCCGCCCAGCGACCCCGTCGGCGTGCCGAACAGCGGGTCGATCAGGTCCTCGTGGTGCGTCTCGGGGTCCTGGCCCACGAGATTGGCGATCATCGGCGCGAGAAGGGCGACGGCGATGAGCACGAGCACCACGACGCCGCCCGTGAGGGCGAGCTTGTCCCGCTTCAGGCGCTCCCAGGCGATCCGTCCAAGGGAACGCCCCTGAACGGCCTTGGCGCCGGTGGTCGCAACCGCCGCTTCCTCGGCCGCACTGGGGGCCGCTTCCGCGGTCGGCTCGTGCAATGGTGCCGTCATGTGGCAGGGACCCCTCTCGACCGGCGGTAGCCGGCCCGCACTTGCCGCTGTGGCGGCGTGATCAGTCCGTCGTACGCGGTGGTACTCAGTCGTCGTACACAGGGGCGAGCACCCCTGGAGCGGGAGTCTTCAACGCTTCAGCGTTTTGTTGCCAGAGCTGGTGGGGAAAGGATGCGCAACCGTGATGCTGTCTGCTGGGTTCCGTTATCCGAACAGCAGGTAACGAACGACGGACGCGAGTTACTTGGGGCGTATGAGGGCGGACCGGGACCTTCCGATCGCATCTACGCGCGGAGATTTACCTGTGAAACCGAAGTCGGGGGCGGTTTGCACCTACGACAGTCGGGCCACCGACTGAACGGCGGGTCAGTCGGAGAGTGATCAGTAGCGACCGGGTGACGGAGGGTAGCCGTATCCCGAGGCCGGGGCCTGGGCGGGTGCGGGGGCGTGGGCCTCGCGGTCGTAGAAGGGCCGGCCGTTCGCGCGCATCCACATGGCGACCGGGTCGAACTCGTCGGACATCGCCACGGTCGAGACGGGCAGTCCGTCCGGGACCGCGCCGATCGACTGCGACATCATCGAGCGCACCGAGTCCACGGCGGGCGGGCTGGTGTCGTACACGTCGAGCCCGATGGCGAGATACGGCGCGCCGAGCGCCGGCTGTACCCAGGCGCGGCGCAGCGAGCGGACGGCCGGGGTGCGGTGGGCGTTCTGCGCGAGCAGGGCGTAGAACTGCGGGATCTCGATGCCGGGCTCCGTCAGGCGGAGCGGGCCGGCCGGCTGGCGGTCCAGGCCGGTGGCGATGCGGCGCAGGTCGAGCCAGGGGATGCCGACGCCGCCGCCGGGGGCGTGCGGGTTGAGCCAGAGGCCGTAGTGGTCCGGGTAGAGGGTGCGGGCGAGGGGGGGGGCCGCGCGGCGCGCGCGGCGGGGGGGGAGCCCGGGCGCGCGCGCCGCGCGCGCGG
>NZ_JBHYJA010000002.1:304927-328834 GCF_042740355.1 Streptomyces sp. NPDC059010
ACCCCGATATATCGGTGTCTGGTGGGTTGGGATTTGTGTATAAGAGACTGGTCGTGGTCCGGGTAGAGGGTGCGGGCGACGTCGACTCCGTCGACGACCTCGTAGCTGCGGTTCCAGCCGCTGGCGGACAGCTCCTGGGCGGAGGTCACGCAGGGGGCGTAGCCGTGGCCGTCGACCTCCATGTTTCCGTACTGGGCGTCCGGGGAGCCGGCCTGGCCGTGCCACAGCAGCATCCAGACCTGGCCGGTGGCGGGGGTGGCGAGGGCGCGCAGGAGGGCCTCGTAGGCGTCGTAGCGCCCGGGCGTCACCTGGCGCAGCATGTGCTCGACCTGTCCGGTCGAGGTAGTGCCGCTCGCGCTCACGTCTTACCGCCCTTTCGGGAAATTTGGCTGTGCGCCCAGCTTAGGCGCTCCGCTGGGAGAGCCGGAGGGAGCTCGGGACTTGATGTGGTGTGCCGTCTGCGGGCTCGTTGTGGCTTGTCGCGCAGTTCCCCGCGCCCCTGAAGGGGCGCTGCCCCAAAGGGGCGTTACCAGTCCCGCTACAAGTCCCGCTGGTAAAACGGGCGGACCTTGTGGCGCATCCACTCGATCACCGGGTCCTGGGCCACGTCCAGGAGGACGAGGTTGACCGGCCACTGGACCGGGGTGCGGCCCAGGGCGCGGGCGAGGGCGTCCATGGGGGCCGCGCGCAGGTCGCCCTCCCTCTGGGAGAGTTCGACGCCTATGAACATCACCGGGGTGGCCGTCTCGATCGCCGCGAGGCAGCGGCGGGCCGTGGCCACGACGCCGGTCCCGGCGAACTCGGCGGACGCCGTCGCGAGGAAGTCGACCGGCTCTTCCTGCCAGTCGGGTTCGTAGAGCCGGACGCGGCCGCCGGAGGTGAGGCCGTCCAGCGGGGTGCGGCCCACCCGGCAGAGCTCGGCGACCGCCGCCGGGGGCAGCGGGACACCGACCACGCCGTCCGGGTTCAGGGCGATGCCGATCTGCGGGGGCAGACCGCGGGCGAACTCCACGGCGGGGGCGACGGTGTACGACATGTGGGAGCCGACGACCTGGCGGAACTGTTCCTCGGAGCTGAAGACCGGGACGTACGCCTGGCCCTCGATCTGAACCGTGGGCAGGTCCAGCGGGCCGCTGTGCGGGCCGCCGCCGCCGGGCAGGGGCACCCAGATGAAGCTGCGGCCCAGCACCTCGACGATCCGCCCGCCGGCCGAGGGCAGGCCGAGGGAGGCCGAGAGCACCTCCTCCAGCTCGTTGCCGGGCCAGCCGCCGTGCGGGTGGAGGTGTGTCTGTGCCGGGAAGTCCGCGGGAAGATCCGCCGGGAAGTCCATCTGTCTGACCGCCTGCTGTGAACCACGTCTGAGACCCAAGAGGCTAGCCGGTGCCGGCCCCGCTCTGCGCTACGGCCGGTCATCCCGCGCACGACCGGTCAGCGCGTGCCCCCGGGGCGGTCAGCCGGTGAACCCGATCCGGCGCAGTACGTCCGCCGCCGAGCGGTCGATCAGGACCGCAGAGTTGCAGCCCTGGGGCAGATGGCCCTTCTCCACCGAGCGCAGGAGGCGGGCGGCCGCCGTGCGGTGCCGAAGGAAGGCGTAGCGGGAGACGCCTCGGCCGCGCTCGCGCTGGCCCTCCAGGGCGGTGCCGGGGGTGACGTCGAGGAGGAGCAGGTGCAGGGTGCCGCCGCGGCGGTGGGCCTCGCGGGCCAGCCAGGCGCGCACCCAGGCCTGGGTGCCGCAGTCGTGCACGACGACGCCCTTGCCGGAGCGCAGGGCGCGGCGCAGTCCGGTGTAGTGCGCGAGGCGGACCAGGGGGCGGTAGACGGCGTAGGGGAGGAAGCCGGGCATACGGGCGGCCCAGCGGTCCCGGGTGTCCTGGGAGTCGATACGCAGGCCCTTCACGGTCCGCCGCATCAGCGTGGACTTGCCGCTGCCGGGCAGACCGGTGACCACGACGAGGTCCTCGGGGCCGAAGAGCAGGGCGTGCGGACTGTGGCCGGAGCGCTCGCGCAGATCGCGGACCACGGGTGCGTGGAGCGTGCCGCGGGCCTCGACAGCGGGGGCAGTGGGCTGCTTGGGCAGCGCGATGCCCGAGGTCGTCGCGTACGCCGTGGTGCGCTTCACCGTCATCGTCCTCCTCCGGGGTCAGGAGTCCCTTCCCCACTGAGCGTAAAGAGAAGGTAATGGATGATCTCTCGCATTTTCGTTCGCTTACTGCCACAACCCGGTTACAGACACGGCCCTGCCGAAGCCGGGCCGGGCGTGCAATGATGTCCGCGCCAACTGCATACCGGCCGTTTGAATCCGCGCGGGAGAGTCCCCAGCAGTCCATCGCTGGGGCGCCGAAGGAGCAAGTCCCTCCCTTGAATCTCTCAGGCCCCGTTACCGCGCGGGCGAGGCACATCTGAAAAGCGGGCCACCCCTCTGTCCTGGCGAAGAGGCGTGGCTCCACCCAAGGTGCAAGCCGTGATCGTCCCCGTGGCGGTCGTGGCGAACCTCTCAGGTTCCGATGACAGATGGGGAGGAACGACCTCGCCCGTCATGCCTTTGGAGACCAACGACCGATGAGCAGCACCGCACCCTCTGAGCAACGCCGTACCGCGCTCGATGCCCTGCATCGCTCGCTCGGCGCGACGATGACCGACTTCGCCGGCTGGGACATGCCCCTGCGCTACGGCTCCGAGCGCGACGAGCACAACGCCGTACGGACGCAGGCCGGGCTCTTCGACCTCTCCCACATGGGCGAGATCACCGTCACCGGCCCGCAGGCCGCCGCCCTCCTGAACTTCGCCCTGGTCGGCAACATCGCCTCCGTCGGCCTCGGCCGCGCCCGCTACACCATGATCTGCCAGGCCGACGGCGGCATCCTGGACGACCTGATCGTCTACCGGCTCGCCGAGACCGAGTACCTGGTCGTGGCCAACGCCTCCAACGCCCAGGTCGTCCTCGACGCCCTGGTGGAACGATCCGCCGGCTTCGACGCCGAGGTCCGCGACGACCGTGACGCGTACGCGCTGATCGCCGTACAGGGCCCCGAGTCCCCCGGCATCCTCAAGTCCCTCACCGACGCCGACCTCGACGGTCTGAAGTACTACGCCGGTCTGCCCGGCACCGTCGCCGGTGTGCCCGCGCTCATCGCCCGCACCGGCTACACCGGCGAGGACGGCTTCGAGCTGTTCGTGAAGCCGGAGCACGCCGTCGAGCTGTGGCAGGCGCTCAGCAAGGCGGGCGAGGGCGTCGGCCTGGTCCCGTGCGGGCTGTCCTGCCGGGACACGCTGCGCCTGGAGGCGGGCATGCCGCTGTACGGCCATGAGCTGACGACCTCGCTCACGCCCTTCGACGCCGGGCTCGGCCGGGTGGTGAAGTTCGACAAGGAGGGCGACTTCGTGGGGCGCGCGGCGCTGACCGAGGCCGCCGCCCGTGCCGAGGCCGCCCCGCCGCGCGTCCTGGTCGGCCTGATCGCCGAGGGGCGTCGCGTCCCGCGCGCCGGGTACCCGGTCGTCGCCGGCGGCGAGGTCATCGGCGAGGTCACCTCCGGTGCCCCCTCCCCCACGCTGGGCAAGCCCATCGCCATGGCGTACGTCGACGCGGCGCACTCGGCGCCGGGCACGGCGGGCGTCGGTGTGGACATCCGCGGCAGCCACGAGCCGTACGCGGTCGTGGCGCTGCCGTTCTACAAGCGACAGAAGTAGAGAGACTGGCCCAGAGGCAGTCCGGCAGTGGCCCGTGCGTGACCCTGCGCACATTTCCGCTGCTCACACACGTTTCCAGCAGTACCCCATTCATCACCACTCCCGCGCGTACAGGAGAATTCAGGCCATGAGCAACCCCCAGCAGCTGCGCTACAGCAAGGAGCACGAGTGGCTGTCGACCGCCGAGGACGGCGTCGCGACGGTCGGCATCACCGAGTTCGCGGCCAACGCGCTCGGCGATGTCGTCTACGCCCAGCTCCCCGAGGTCGGCTCGACCGTGACCGCGGGTGACACCTGCGGTGAGCTGGAGTCGACCAAGTCGGTCTCCGACCTGTACTCCCCTGTCACCGGTGAGATCACCGAGGTCAACGAGGACGTGACGAACGACCCGTCGCTGGTGAACTCCGCCCCCTTCGAGGGTGGCTGGCTGTTCAAGGTACGTGTCACGGAGGAGCCGGCCGACCTGCTCTCCGCCGACGAGTACGACGCCCACACCGCCGGCTGAGGAGCAGCACCCCCTATGTCTGACATGCCTGACAAGACTCTTCTGAACGCACCCCTGCACGAGCTGGACCCGGCCGTCGCGGCCGCGCTCGACGCCGAGCTGGAGCGTCAGCAGTCCACCCTGGAGATGATCGCCTCCGAGAACTTCGCGCCCGTCGCGGTGATGGAGGCGCAGGGCTCGGTCCTGACCAACAAGTACGCCGAGGGCTATCCGGGCCGCCGCTACTACGGCGGCTGCGAGCACGTCGACGTGGCCGAGCAGATCGCCATCGACCGGGTCAAGGAGCTGTTCGGCGCCGAGTACGCCAACGTCCAGCCCCACTCCGGGGCCTCCGCCAACCAGGCCGCCCTGTTCGCCCTCGCCCAGCCCGGCGACACCATCCTGGGGCTGGACCTGGCGCACGGCGGCCACCTCACCCACGGGATGCGGCTGAACTTCTCCGGCAAGCAGTTCCACGTGGTCCCCTACCACGTGGACGACTCCGGCCTGGTGGACATGGCCGAGGTGGAGCGGCTCGCCAAGGAGCACCGGCCGAAGGTGATCATCGCGGGTTGGTCGGCGTACCCGCGGCAGCTGGACTTCGCGGAGTTCCGGCGGATCGCCGACGAGGCCGGGGCGTTCCTGTGGGTGGACATGGCGCACTTCGCCGGGCTGGTCGCGGCCGGGCTGCACCCCAACCCGGTCGAGCACGCGGACGTGGTCACCTCCACCACCCACAAGACCCTGGGCGGGCCGCGCGGCGGCATCATCCTGGCCAGGCAGGCGTTCGCGAAGAAGCTGAACTCCTCGGTGTTCCCGGGCTTCCAGGGCGGTCCGCTGGAGCATGTGATCGCGGCGAAGGCGGTCTCCTTCAAGGTCGCCGCCTCGGAGGAGTTCCGGGAGCGTCAGCGGCGTACGGTCGAGGGCGCGAGGATCCTCGCCGAGCGGCTGACCGCCGGCGATGCGCGGGCGGCCGGGGTGAACGTGCTCTCCGGCGGCACCGATGTGCATCTGCTCCTGGTCGACCTGCGCGCCGGCGAGCTGGACGGGCAGCAGGCCGAGGACCGTCTGCACGAGGTCGGCATCACGGTCAACCGCAACGCCGTCCCGAACGACCCGCGTCCGCCGATGGTGACGTCCGGCCTGCGTATCGGCACCCCGGCGCTGGCCACCCGCGGCTTCACCGCCGAGGACTTCACCGAGGTCGCGGACGTCATCGCCCAGACACTCAAGCCGTCCTACGACGCCGCCTCGCTCAAGGCCCGGGTCAAGGCCCTGGCCGACAAGCACCCGCTGTACCCCGGTCTGAACAAGTAGTTCCTTTTTGTGGGGTGTCCCGCACACTGGTCAGTGAGCGGGCGGGGCACCCCGCAGAACTCTCTGCACCACCCCAATTGAGGAGTCCCCGTGGCCATCTCGGTCTTCGACCTGTTCTCGATCGGTATAGGTCCGTCGAGCTCCCACACGGTCGGCCCGATGCGAGCGGCTCGTATGTTCGCCCGTCGGCTGCGCAACGAGGACGTGCTGTCCCGCGTCGCGTCGGTCCGGTCCGAGCTGTACGGCTCGCTCGGCGCGACCGGGCACGGCCACGGCACGCCCAAGGCGGTGCTGCTGGGCCTGGAGGGCGCCTCGCCGCGCACGGTGGACGTGGAGGGGGCGGACGAGCGGGTCGAGGACATCAAGTCCGCGGGCCGGCTCCGGCTGCTCGGCGAGCACGAGATCCCGTTCTCCTTCGACGACGACATGGTCCTGCACCGCCGCAAGGCGCTCCCGTACCACGCGAACGGCATGACGCTGTGGGCCTACGACGCACAGGGCGCCGAGCTGCTGTCGAAGACGTACTACTCGGTCGGCGGCGGCTTCGTCGTGGACGAGGACGCGGTCGGCGCGGACCGCATCAAGCTGGACGACACCGTGCTGAAGTACCCCTTCCGCACGGGCGACGAGCTGCTGCGTCTGACGCAGGAGACGGGCCTGTCGATCTCCTCGCTGATGCTGGAGAACGAGCGGGCCTGGCGCACCGAGGACGAGATCCGCGCGGGCCTGCTGGAGATCTGGCGGGTCATGCGGGAGTGCGTGTCACGGGGGATCGCGAAGGAGGGAATCCTGCCGGGGGGCCTGAAGGTCCGCCGCCGTGCCGCGGTCTCGGCCCGCCAACTCCGCGCGGAGGGCGATGCGTTGGCCCACGCGATGGAGTGGATCACGCTCTACGCGATGGCCGTGAACGAGGAGAACGCGGCGGGCGGCCGAGTCGTCACGGCACCTACGAACGGCGCGGCCGGCATCATCCCGGCGGTCCTGCACTACTACATCAACTTCGTGCCCGGCGCCGACGAGGGCGGCGTGGTCCGCTTCCTGCTCGCCGCGGGCGCGATCGGCATGCTCTTCAAGGAGAACGCGTCCATCTCCGGCGCCGAGGTCGGCTGCCAGGGCGAGGTCGGCTCCGCCTGCTCCATGGCGGCGGGCGCGCTGGCCGAGGTGCTCGGCGGCTCCCCCGAGCAGGTCGAGAACGCCGCCGAGATCGGCATGGAGCACAACCTCGGCCTCACCTGCGACCCGGTCGGCGGCCTCGTCCAGATCCCGTGCATCGAGCGCAACGGCATGGCCGCGGTGAAGGCGGTCACGGCGGCGCGGATGGCGATGCGGGGGGACGGCTCGCACAAGGTGTCCCTGGACAAGGTCATCAAGACGATGAAGGAGACCGGCGCCGACATGTCGGTCAAGTACAAGGAGACCGCGCGCGGCGGGCTGGCCGTCAACATCATCGAGTGCTGAGCGAGAAGAACGAGTAGTCGAGCCAGTCCTTCTCCAACGTCCCGCCGGAGAAGTAGGACTCCAGGAAGCACACGACCGTACGGTCCCCCACTTCCCAGGTCTCGTCGTTCGGTACCACCTTGGTCCAGCCGAGGCCGTCCTCCTCGTCGGACGTCCAGTTCTCCGAGGCTTCCAGATAGGCCTCGTCGCACAGTGAGCGGGCCTCCTCGTCGATCGCGTCGTCGCCGGGGTACCCGAAGCCGTCGTCGAGTTCCGTGTTGGCCAGGGTCTGCACGTCGTGCGGGCCGTCGCAGGGAACGAGCAGGACGTAGGAGATGCTCTCCGTCTTGTCGGCGCAGTCGCCGACGGCGAGGTCGTCCACGTAGGTCTCCTCGGACCCCGGATCGGTCTCGGTCTCGGTCTCGGTCTCGGTCTCGGTCTCCGACGGCTCGATGTCCGTGGGCTCGTCGGTCGGTTCGTCCGTCGGTTCGTCCGTCGGCTCGTCACTCGGCTCATCCGTCGGCTCGTCGGTCGTTACGACGATGTCGTCCGCGCCCGTGCCGCCGGTGGACCCGTTGTCGCCACCCTGGGTGAACAGCACGGCGCCCGTCGAGATGCCCAGCACGGCGACCGTGAGTGCCGCCACCCGCAGCCAGGTATGCCGGCGCCGGGGCGGTGGGGCGGGCTCCGTGAAATCGCCGGGCGAGGCGGTGGACGGCGTGTACGGCAACTGTTCGCCGGGCCAGGGCCGGTAGGGCGGCTCCGGGTCCGGGACGTCGGGCGATCCCATGGAGCCATCGTGCACAGCGGGCGGGTCCCGTCCACCTGCAATGCCCAATAAATCATGACTAATTATTTAGTACTCCACAAACAAGATTCTTTATCTATTTGCCTTTCTTCGGGTATTCCGCACCTCTACGGTGGTCCCGCATCCGCTCGGGGGCGGAACGTTCACCGGCCGTGTCGGCGGCCGGTACGGGCCGGGAGGTGAGCCGTGTCTTTGGGGGAATTGGCACGCTGTGCGTCGGACGCGGCGGAACTGACCGCGCTGCTGACACGGTATCGGCCCGACGGGCCGGGATCCGATCCCGCCGTCCGCGAGGCACACCGTCGGGCGCTCGAAGCGCTGCGCAGGGCGGAGGAGAGCGCCCGGGCGCCGTTCAGCATCGGTCTGGTCGGGGAGGTGAGCGCGGGCAAATCCCTGCTGCTCGGGCTGCTGCTGGGGCTGCCGGAACTGCTCCCGGTGGGTGAGGAGGCGGTGACCGGGAACGTCACCCTCATCCACGCGAAGGCGGGATCCGCCCAGGCCCGTGAGTCGTTCGAGTCCGGCGTGCGCGTCGAGTACTTCAGCCAGGGGCAGACGCTGGACTATCTGCGCCACCTCAGGGACACGCTGGCGGAGCAGGCTCGGAAGGGAGGTCTGTCACCCCAACTCGTGGGTCGGTTACAGGAGTTGCCGATCCGTGAGCCCGACTGTGATGAGCTGCTCCGCTTCCGGGACACGTATCTGACCGGCGGTCTGGCACAGTCGCTCGCCGGAGTGCTCCAGGAAATCGACGCTCTGGACCAGGCGTTGCGGCGGATGCGCGAGTCCGGTCTCCCGCTCGGACACACCGCCGATCTCACCGCCGAACTCGCCCGCGCGGCCGTGGTCCTGCCGGGGGCGGACGCCGAGCGCGGCGCGGATCCGCGCACCGGCCCCTGGTCCGGCGCCTCCGACAGCTCCGGCAGCACCGCCCGTCCCACCGACTCCGGCCTCGGAGGGCGGCTCGACGCCGACCTGCTGGGCGCGACGCTCCCCCTGATCCGCAGGCTCGTCCGGGAAGTGCGCGTGGCCCCGTCCGTCTGGGACCTCAACGAGTTTCCCGGAGCGGAGCTGCGGTTCCTCGACTTTCCGGGGCTCAACAGCGACTTCAGCGCCGTACGGGACGAGTATCTGTGCGGCGCGGAACTGCACTCGGTGCACACCCTGCTGATGCTGCTGAACTGCGGCGGCCCTGCCACCGACACACTGCAGCGCATCTCCCGGATGTGGCGAGCGGCGCGGCGGGCGGACTCCATGGAGGACTCCGTCATCGCGCTGCTCAGCCGGTTCCACGACCTGCGTGTGGCCGAGCCGGTACTCGAATCCTTTCGGCACGGCCCCCAGCCGCTCACCAGGGAACTGCTGCTGAACGGCATCCCGGTGCTGCGGGACCTGCTCGCCAGTGCCGAGCGCCTGGTGACCCCGACGCATGCGACCCGGGCGGCCATGGGACCGGCCGACCGTGTGCTGCTCACCTCGGTGATGCGGGCGATGAGCGTCGGCCGCCTGCACGAGGGGGTGAGCAAGAGGTTCCGCGACAAGTGCGACCTCGACTCCCAGATGGCGAAGGCGGACGAGCGCGCGGAGACCTGGCGCGACATCGGCGGGCGGCTCAGCACGGACGCCCTGAGCGGCGGCCTGGACCGGATGCTCACGGACTTCGCGGACAACGGCGGGCTGGAGCGGCTGCGCGGTCGGCTGGCCGACCATGTGAGCCGGCACGGTGCCGCGCTCCGTCTGGGCCAGTTCGCCGAACGCCGCGAGGAGGTCGTCCGGGCGCTGCGCGAGCTGCACGCGGCGCTGGAGGCGTCGGGCGGCCGCAGTCGGGTGGACCACCGTTCCGAGACGGCGGTGAAGCGGCGTCTGACCACCCTGTCGGCCGTGTGGACCGAGGTACGGGACGGGGCCGCCGTAGAACTCCTCGACGCCCGCCGTCTGTACTCGCGCGGGCCCGGAGGAGCCCCCGGTCCGAGCCTCTTCACCGAGCTGGAACGGGACACCGCCGAGCGGGTCTACGCCTGGCCGTCCTGGAACCGGCTGCTCGACACGGTCCATGAGGAGCATGTGGACCCGCGTCGGCTCCGGGGCGACCACCGGGTGCCCGTGCGGACGGACGAGTTCTTCGCGGAGTTCCGGGACGCCTGCCGGGAGATCGAGGCGGCCGGTTCGGCGCGGCTGCTGGCCGCGGTGGAGGCCTGGCTGCTCGGGTATCAGCAGCGGGTCGTGGCGGCCGCCACCGAACTGGCGACGGTGGTCACGGAGGATGTCTTCGACCTGCTGCGCTCCTCGCCCGACGGTGAGCGGCTCGCCGCCCGGCTGCCGCGTGCCGCGACCCTGCGGTGGCTGCGCGACGAGGCGGAGAAGGCGCTGCGCGACACGGATCCGGCCGAACCGCAGGTGGACGAGGAGCGGTTGCGCCAGCACTTCCCGCTGCGGAGCGGGCACATCCTGCCCTGGCATCCGGACAACCTCGCCGGTTCCGCCGCGGACGCCTCGTCGGGGCACCAGACCACCATCGCCCGGCACCGCCGGGAGCTGACGGCGATGGTGCTCCACCAGGCCCTGGCGGGGCTCGCCCGTCGGCAGCGGCTGGTGGCGGAGCATCTGCGGAGCCAGGCCGACGCCTTCATCACCGAGCTGCGCGCACCGGCGCTGACCGGCGCGCTGGTCACCGCGGTCGCCGGGGGCAAGGAGAGCGAACACGGCCTCGCGGGCCTCGCCGAGCAACTGCGGCTGCGTACGGCCGACTCGGCGTACTCCTGGGAGACCTCCGACTGGGACTCGGAGGCCATCCCCTGGGGGTCCGGCGGGCCGTTCGGCGGAGGGCCCTTCGGTGGCGGGCCTCCTGGCGGTGGGGGGCCTGCCGGCGGACGGCCCTTCGAGGGAGGGCCACTTGACGGGGGAGTCACGCCATGACGCTGCAGACCGTGCTGCTGGGCACGGACCGGGCCGGGACCATCGAGCTGCGTCCCGACGCACAGGGCCGGTACACGCTGCCCACGGTCCGGCTGGTGCCGACGGATCCGGGTGCCGGTCCGGTCTGGGTGGAGTACTTCGCCTGCCGGGCCGAGGGCGTGCCGCCGTCCGCCCGGGACTGGGCCGAGCGCCTGGCCGACGCCTGGGAGGGGGCCGATCCACGCGGGCGCCGCGTCGAGGGGACGCACGACATACGTCCGGCCCCGGTACCCCATCCCGGCTTCATGGACGCACAGGGGACGACGACGCTGCGGCTGGTGGTGGACGTGGAGTACTTCCACATCGACCCGCTGACCGGCCGCGAGGTACGGGGCATCCCCTACCGCAGCGGCACCTACGGCACGGTGTCCTTCCTCCGCCCGGCCGGCGCGCCGCACGACGCACCGACCGCCGTCGCCGCGGAGCCGGCGCCGACCCTCGCCATGGGCGTCCCCGCCGATGCCACGGGCGCCCCCGAGGCGCCGCTCCCCACCGCCGGGCCGCCCGCTCCGGCCGTACGGGTGCGCAGTCGCGTTCTCGACAAGGACGACGAGTACCTGGGGCACGCGGCGATCGACTACGGCACCTGCAACTCCACGGTGACCTTGTACGACGGTCAGTTCAAGGTGCGGGAGCCCTTCTCGCCGGCCCGGGTGGCGCGGCTGCGCGAGGGGGTCCTGAAGCATGTGCTGGGCGAGCCGTATCCGGACCTCGTCAAGGACGAGTGGGAGTCGGTGCTGGCCCTGGCGCAGGCCGGGATGAGCGACGGCGGGACGGCCGACCCCCGCTCCCCGGCCGAGCTCGTCGGCGCGGAGACGGGGACGGTGCAGCTCTTCCGGCTGTGTCTGCTGCTTGAGCAGCGGATCCCGGACTGCTCCCATCTGCTGCGCGCCGAGCTCGCGACGCGTCTGCACCGGTGCTACGACGCCGCGTTCGACGTGCCGCCGCTGGAACAGATGCGGCTGTTCCGGGTGGAACTGGGTGACGGTACGCCGGAGGTGTCCAGTCGGCTCGAAGTGCTGTCCACCGCCCCGCTCACGGTGCGCCTCGGCGAGCCCGAGCG
The DNA here is from genome assembly GCF_042740355.1 of Streptomyces sp. NPDC059010. Taxonomy (NCBI): domain Bacteria; kingdom Bacillati; phylum Actinomycetota; class Actinomycetes; order Kitasatosporales; family Streptomycetaceae; genus Streptomyces; species Streptomyces sp. NPDC059010. The sequence continues at coordinate 316,676 of NZ_JBHYJA010000002.1, forward strand.
GCTGACCGGCTCGGGCATGACCCCGCCGGGCGGTGTCGCACAGGCCCCCCTGGAGTCGTACCGCGGGCTCAAACTGCAGCTCGGCAGGGGAGTTGTGCTGGACGAACTGCCCGGGAACCCGCCGCCGACCTCGGACCTGCTCATCCAGTCCGCCCTCGGCTATCTCGTCGACCGAGCCGACCGCTACATCTCCCGGCAGGACCCCGGCCGCCTCGGCTCGGGCCGGCTCAACGACCTGGTCGTGACCTACCCGACGGTCGCGACCCCGGACGTGCGGCGCGCCCTGCGGACCCTGGTGTCGGAGGGGCTCGGGGTCGACCGGGTGTCGATGCACTTCGACGAGGCCGTGGCCGCCGTCATGTTCTTCGTGATGCGGGACTTCGGCGGCGATCCGAGCCTGGGCGTGGAGGCGTTCCGGGCCCGCTCCCGCCGGCTGGGGTCGGGGCGTGCCTGGACGCAGAACGTGCTCGTCTGCGATCTGGGCGGCGGGACCTGTGACCTGGCGATGCTGAATCTCACGCTGGAGGACACCACCCCCGTCGAGGTGCTGCGGCATCCCGACGCGGAACGGCTCGGCCGGCACTACACGCTGACGCCGACCGTGCAGGGGTCGAGCGGTCACACCCAGCTCGGCGGCGAGCTGCTGACGCTCTCGGTGTTCCACTGGCTGAAGTCGGAGCTGGCGGACCGGCTGATCGCCGCGCACCCGGAGCGGTTCCGTTCGGATCTGCAGGAGGCCAAGTCCGTCTATCTCGACGAAGCCGGTCAGTATCGGCCGGGGAGCCTGGCCCGGGACGCCCACTCGGTGCAGTCCGACCGGCGTTCCCAGGCCCGGCGGCTGGCCGAGGTCGCGGTGCCGACGTGCTGGCGGACGGCTCCCGCCAGTGAGCTCAAGAGGATGCGCTGGACCTTCGAGCAACTGTGGAACCTGGCGGAGCAGGCGAAGATCCATCTGGGCGGCTCCGACTCCACGTCCGCGAGCGGTCCGTCGCCGTACCGCTTCGGTGAACAGGAGCTCTCGGGTCTGCTGGACAGTCTCGGCTGGGGCGGCGACCCGCGCACCGGCGTCGAGTTCGCACTGGACACCGCCGGTTTCCGGCAGCTCGTCGCGGGCCCTCTGGAAGCTGTCGCGGCCCTCGCCGACGGTCTGCTCAGCGAGCGGCTGCTCGACGGCGAGCGGCTCGACCGGGTGATCCTCACCGGCAAGTCCAGTGCCATGCCGCTGGTGCGGGACGTGCTGATCCGGCGGCTCGGAAAGGGCCGCGACCTGGACTGGGACCCGGCGAACATCGAGGTGGAGCGGGAGTACGCCAAGACGGCGACGTCGATCGGTGCCGCCTGGGCCGAGCAGGTACGGCAGACCTCCTTCACCTCGGAGGGGTCCGTGGACACGCTGAAGGACGGACCCACCATCGTCCGGATCGACGTCGACAACCTGTTCTTCTCGCTCCCGTGCCAGTTCGAGCTGGCCATGCTGGAAGGCGCCGGGGACCGCACCCTGTTCGGTGCCAACACGATGCTGCACCACCGTGTCCACACCGCCGGTGAGCCCCCGGTCCTGGCGGTGCGCAGCGCGGAGGCCGAGCCGATCCAGGAGGTCATCAGGGTCATCCGGGTGCGCCAGGGCGCGGACGACATCACGTGGGGGCAGTTCAAGTGTCCCGAACCCCGCGGGCAACGGGGTGGTGGCCCGGCCGGCGGGTTCCCGGCCCGGATCTGGCCGGACAGGATCCGCGCGCGGTACGAGATCACCGTGGAGCTGGACGCGTACGCGTACTTCTCGCAAGGGGACCCGCACTACACGGTCGACCCCCGGGGCCCGTCGATCGACGTGTGGAAGAGGCTGACCAAGTCAGGGCTGCTGCAACAGGGTGAGCGGCCGGAAGAGCTGCCGATGGCGATCAAGGTGAACTACACGATCGCCGGTTCCGCCCAGACGGGCCCGGGACAGGAGGTCTTCGCCACCGGCAGCGCGTTCACGGAGGTGTTCCACGACTCCGACGCGCCGGGCGCGCCCGCACGCCGGGGGCTGCTCGGAGCGGAGCCGCTGCCCGAGTCACCCGCTTCCGGGGAGTGGGAGTTCGGTGTGACGATCCAGGACGGCGACACCGTACGCACGATGACCCTCGGACGGCTGCCCCGGCCCGAGACCGAGGCCAGGTCCCGCGCACTGTTCGTGGCCTCGCTGGACGAACACGGCGCGCTGCGCCTGCACCTGGGCGGCGTGCCGTTCTGGCAGGCGCGGGATCGGGAGCACGTGGAGGACGAACCCGGGCGGGTGCTGCGGCATCTGATGACCGTCCAGGACAAGGGCCGGGCCGATCAGGACGATCCCTTCGGCGGCCTGCAGTGACGGCCCGGCCTGGTCCGGGCTCCGAGGTGCGGGTCCCCTGGGAGGATCTGCTGCGCACCGAGGACTCCCTGCTCGCCTCGGTGGCGGCCGCCGCCCTCGACGGCTTGCGCGGCACCCTGCGCGCGGCGCTCGCGGCCGCCCCGGCCGACCGGGGTGCGGTCGCGTGTACGACGCTGCTGGAGGCACTGGACCGCCTGCTCGCCGTGCCCCGGGAGGGCGAGCCCGCACCGGCCGTGGTTCCGGAGGCCGGCCCCTCACACGCACCCGGCATCCCCGACGGCGTCATCACCCCCCGGGTACCACCCCGCCCCGCCGCTCCCCCTCCCCCGGCACCCCCACCGACCGCTCCCCCTCCCACCGCTCCCCCAGCCACCGCTCCTCCACCCACCCCTCCCCCACCCATCCTGGCGCTGGCCGCCGAGCTCGCCGGATCCCCCGAGGTCGATGACTTCGCGACCGGTGCGGTGCCGCCCGCGGCCGACGGGCCGGGGGGTGCGGACCGGGTGCGGTGCTGGTATCACCTCACGCTGCTCAGGCTGCCCGACCGGCATGCCGGTGTCTGGCGTGCCCGGGCGGCGGAGGCCGATCCGGCGGCGCGGGAGCCCTGGCGGACGCTGCGGGGCTGGGCCGACGAGGTGCTGCTGCCCCCGGCGGAGGATGGCAGGCCCGGGATCCGCACCGTGCGGGAGAAGGTCACGGAGGCGACCGACCTCGCCGCGCTCGTGCTCGCGCTGCACGAGCACGACGAGGCGCTGTGTCTTCTTCTCGACCGGCTGTGGACGGGCGGTTCCACACGGTTGACGGATCCTCAGGTGTCGGGTGCCTACCGGGGTGAGCTGACCAAGCGTCTGGAGTCGCTGGAGCGCAGCCCGCGCGACGCTGCCGAACGGCTGCGGGCCTCGGTGTCCGTGGACGAGGCGCTGTGCTCGGTCACCCATCTGCCGCCGGGCGCGCCGGGCAGCTGGTGGAACCGGCTGGCGGAGGAGTCCCACGCGGCCCCGCTCGATCTGTGCCGTGAGCTGCTCGCGGCGGGCCGGAACGTGGAGGCCGTACTGCCGGCCCGGCCCTACCGTCAGGCCCGCCGGCACACCCGGGCGGGCGACGACATCCGGCTCGGCGTCGGCGGACGCCCGGGCGACACCCTCACCTGTCTGCGGCTCTGGCTGCGCGTCGGCGACCAGGTGTTCCCCGGCCGGGTGGTCTACCGGGGCCAGGAATGACGTCCCCCGTCGTATGGCCGGCTAAGCCCCAGTACGCGTCGGCGGTGCGCAGGCCCGGCGAGGTGTTCGCCGATCCGCGGCTGTCCCGGTGCGAGATCCTGTTCGGGGCCACGGGGATGCCGCTCGCGTCGACCGGCCGTAACGCCATCGTCTTCGCGGCCCGGACCCGGCAGGACGAACGCGTGGCCATCCGCTGCATGTCCCGTGAGCCGGCCTCCGGCGGTGAGCGGTACCGCGCGCTGACCGCGCACCGGCACGCCCAGCCCGTCGAGCACGGCACACCTCTGGTCGAGGCCGAGTGGATCGAGCACGGCATCAGGCTGTCGGGGCGGTGGTGGCCGTTGGTCCTGATGCCCTGGATCGAGGGCAAGTTGCTGGACGAGGCGGTGTCGGACCTGTGCGGCGACCGTGCGGCGCTGCACCATCTGATCGGCAACTGGCGGGTGGCGATGGGCCAGTTGATCTCGTCGCGGATCTGCCACGGCGATCTGCAGCACGGCAACATCATCGTCGGGGACGATCTGCGGGTGGTCCTGGTCGACCTGGACGCCGTATGGGTGCCGTTCGCCGCACATCTCCCGCCCGGCGAGTTCGGGCACCGCAACTACCAGCACCCGCACCGGGACATCGGCCACTGGGGTCCCGGTGCCGACGCCTTCCCGGCGCTGGTCATCCTGCTGTCGCTGCGGGCCGTGGCCGCTGATCCCCCGCTGTGGACGGACCGGCCGGACGGGGAGCATCTGCTGTTCACCCGCGACGATCTGCTGGCCCCCGGGCGCACGAAGATCTGGAAGGGACTGGCGCGGTCGCCCGACACGGCCGTACGGCGGCTGGCCGAGCGGCTCGCCGACCTGTGCGCGGGTCCGCCGGACGCGGTGCCGCCGCTGGAGCACGTGCTGCGCGCGTGCGCGGCGGGCGGCCCTCCGCACCCGGCGTACGCCGCGTCATGACACGCCGGCAGGGGTACGGACGGTGGGAGTACGAGCAGTGGCGACGACCCGGCAGCGTACGAGGGAGACGTCGTCCTCCTTCATCGCCCGCGAGGCACGCAACTCCCTCACCCTGACGCCGAATTCGTCCGAGCCCGCCTGTTCGAGGAACGTCCAGACGGTGCTGCCGTGTTCGTCGGCGGCCGCCTCCAGGGCCCACTGCGCGAGCGCGTCGGTCATCAGCAGCAGGACGTCGTCCGGCCCGCAGGCGCCCTCGGTGGTCCGCAGCACCGGGGCCAGGGACGCCGACGCCTCCGCCCGGGTCGACACCAGGTCGGGGTGGGTGTCGAACTGGTCGGGCCGGTCCAGCGGGAACAGTTCGGTCGGGCGGCCTTCGCGCAGATGGAACAGGCAGGAGTCGCCCACGGCGAACGCCCGGTACTCCATCAGCGGCCCGGTGCCGACCCGGGTCGAGGTCACGTCCCGGGTGTCCACGCCGACGAAGGTCGCCGCCGAGCCGCGGGCCAGGGCCCCGCGGATGTAGACGGGGGCCTCGGCGGACTGCGTGGTCTGCTGCGCCCACAGCCCCCGCGACTCGTGCAGCCAGCCGTCCAGCGCCTCGGGCCCGCTCCGGTCCGGCCCGTCGAGTTCGGTGACGAGGAAGGCACGGGCCAGCAGCGTCGCCCAGCGGCCCGAGGCGAACGCCCGGGACGCGCCGTCGCAGACCGCCGCCCGGTGCGCGTTCCAGGCGTGCGCGTCCTCGCACTCCGCCGCGCTCCCCTTGGGCACGACGAGCGCCTCGCACAGCAGGACGGCGTGCCCCGGCGGCGGGCCGTTGTCGCTCAATGCTCGCCGATCAGAGAGGTGGTGCTGGTCCCGATGCGCAGAAAGTCCATCAGGGCCGTCGCACCGCCGTTGAACACGAACCCCCGGGCACCGGACGCGATCCGGCCCCCGTACCCCGACGCCTGGACGAGCGTGCCGGGCAGGACGCTCGACATCTCGAAGAGCAGCCCGGCCTGGGGCACGTCCGTCGGCGCGAGCACCGGGAAGGACAGGGGCGTGCCCGGTGCCTCCGACAGATGCAGATTGAACAGCAAGGTGCGGCCGTCGCCGGTCTCCAGCTTGGTGATGCGCCGCGCCGGACCGCGCGGATCCCCGTCCGTGGCCTGGCCGTCCGTGATGTTGAGGACGATCGGCGGGAAGGAGGAGCGGTGCTCCTTCACCCAGCCGCGCAGCACCTTGTACGCCATGGACAGCGCCTCGCACATCGGTGTCCAGCCGGCGTTGAGGGGCGCGATCCACTCCGGGACCGTGGTCTGCTCGTGCTCCACGCTGCCGTCGGCTCGGCGCAGCGTCCGGGAGTGCTCGACGGGGCGTCCGGTCCCCGCGTAGGCGTGCACGGGGACGAGGGCGCGGCGGCGCGAGGTGCCGGGCAGCAGGGGCCGTACGCCGTTCCCGGAGTAGCCGATCACCCCGACGTCGAAGTAGTGCCGCGGCAGTTCCTGGAAATCCTTGGTGCATTCCAGTACGACCGCGTAGAGCAGTTCGTTGATCATCGCGGCCAGGGCCGAGGCCTTCGGCGCGGGGCTGCCGGAGATCGGGGCGCCCATCGAGTAGGACTGGTCGAGAAGGAAGAGGAAGCAGCCCGGGTTGCGCCTGCTGATCTCTTGCTCGTACACCGTGGCCTCCCCGTGCCGTGCGGTGGTCAGCTGTCCTGCGTCACTGGGGGCGGCCGAAGAAGCCGCGGGTGCCGTCCCCCGCACGGCTGCCCAGGCTGCCGAGGCGTCCCAGCCGGCTGCCCGCGGTGCCGTCGGCCGCGTCGAGGGAGGCCCGTGCCCGCCCGACCCCGCCGAGGCCCTCGGCGAGCCGGTCCTTCACGGACGCCGACTCGCCGCGCAGCGGGTAGTCGCCCTCGTGGACGATCCGGCTGTACGAGCCCTCGCGCACCCAGCGGTCGAGTTCGGCGGCGCGGACCACCAGCAGGGGGTGGTCCGAGGACGGCATCATCCATTTGACGATGCGGTTGCGCAGGCCGGTGGCGTCCTGGAACTCGGCGGCCTGTTCCAGGAAGGCGCTCGGGTTCATCTCGGCGGTCTGCCGGCCGCCCGCGAGCATCATCAGCGTACGGACGGCGGCCTCCAGGTCCTGTCCCACGAGGAGGCCGGCCCGGTCCCCGGACAGTTCGGACTTGCGTCCCCAGTCCTGCAGGCCCAGCTCGATCCCCTTCAGCACCAGGGGGCCGCCGGGCACCCCGTGCAGACCTCCCGCGCCGACCGCGGCCAGGAACCAGGCCACGCTCTGGTAGAGGGCGTGCCCCGAGATGGCGTGACCCAGTTCGTGTCCGATGACGAAGCGGATCTCGTCCTCGTTCATCTGGTCGACGAGTTCGGCGCCGAGCACGATGAACGGCTTGTCGAAGCCGATGGTCACGGCGTTGAAGCCGATGCCCCGGTTGACGTAGAGGCTCGGCGGCTCGACGACGTCCAGGGTGTGCGCGGCCTCGTTCATCACCTGGTTGAGGCGGGGGAACTGGGTGTCGCCGACCTTCACCGCGCAGGCGAGGTGGTGCATCCGCATCGCGGCCTCGCCCGGGGCGCCCATCACCTTCCTGAGCACGAGGTCGAAGCCCTTGGCCTTACGTACGGTCGACAACGCGGCCTGCGCGAAGGGGTGTTCGTAGGCTTCGGAGGAGATTCCCGGGAAACGCACCCGGCGCGGGGACGTGGTCACTGTTCCTGGCTTCCTGACAGCGGCAGGAGCACGCAGATTCCGCCGCCGTGCGGTTGATCGCATTCCTGACAGGGCACCGGCAGCTGCGCGACCGCCAGGGTGGTGCCCGCTGCCGTACGCCAGACAGGCATCAGCAGGAGATTCCATTCACCGACCGGTGGCGGCCGGTCCGCCGACCGGGGAGCCGGGACCGCGTCCAGGCTCAGCAGGGCGCGCCGCGGGGTCCGGTCCGGACCCGGCGCCCGTCCCGGGATCACCCCGCTCGTCGCACGCACCACGCCCCGCCAGAGCCGGCCGACGAGCCCGTGCCTGGCCGGCTCGACCCAGAGGCTCCCCGCCGCCAGGCCCTGCCGGGTGAGCAGAGCCTCCCGGGCACCGTCGACGTCCTCGGCGCTCCAGGTCACCTGCAGATCGAACTGCCGGAAGACGCCCGCCGACCGGGCCGCTCCCGCACCGTCCGGTGCGTCGGGGCAACCGGGCGAGAACATGACCATCGACACGGCGGAGGGCGGCTTCGGCGTCTCCGGGTGCTGCGGTGCGGCCACGTGCTGCGGTTCGGGCCGCACCGTCACATGGCCCGGTGCCGGGGTGCGTTCCGGCGTCGGGCGCACCGGAGCAGGACGACCGCCGCTGCCGCCGCCAGGGCTGCCCACACCAGCCGGCTGTCCACCCGGGCGGCCGGTGACCGCCCTGAGGCTTTTCCCCCGATGGCCACCGGCGTGCCGCCGAACCTCTCCTCGGGGGCGTCGGCGAGCACCACGAGGTGTTCGTCGGGGGCCGGCCGGGGCAACGCGTCCGGATCGTGGAGGCTGTTGAGGACCAGGGCACGTCCGGTGACCGTCCCGGCGAGCAGGGCACCGGCGTGGTCGACGAACGCGTTCCGCGCCCCGGCCCCGCCGATCCCGGCCACCCATGAGCCGGTGGGCGTGGACGGCGACGGGGCGGACGGGCGGTCGACGGGTGACCTGCTGTCGGCCGTGTCCGCAGGCCCATGTACGGCGGTGCTGCCATGTCCGCGTACGCCGGTGTCGGCATGTCCGCGTACGGCGGTGTCGACCAAGTCGCCGGCGCCCGCTCCCGGTTCGGGTGGGCCCGCGAACAGCGTGGCCACGGCCGCCTCGTCGAAGACCTGGTCGAGGGCCCCCAGCGCGCCCTTCTCAGCCGCCGCAACGGCCTCATCGCCCCGGCCCTGGCCGTGGACGTGCTCCTCCACGAGCCGGGCCGCCCAGTCCGTCTCCGGTCCCGGGCCGCAGTCCCCGGTGAGGGCGAGGGAGAGCCGGATGGGGGTGCCGGTGACGTCCTCGCGCGAGGTGGTCAGGCCGCCGAGGTAGGCGCGCCAGGACACCCCGTCGGCCTCCACGAGCAGCAACGGGTAGTCGAAGTCGGCGTATGCGCCGTACCGCTCCCACCAGCGGTCTTCCGGAAGCGCGGGGAAGAAGGTGTAGTCGTCCTGCCGTCGCCAGCCCCGTGTCAGTACATGTGCTCGCACCGTCGTTTCCTCTCACGCCCGGCGGATGGTGATCGGTGGTGACGGGTTCACAGCTCGCGAATCCGGGGCCCCATGGGGCGCAGCGCCAGGTCGGCGACCAGCTGCTCGAAGTGCTCCTCCTGGCGGAGCGCGCGCACGGCCTGCTTGCGGGCGAACTCCCCTCTCTCGCGCAGTTCCCACCGCTCGCCGCTGACCAGGCTGCGCCAACGCTCACGGAGGGTCATCGGGCGGCCCCGTACGACCTCGATCTCCCTGTGGCGCTCCTCCCACTGCCGGGTCTTCTCCTGCTGCCCGGCGTGCCGCACCGCGGCGAGGTTCTGGCAGACGGCGATGAGGATCTCCTCGGCGCCCTTCACTGAGATCTCACCGGGAGGGCGCACGGTGAACTCGGCGCTGAGCTGGAGCCCGTCCCCGTCCGGCAGCCAGCTCTGGGCGCCGGTCAGCTCGACACAGCCGAGGGTGTCGAGGGGGCAGTAGAGGATCTGGGCGTGCGGGGCATTCGCCCGGACGACGTCCAGGGCGCGGCCGTAGATCTTCTCCACCTTCTTGAACAGCAGCCCGGATTCGTCCTTCGAGCCACCATTGTCATTGAAATAGCTCTCGCACTTCATGGGCACCAGCAGAAGGAGAGCGCGGTTTTCCGGTTCCGTGCCGCGGGCGGTGGCCCAGGATTCGGCCACTTGTTCCACCTGGGCGATTTTCAGCAGTTCCGGAACCATCCGTTCATGTTCCGGGTCGGTGGCGGACATCACGACGGTAGAATCCACCGGAACCAGTAGCACCGTACTTCGGCTGATGAACTCGCGGCACTCCTGCCACTTTTCCTCGGGACGCGGGGCGTGCTGCTCCGGACTCAGCCATCCACCGGGAAAGTCCAGCACGTTCAGATACACCGCGATACCGGCTATCCCGGTCTCCAGGGCCAGTTTGTAGTACGTCATGCGCTCGGTGCTGCGCAGCGCCTGCCTGCGGAAAGATCCCGCACGGACCGCCCCGCGCAGCTCGTTGAGCCTGCGGTTGACGGCGTCGGTCGTGGGCTGGTCATGGACACGCAGTACCGCATCCCGGCCCGCCAGAATGCGCGGCGCGTCCTCGATCAACGACACGATCAAGGAGGTCTTTCCGACCCGACTGGGGCCTACTACACCTATTCCGAACCAGAGTTGTTCCTGTGGCTGCTGCTGAAATCCACCCGTTGCCATGATCCCCCCGATAACGCCTCCGGCCGGCGATCATCATTCGTGTGGCCGGAAACGGCAGGAAGTCAGCATGGCACGACGGACGGCGGGCGGACATGCCCTTTCCGAAATTACTCTCGGCATGCTCGTCAAACCCCTGCTCGTGCCCGACACGCGGCCGTACCATCGGGCTCACATTCGCTCGCCCTGGGGGGTGGCGACGCCAAATCGGTTCGGGGGAAGCGCACATGGGAGAGGTACGGGAGGCGCTCGATTTCGACATCGCTCTCCATGCCGTGGGCAACGCGCAGATGGCCCACCTGAGGACCACGATCGGCAGCTGCCGCGTCGAGCGGCCGCTCCTCACCGCCGATCCGCGGGCGAACGCACTGCTGGAGCGGGTCGCCGATCGCGTCAGGCTGTCGACGGACCTGCCGGGCCCGGCGACGGCACTGGTCCGGGAGCTGGGCACGCTGATGTTCGGCTCGCTCTTCGACGAGACGGCCCGAGCCCTGTTGCTGCGCTGCCGGGCCCAGGCCCAGCACGACCGGCGGACGCTGCGGATCAGCCTCAACGCCCACTCCGGCGGTCTCGACCGGCTGCCCTGGGAGTTCCTCTACGACCCCGTGGCGGGCGAGCACCTCGCGGTGGACCACGCCTTCGTCCGTGAGCTCGATCTGCCGACCACCCGGGGCCCGCTGTCGGTCGAGACCCCGCTGCGGGTCCTCGGCATGGTCGCCCGCCCCTCCGACCTGGAGGAACTCTCGGTCGAGCAGGAGCGCGCGGAGCTGCACCGGGCCCTGCGCGAGCTGATGCGCGCCGGAATCGTCGATCTCACCTGGGTGCCGGGCCAGAGCTGGCGCGATCTGCGCGAGGAAGTGCGGCGGACCCGGCCGCATGTGCTGCACTTCATCGGGCACGGCGGCTTCGACCCCGGCACGGGCGGCGCCACGCTGGCCTTCACCGACGGCAGAACCGGCGACCGGCACGAGATGCCGGCGCCCGACGTCTCCCCGCTGCTGAGCGACGGCACCCTGCGGCTGGTGGTCCTCAACGCGTGCGGCACCGACTACTCCCCCACCTCGGACCCGTTCTCCAGCCCCGCCGCCGCCATCCTGCGCAAGGGCGTGCCCGCGGTGGCCGCCATGCAGTTCCCGATCAGCGACCGGGCCGCCCTGGAGTTCGGCCGGGAGTTCTACACCTGTCTGGCGCGCAACGACGCCGTCCATGTGGCCGTGCAGAAGGCCCGGCTGGCGATGCGCACCGAGCTGAAGGGGTCGTTGGAGTGGGGGACGCCGGTGCTGTATCTGGAGTCCGGAACCGACCGGATCTTCGATGTGCACCCCCAGCCGACCGCCGCTGCCGTGCCGTCGACGGCGCGTCCTCGCCCGAGCGGAGCGGACCGCCCCGACCGCGGCACCGACCGCGGCCCCTGTTCCGCGCACGGCGTGTGCCTGGAGCGGCCGACCGTACCCCGGTTGAGCCTGGTCCAGGAGCTGGGCTCCCGCGCCTCGGCGCACTCGCTCGGTTTCAGTCCCGGCGGTGAGCTGCTGGCGATCGGAGCGGAGAGCGGCACCGTCCAGATCGTCGACGTCGAGAAGGGCCGCACGGCGCTGACCCTGTCCCTCGGCCTGCTCAACCACGGCCCTCGCACGGTCCGTTTCAGCCCGGACGGCACCTTCTTCGCCGCGGCCACCAAGCACCGGATGCGTATCTGGCGGACCGCCAACGGGAAGGAGGTCGGCGCCGTCGACTTCGGGCGGGAGACCGTCAGCGGCCCGCGCCGGCTGTGCTTCAGCCCCGACAGCGCCCGTATCGCCACGGCCGGCTGGACGGAGGCCGCCATCTGGCGGGCCGAGGACGGGCGGATCCTGCACCGGCTGCCCGTCCACCACACGGTGACCGACCTCGACTTCAGCCCGGACGGCAGCCACCTGGTGACGGCCGACACCGCGGGCCGGCTGCTGCTGTGGGACACCCACGGCCGGTACACCCCCGCCCGCACCTTCGTCCACACCGAGCCGGCGCGGGCCGTGGTGTTCGGCCGCCCCGACGGCAAGCGCCTGATCACCGGGGGCGCCGACGGGTTCGCCTGTCTGTGGGAACTGCCGTACGGCACACCGGTCCGCCGCATCCCCCACCGCGGCGCCCTGAACACCGTCGCCGTCGGCCCGGGCGGGCGCGTCCTGGCCCCCCGGGCCGACGACCGCCGGGGCTGCCTGGTGTCGCTGGTGAGCGACAAGGTGCACGGGCCGGC
>NZ_JBHYJA010000002.1:328844-364213 GCF_042740355.1 Streptomyces sp. NPDC059010
GACGGGCGGCCCGCCCCCCGGCCCCCCCCCCCCCCCCCCCGCCCCCCCCCCCCCCGGGGCGGGGGGGCCCCCCCCGCCCCCCCCCGCCCCCGGGGCCCCCCCCACGGCAGGGTCTGCCTGTGGTCGCTGGAGAGCGACAAGGTCCACGGGCGGCCCCGGGTCGAGCACCACGGCAGCCCGGTCACCGAGGTCGCCTTCAGCGACGACGGCCGCCTGCTGGCCGCCGCGGAGGCCGACGGACGCGTACAGATCTGGCGCCTGGAGAAGGAGCAGCACGATGACTGAACCGAACGCGGCGGCCACCCCGACCGCCGCCCATGTCTACTTCGCCCCCGGCACGACGGCCGAGCAACAGGCGGCGCTGTACGGAGGCCTGGCCGGGCTGGGCGTACGAGCGCAGGGCGCGGTCGTCGGCAACTACCGCAGCGCCACACTGACCTGGATGGTGCTCGTGGTGCTGCCGCTCAGCGGCTTCCTCCAGGAGTGCGGCAAGAACCTCGCCCAGGACGCCTACCGCGCGCTCAAGGGCGTCATCGGCGGAGCGCTGCGCCGCGCCACGGGCCCGGCGCCCGAGCCGGAACCCGTCGTCGAGGGCGGCCCCGTGCTGATGCTTGAGGACACCGAAACGACCGTACGTCTCGCCTTCACACCGAATCTGCCGGACGACGCCTTCCGGCAGCTCTTCGACCTCGACCTCTCCTCCTCCCCGGGCCGGACCCTGCGATACGTCTCGGAGCGCAACCGCTGGGAATAGCGCCAAGCTCCCTTCTACTGTGGGCACTTCGAGCACGGGAGTGAGCAAGCGAGCACAGGGAGCGGCATGGCGGTGGAACAGCCGGTGGGGGCCGACATCGTGGGGGCGGACGTCGTGGCGGCCGTGCAACGGGTCTTCCGGGACGGGGTGCTGAGCGGGAGGTCGGCGTTCGCACCGCCGCACGAGTCGTGGACCAGGCCCCGGGCCGTCGATCTGCGCACCCGTTTCGTGGACCAGCCGGACGAGTCCTCGGACACGTTCCTGGTCAAGCTGCGGCGCCAGCTCGACGGCGCGCCGGACCTGACGATCGTGCTGGCGGCCGAGCTGCTGTTCGTGAACATGGCGCCGCTGGTCCCCGCGCAGATCGGCGTCGCGAAGAAGCTGCAGATCCTGGACGAGGTGCTGTCCTGGAACAGCCTGGTCGAGCCGGCCGTCCCCGACGACCTCAAGGCATGCCTCAAGGGCTTCATGAACGGCGGCCAGGGCTTCCTCAACTACCGGTGGGCGCAGTTCCAGATCCTGGTCCTGCTGGTGGAGCGGCTCACCGAGATGGCACCCGCCGAGCGGAACGCCGTACTGAACGACCCCTGGCGGTTCCGGGGCGAGTGCCTGGACGTGCAGCGGTCGGTGGGGCACAAGAAGGGGCGGGCGCAGATCCACGTGCTGTTGTACCTGCTCTTCCCGGACGCCTTCGAGCCGATCGCCAGCGCCCATCACAAGCAGGAGATCATCCGGGCCTTCGCCGACGAACTGCCCGAGGTCACCGGCGACGACGACCGCGATCTGCTCGCGCTCCAGCGCACGCTGCGGGTGCGGACCGGGGAACGCGTGTGGTTCTACCACGAGCCCTGGGTGAGCCGGTGGCGCAAGGGCTCCGTCGAGCGGGGGCAGCGCGGCTGGCTGGTCCGCGGGAACAACGTGGACGGGCACGACTTCGTCCCCGCGTGGCTCGCGCAGGGCTACTGCTCACTGTCCTGGCGGGAGATGCCCGAGATCCCCGCCGACTCCGCCAAACGGGACGTCCAGCGGGCCGTCGCGGAGGCCATGCCGGAGTCCAGCGTCCAGTCGCGCGGGCAGGCCGCCTACCAGCTGCATGCCTTCCTCACCGAGATGCAGCCGGGCGACCTCGCGGTCACCGTCACCCCGGACGAGGTCCACGTCGGCACGGTCCAGGGCCCGGCGTCGTACGACCTCTCGGACGGACCGGACAACGCCCGCCGCCGCCCGGTGCGCTGGGCCACCGCCGACCGCCCGCTGCGCAGGGCCGAGTTGCCGGAGACGGTGCAGGTCCAGCTGACCCGGCCGCCCGCGCTGTACGACATCAGCAGCGTCGCGGCCGAGCTCGCCGAGCGGGCCGGCCTTGAGGACGCCGTCGCCGAACCGCTGATCGAGGCCGACGTCACCAAGCCGCTCGAACTCCCGCCCGTCACCGAGGAGTTGGCCGCCCAGCTGATGATGCCGCTGCCCTGGCTCCGGGAGACCGCCGAGCAGCTCCAGGAGCAGCGCCAGCTCGTCTTCCACGGCCCGCCGGGCACCGGCAAGACCTACCTCGCGCGCACCCTGGCCCGGCATCTGGCCGGCCCGGACCGGGTGCAGCTGGTGCAGTTCCACCCCTCCTACACCTACGAGGACTTCTTCGAGGGCTTCCGGCCGGTCCGGGGGGAGGACGGTTCCGTGGTGTTCGACGTGCTGCCGGGGCCGTTCCGGCTGCTGGCCGAGCGGGCGGCCAAGGACCCGGCGAACCCGTACATCCTGATCGTCGACGAGATCAACCGGGCCAATGTCGCCAAGGTCTTCGGCGAGCTGTACTTCCTGCTGGAGTACCGGGACGAGCCGGTCACCACGCAGTACAGCCCGCACGACCCCTTCCAGCTGCCCGGCAACCTGTTCCTCATCGGCACGATGAACACCGCCGACCGCTCCATCGCCCTGGTCGACGCCGCGATGCGCCGCCGCTTCGCCTTCCGCCGGCTGTCGCCCGAGCGGCCGCCGGTCCAAGGGCTGCTGGAGCGCTGGCTGCACTCCCGCGGGCTGCCGGACACCGCCGCCCGGCTGCTGGCCGAGCTCAACGCCCGGCTCGGTGACGCCGACCGGGCGATCGGGCCGTCGTACCTGATGAAGCCCGGCGTGGCCCGGCCGGAGGGGCTGGACCTCATCTGGCGCACCCAGATCCTGCCCCTGCTGGAGGACCAGCTCTACGGCACGGGCGTCGACGTCGAGGAGGAGTACGGGCTCGCCGCCCTGCGGGCCGCGCTGACGGAGGAGGCGTGAGCGCGCTGGAGCTCACGGTGCGCGAGAGCGGGCCGGGTGCGGTGCGGGAGCTGACCGGCGACCAGGTCGCCGCCCTGCTCTCGATGCCGGGGCTGGTACGGCTGGCCCCGATGACGGGCGGCCGCTGGCGCCTGTCCGGCAACCAGAAGGTGGGGCTGGTGCGGCTGCACGGCCCGTCCGGCGGGACGGTGCGACTGCACCTGCGCCCGAAGCTCGCGGTCCGGGACCTGCTGTTCCTGCTCTCCTACTCCCCCACCGACCCCTGGCTGCCGGAGCCGGTCACCGCGGCCGAGGCCGACGACCTGCTGCCGGCCGTCGCGGATCTCCTCGCCCGCACCGCACGACGCACCCTGGAGGCGGGTGTCCTGCACGGCTACCGCACCGTCGAGGAGGACCTCCCCCTGATCCGCGGCCGTGTCCGCACCGCCGACCAGCTGCGCCGGGTCGGCCTGCCGCTCCCGGTCGCCGTCCGCTACGACGACCACACCCCGGACATCACCGAGAACCGCATCCTGCTCGCGGCCCTGCTCCTCGCCGCCGGGCTGCCGGGCGTACCCGCCCCCACCCGCCGGACCCTGCGCCACCTCGCCGACCGCCTAACCGGCGTACGGCCGCTACGGCCCGGCGAGCCGGCGCCCCGCTGGACACCGACCCGCCTCAACGCCCGCTACGGCCCCGCCCTGAGACTGGCCGAGCTGGTCCTGTCGGGCCGGTCCGTGCAGCCGACGGGCCGGACCCCCGCCGGGACGGACGGCTTCCTGCTCGACATGCCGGACGTGTTCGAGCGCTTCGTGGAGCTGGCCCTCGGGGCCGCCCTGTCCCGCCACCGGGTCCGGTGCGCCGCCCAGGAGGCCCACCACCGCCTGGACGAGGCGGGACAGGTCGGCTTCCGGCCGGACCTGGTGCTCTACCGGGCCGGCCGCCCCGTCTCCGTCGTGGACGCGAAGTACACCCGCCTGCGGGCCGCCGCCCCGCCCGTGGACCACCTGTACCAACTGCTCGGCTACTGCACGGCCCTGAACCTCCCGCGCGGGCACCTCGTCTACGCCGCCGCCACCGCGGACGGCCCGACGGACCACGTCATCCGGCACGCCGGGATCACCGTCACCGCCCACGCCCTGGACCTCGGCCTGCCGCCGCCGGCCCTGCTGTCGGCGGTCGCGGCGCTGGCCGACCGGATCGCGGACGCCAATCCACCCTGATCCGGCCGATGTTCCCGCGGCACGCGCGCGGGGCATCATCAACTCCCGTCCCCCCACCCCGCCTTCCGGGAGCCCCCACCATGATCCGTGGCATCGATGTCAGTGCCTACCAGTCCTCGTCCTACGACACCGACGGCGTCTCCTTCGTCTTCATCAAGGCGACGGAGGGCCGCTCCTACATCAACCCCAAACTCACCGCCCAGACCAAACGCGCCCGCGACGCCGGTCTGGTCGTCGGCTTCTACCACTTCCTGTGGCCCGGCAACCTCTCCGCCCAGGCCGACTACTTCGTCGGCAAGGCTCCCGAGAGGGCGGGCGACATCCTCGCGGTCGACTGGGAGACGACGAGCGAGGGGACGCATGCGAGCAACGCGGAGAAGGACCTGTTCATCCGCAAGGTGAAGGAGAAGCGGCCGAACAATCCGGTGATCCTGTACGCGAACAGGCACTACTGGCTCAACGTCGACACCACGTCCTATGCGGGCGACGGCCTCTGGATCGCCGACTACGTGACGGCGGGCAAGCCTCGCATCCAGGCGAAGTGGCGCTTCCACCAGTACACGGACCACCCGCTGGACAAGAACGTCGCGAATTTCTCCAGCAAGGCCGAGCTGCGCGAATGGGCTGAGAACGCCTGACGGCGGGAGCAGGCGGTCGCGCACGCCGAAGGGGCGCCCTCCCGGTCGGGAAGGCGCCCCTTCGGTGGAGATCACTTGTTCAGGAAGGCCCAGAACTCTTCGAACGACAGGAGCTTGTCGCCGTTCAGGTCGCGGCTCTTGATGATCGCCTCGGCGACCGCCTCGGTGACGTTCCAGTCGCCGCCCTGAGCCAGGGCGGACTTGAACTCGGCGGCGGTGATGGTGCCGTCACCGTCCGCATCGATGCGCTCGAACTGCTTGCGTGCTTCCTCGATGTCGATGTGCGCCACCGGTCCGCCCCTTTACTCGCGTTTTACCCGCGTCTGTCGTGTTGTGCTGGCTTGCTGCCGCAGGTCAGATTAACCGCCCGTCCGCACCTCCAGCGCGGCGACCACCCACGGGCCCCCCGCACGGTCCCCCGGAGAGGCGTCAGTGCCAGGACTCGTAGTGCGGATTGCTCTGGCAGCCGCTCATGATCTCGACCTTGGTCGTCTTGTTCACCGGGCAGACGCCGATGATGTACTTCCGCGCGATGCCACCGGGGAAGGCGACCTCCACCTGGTCGGCCCATTTGTGGGTGTCGCCGATGGTCTGGTTCACGTCGATGCCGCCGGGGGCGTCGATGTAGTAGTTCCAGCCCGACTTCCACCACGTCTTGTACAGGTCGTGGTCGTAGGACGTGGACACGAACGGGGAGGGCTGGTTGACCAGGACGTACTGCTCCAGGTCGTACTGGCCGTTCACGACGTCCTTCGGCTTGAAGCCCTCCTGGAAGACGATCTCCGGGCCGCGCCCGTCGGCCCGGTAGAGCGTGCCGCAGCTGGTGCGCCACGCCGGGGCGGGGGTGATGCGGTCGACGTCGACGCGGCGGTCGACGGCCGCCTTGATCTTGTCGTCGTACTGGACGGGACAGGCGACCGGGCCGGGGGCGGCGGCCCTGGCACCGGTCGCGGCAGCCATGGCGGAACGGCCGGTGGCCGGGGCGGGGGCGGCGCCGGGTGCCGTGGCGGCCGTCGTCATGAGGACGGCCGAGAGGGACAGAACGGCGGCAGCGGCCCGGCGCCGCAGGCGAGAGGTGATCATGCGAGTACGATCCCGGGCCCACGGGGGCCATTCGTGGAGCGTCACCCATACGGCGGCGTGTCCGCTGACCGCCGGTCAACCAACCGCCCAACTCGTCGTCGGCTAGCGGAAGATACCGGTGTGCCCCAGGGAGTAGCGGCCCGGCTGCGGGTAGACGGCGAGGCCGTGCGGGCCGCTGCCGACGGGGATGCGGGCGAGCTGTTCTCCGGTGCGGGTGTCGAGGGCGTACACCTCGCCGTCGTAGCGGCCCGACAGCCACAGCACCTTGCCGTCGGCGGAGACGCCGCCCATGTCGGGGCTGCCGCCGTCGGGCAGGTGCCACTTCTTGGTCAGCTTGTTCTTCCCGAAGTCGAAGACGGAGACGCTGCCCTCGCCCCGGTTGGAGACGTACATCTCGCGCGAGTCCCGGCTGACGTAGAGGCCGTGGCAGCCCTTGCCGGTGGGCAGGAGGGTGGGCTCGGTGAACTTGTCGCCGTCCAGGACCCACATGCCGTGGGCCATCATGTCGGCGATGTAGAACCTCTTGCCGTCCGGCGAGACCTTCACGTCCTGGGGCATCGCACCGTCGAAGGGCAGCTTCACCTGCCCCACGACCTTCATCCGCTCCGTGTCGACCTTGAGCAGTTCGCCGCTGAACTCGCAGGACACGATGAAGTACCGGCCGTCGAGGGAGAAGTCGGCATGGTTGACGCCGTAGCAGCTGACCGGCTCGGTCCTGATCCGCTTCATG
Source organism: Streptomyces sp. NPDC059010 (assembly GCF_042740355.1). Taxonomy (NCBI): domain Bacteria; kingdom Bacillati; phylum Actinomycetota; class Actinomycetes; order Kitasatosporales; family Streptomycetaceae; genus Streptomyces; species Streptomyces sp. NPDC059010. The sequence goes on from NZ_JBHYJA010000002.1 coordinate 335,523, forward strand.
GTGTGGGGGTCGCGGAAGACGAGTTCGCGGTCGAGGGAGGCCATGACGACGGCGTACTTGCCGTTGGGCGTGAAGTAGAGGTTGTACGGGTCGTGGACCTCGACGTCCTTGCCCGCCTTGCCGGTCTTCGGGTCGATGGGGGTGAGGGTGTGACCCCGGTTGTTGTTGACCCAGAGGGTCTTCATGTCCCAGGAGGGCACGACATGCTGGGGCTGACGTCCGACCCGGATGGTCTCGATGATCTCGTACGTCTTCGGGTCGATGACGGAGACGGTGTCCGACTCGCTGTTGGGGACGTAGACGCGGGACGGGAAGTCCTTGACGACCGGGGAGAGCTTGCCCGGGCGGTCGGCGGCGTAGACGTCCTTCGGGTCCAGTACGGGCGGCATGCCGGGCAGGGCCTTGATGGCCTTCTTCTTCGGCGGGGCGGGGATGGCGGCCTGGGTGCCCTTGCCGGGGGACTCGACGGTCCGGCTGCTGTCCTTGACGGACTCGGTGCCGCAGGCGGCGAGCGCGAGGAGGCCGATGCCGGCGAGGAGGGTGCGGGGGGTGAGGTTCATCGGCGGTTCTTCCGTGCGGCGGGGTGGGCCCCGGGGCGGTCGGTCGAGGTCACCGCACTATTTAATGAGTATTGCGTCGAAAAACGCATGATTCACCCGATAAGCGGCCCGTACGGGTCGCCACACCCAACTGCACCCGACCGGCCCTCGCCCCGGCCGCCTCACCTAGCGGTCGGCCACCCTCATCTCGAACCACGTCGTCTTGCCGCGCGGCAGCAGGTCCACACCCCACCGGTCGGAGAGTTTGTCGACGAGGAACAGGCCCCGGCCGCTGACGTCGAGTTCCTGGACCGGCATCAGACAGGGCAGCCCTCGCGAGGGGTCACGGACCTCGATGCGGATCCAGCCCCGGCGGCGGCGCATACGGAGGCCGAAGACCCGCGCTCCCGTGTGGCGTACCGCGTTGCCGACGAGCTCCGAGACGAGCAGGACCGCGTCCTCCGTCATTTTCGGGGTCAGGCCCCACTGACGCAGCACGACCACCTGCGCCAGCCGCCGCGCGGTCGCCGCGGACTCGGGGCGGGACGGGAGCGGAACCTCCGCCTCCGTGGGATTGCCGAACAGCTCCAGCGCCTTCGAGGCAGCCTCGTCCTCGACCCCCGGCGACCAGCGCGCCGCAGTGGCACGGCGATGTCCCCGCGGCTGTTCGATACCCTCCAGCCCCGCCATGCCCCCATCATGGCCGCCCACCGGGCCCTCCGGGGCCGTTCCCGCGGAATAGACCCCCCGGAACTTCGCATTCCGCAAGACCCCGTCGGCATATGACAGCGGCAGTTCGGGGCCCTCCGCAGCCCGTCCGACCTGCGACGATGAGTCTGCTGGAGGCAATCGGCGGGCTCCCTCGACAAGACACGCTTAAGGCTGGCTTAAGGCTCCCATAAACCGCCCCATCGAGGGACCCGGATCAGACATCCCGTCAATTGCAAGTGATTCGGCCGAGTTTCAGACCGAGGTTTCCTCCGCTCTCAGAGGAACTTCGCCTTGCCCGGACCCTCCTCCACGAAGCTCCGCATCCCGCGCTCCCGGTCCTCCGTCGCGAACAGCCCCGCGAACCAGTTCCGTTCCACCGCGAGGCCGGTCTCGATGTCCGTCTCCAGGCCGGTGTCGATCGACTCCTTCGCCGCACGCAGCGCGATCGCCGGGCCCTGCGCCAGCTTCGCCGCCCAGGCGTGCGCCTCGGCATAGACCTGCTCCGGCGCCACGACACGGTCCACCAGGCCGAGCTCCCGCGCCTCGTCCGCCTTCACCATACGGCCCGTGAAGATCAGGTCCTTCGCCTTGGACGGGCCGACGAGACGGGCCAGCCGCTGGGTGCCGCCCGCGCCCGGGATCAGGCCGAGCAGGATCTCCGGCTGGCCCAGTTTGGCGTTCTCCCCGGCGATCCGGAAGTCCGCGCACAGCGCCAACTCGCAGCCACCGCCGAGCGCGTAGCCCGTCACCGCGGCCACCACCGGCTTCGGGATCCGGGCCACCGCCGTGAACGAGTCCTGCAGGGCCCGTGCGCGCAGGACCATCGCGGTGTGGTCCATGGCCTGCATCTCCTTGATGTCCGCACCCGCCGCGAACACCTTCTCCCCGCCGTAGATCACCACGGCCCGTACGTCGTCACGCCGCCCCGCCTCCTCGGCGAGCTCCTTGAGCCGGTCCTGGGTGGCCACGTCCAGCGCGTTCATGGGCGGCCGGTCGAGGCGGAGGGTACCGACACCTTCGGCGACTTCGAGATTCACGGTCATGCGAGCAGGTTAACGGGGACTAACGGGAACGGCCCGGGTGCCGTACCTCACATGAGGTCGTACACCCGGGCCGCTGCCGAAAAACAAGGACCTGCTTACGCCTTCCACTTCTCCCAGGACATGTTCCAGCCGTTGAGGCCGTTGTCCGGAGCGACGATGTCGTCGTTGGAGCCCTTCACGACGACCACGTCGCCGACGATCGAGTGGTCGAAGAACCACGCGGCCGGCAGGTCGCGGTCGTAGCCGCCGCGCGCGTCCCGCAGGCCGATGCAGCCGTGGCTGGCGTTGTAGTTGCCGAAGGCGTCGCCGCCCCAGTAGTTGCCGTGGATGAAGGTGCCCGAGTCGGTCAGCCGCATGGCGTCCGGGACGTCCTTGATGTCGTACTCGCCGCCGTAGCCGACGGTCTCGCCGTTCATACGGGTCACCCGGAGCCGCTCGCTGATGACCATCTGGCCGTTCCAGGAGTCGTAGCCGGGCTTGCCGGTCGTGACCGGGATGGTCTTGACGACCTTGCCCTCCTGCATCACCTTCATGGTGTGCTTCTTGGCGTCGACGACCGAGACCTGGTTGCGGCCGATGGTGAAGGAGACCGTCTTGGCCTGCTTGCCGTAGACGCCGGGGCGGCCCTCCACCCCGTCCAGGTTGAGCTGGACCGTCACCTTGGTGCCGGTCTTCCAGTACTTCTCAGGACGGAAGTCGAGGCGGTCGTTGCCGAACCAGTGGCCCGCGACCTCGACGGCCGGCTCGGTCTTGATGCTGATGGCCTTCTCCACGTCCTCGGGGTTGGTGATGCCCCGGGTGAAGCGGACGGAGAACGGCATTCCGACGCCGACCTTGGAGCCGTCCTCGGGCGTGAAGTTGCCCAGGAAGGTGTTCTTCGGGGTCAGCGTGGTGAAGTCGGCTTCCTTGGCGGCCTCCAGGCCGGCCGAGTCCTTGGCGACCGCGTGCACCGAGTACTTCGTGGCGGCGGCCAGATGCGTGGCCGGCGTCCAGCTGGCGCCGTCGCCGGATATCTGCCCGGCTATCGCCTTGCCCTTGGCGTCCTTGACCTCGACGGCCGTCAGCTTGCCCTTGGCCGCGGTCACCTTCAGCGCGCCGCTGGTCTCGACGGACTTCGCGCCGTCCCCCGGCGCTATCGTCACGACGGCCCGGGACTTCTTGGCCTCCGCCGTGCCGGAGTCCCCGCCCTTGCCGTCGCCGCTCCCCGAGTCCGCTCCGCCGCCCCCGCACGCGGTGACGGCGAGCAGCAGCACACCGGCCAGCGCCGGCAGCCCCTTGCGCCCACGCCTGGCGCGCGCGTCAACCGACGCCCCCGATATCGGCCGCACGTTCAAGTCCTTCTCCCCTCCCGGGCTCAGCGCCCTGTCGGGCCTGGTCAGCCCGCTCCCCCGCGCGCCCGCGGCGCGCACCGGCGAATATTAACCACAAGGCCAGGGCATCGACGCCGCGCGTTTGTCACCGTTCCGTTCCAACATCGGCAGCCGGCCGACGGGTCGAGCAACCCACCCCCCTGTCCTGTTACTTCACCGCACTCCCCGCCTTCCACTCCTTCCAGCCCATATTCCATCCTCCGAGGCCGTTGTCGGGAGCGACCTTTTTGTCGTTGCTGTGGACGACCTCGACGACGTCCCCGACCAGGCTGCGGTCGAAGAACCAGCCCGCGGGCGTCTCGGAGCCACCGCCCTTGACGTCCCTGAGTCCGACGCAGCCGTGGCTGACATTGGTCCGTCCGAAGATGTCGGAGTCGGCCCAGTAGTTGCCGTGCAGGAAGGTGCCGGAGTCGGTGAGCCGCATGGCGTGCGGGACGTCGGGGATGTCGTACTCGCCCTTGCCGTTCTTCTTCTTGAAGCCGACCGTGGCGCCGTTCATCCGGGTCAGTTCGAGCATCTCGGTGACGACCATCTTGCCGTTGTAGGTGGTGTTCTTCGGGGAGCCGGCCGTGACCGGCACGGTCGCGAGCAGTTCGCCGTCGCGCCGGACCTGCATGGTGTGCTTGGCGGCGTCGACGAGGGCGGCCTGGTGGCGGCCGACGGTGAACGAGAACGTCTTCTCCTGGAGCCCGTACACCCCGTGCGCCCCCTCGACGTCCCGCAGGCGCAGCGCGACGGTGACGCGGGTGCCGGGCTTCCAGTGGTACTGGGGGCGGAAGTCGAGGCGGGCCTTGCCGAACCAGTGCGGGCGGATCTCGACGGCCGGTTCGGCGGTGACCTGTACGGCGCGTTCGACGGCGGCGCGGTTCTCGACCGCCCGGTTGAACTTCAGGGAGACGATCATTCCGGTGCCGACGGTGGAGCGGTGCTCCGGGGTGACGTATCCGATGAACCGCTCGTCGGGGACGTGCGTGGTGAAGGTCGTGTGCCGTGCGTTGCGGCGCCCGTGGCCGTCGAGGGCCACCGCGTCGATCGTGTACTTGGCGGCCAGCGCGAGCCCGGGGGTGTCGGGCTCCCAGCGCAGGCCGTCCTCGGAGATGCGCCCGGGCACCGGGGAGTCCTGGGCGTCCTGGGACCTGACGACCTTCACCGACTCCAGGCGCCCGCTGAGCACCCGGACGAGCAGCGGGTCGTCGGGGCGTGCGTCCTTGCTGCCGTCGTCGGGCGTCACCCGGATGACGTCCTCGGGCGCCGGCGCCTTGCCCAGCATCTGGTCGATGCCACCGCCGCCCGCAGTGCAGCCGGCCACCCCGGCCAGCAGGCCGGCCCATGTCAGTACGGCGGCCAGCACGGCCCCCGCGCGCCGCGCGCGCCCTTGTACATGCCTCACAAAGACCCCAACGACCGGGGTGGTCCTGGGGAAACGTGAGTGCGAGCCACACGGTGGGCAGAACAGTGGGGAGGACGACGCGACGGGGAGCCGCGGCCAGGGACGACCGCGTGCTCTCCTCTCCCCTCGTGTGGTCCCTGAGCCGTGGGAGGCCGACAGGTGTCGAGCGCAGCCGAGCAGGAGGCGGTGGCCGCCGCGGTCGCCGCTGAGGAGGGGCGCCCGGCCGCCGTCGTGAACGGGGCGCGGCGCAAGACCCCCGCCGTGCCCGTGTGGCCGGGCACGCCGGTGCCGCTCGGCGCCCGCTTCCGGGTCGGCCCGGACGGGGTGGCGGGCACCAACTTCGCGCTGTGGGCGGGGGGCGCGGAAGCGGTCGAGCTGTGTCTCTTCGACGACCAGGGCAAGGAGACCCGGGCCCGGCTCTCCGAGCTGACGCACGAGATCTGGCACGGCTTCGTGCCGGGTGTGATGCCGGGTCAGCGCTACGGCTACCGGGTGCACGGCCGCTGGGACCCGTGGACCGGCGGCCGCTGGAACCCGGCGAAGCTGCTGCTCGACCCGTACGCACGCGCGGTGGACGGCGACTTCAGCCTGCCGCCCGAGGTGTACGGCCATGTCCGCGACTGGCCCCAGCAGCATGTCGCGGACACCGTGCGCGACGACCGTGACTCGGCGCCGTACGTCCCGAAGGGTGTGGTCGTCCATGACGACGCCCCGGACGACGAGTGGATGGACGACCGCCGGCCGAAGACGCCGTGGGCCGACTCGGTGATCTACGAGGTGCATGTGCGGGGGTTCACCAAGCTGCACCCGGGGATTCCGCAGGAGCTGCGGGGGACGTACGCCGGTCTGGCGCATCCGGCGGCCATAGAGCACCTGGCCGGGCTGGGCGTGACGGCCGTCGAGCTGCTCCCGGTCCATCAGTTCGCGCACGAGGACCATCTGCTGCGCAAGGGCCTGCGCAACTACTGGGGCTACAACTCGATCGGGTATTTCGCCCCGCACGCCGCCTATGCCGCCTCCGGTACGACGGGTCAGCAGGTCGGTGAGTTCAAGCGGATGGTGCACGCCCTGCACGCGGCCGGGATCGAGGTCATCCTGGACGTCGTCTACAACCACACGGCGGAGGCGGGCGAGCTGGGCCCGACGCTGTCGCTGAAGGGCATCGACAACCGGGGGTACTACCGGCTCCAGTCGGACGCGCGCCGGTACGCGGACTACACCGGCTGCGGGAACACGCTGCACGTCGTCCAGCCGCATGTGCTGCGGCTCATCACCGACTCGCTGCGGTACTGGGTGACGGAGATGGGCGTGGACGGTTTCCGGTTCGACCTGGCGGCCGCTCTGGCCCGCTCCATGCACGACGTCGACATGCTCTCGCCGTTCCTCGCCGTCATCGCCCAGGACCCCGTGCTGCGGCGGGTGAAGCTGATCGCCGAGCCGTGGGACGTGGGATCGGGCGGCTACCAGGTGGGGGCCTTCCCGCCGCTGTGGACGGAGTGGAACGACCGCTACCGCAATGCCGTACGCGACTTCTGGCGGGGCGCGCTGCCGGACGTACGGGATTTGGGGTACCGCCTGTCGGGGTCCAGCGATCTGTACGCGTGGGGCGGTCGGCGGCCGTACGCCTCCGTCAACTTCGTGACCGCGCACGACGGCTTCACCCTTCGCGACCTGGTGTCCTACGAGCGCAAGCACAACGAGGCGAACGGCGAGGGCAACCGGGACGGCTCCGGGGACAACCGGGCCTGGAACTGCGGCGCCGAGGGCGAAACGGACGACGAGAAGGTGCGGGCACTGCGGCGACGGCAGCTGCGGAACCTGCTGACGACGCTGTTGCTGTCGACGGGCGTGCCGATGCTGGTCGCGGGCGACGAGCTGGGGCGCACCCAGCGCGGCAACAACAACGCCTACTGCCAGGACAACGAGATCAGCTGGCTGGACTGGGGGCTCCTTGAGGAGCCGGGCTGGAAGGCGCTGTTCGATCTGACGTCCCGGCTGATCGAGCTGCGGCACCGGCATCCGGTGCTGCGTCGCCGGGCGTTCTTCTCCGGGCGGGCGCACTCGGCGGACGGGCTGCGGGACCTGGCCTGGTTCACCGCGCGGGGCACCGAGATGACGGAACGGGACTGGTACGCGCCCGCCGCCACGCTGGGCATGTATCTGTCCGGGCGGGACATCCCCGGCCGCGACGAACGCGGGGCGCCGGTCCTCGACGACAGCTTCCTGGCCGTGCTGCACGCCGGGGACCGGGCGACGAGCTTCGTGCTGCCGGGGCCGCCGTGGGCGCAGCGGTACGAGGTGGTCGTCGACACGTCGAGGGAGGAGCAGGGGGAGGCGCCGGGCGTGGAGCATCCGGCGGGGGCGGCGATCACGGTGCCGGGGCGGGCGGTGCTGCTGCTGCGGGTGCTCGACTGAGCGCGGTGTGCCAAGGCGGCGTTGCAGTCCCGTGAACTCCGCGCCGGATTCCTGGTCAGGGGGCCGGGCCCGCTGATCGACTGAAGCGCATGCCCGAGATATCCCGCCGTGCCTTCGGTGGTCTCGTCGGCGGTGGCGCCGTGACCGCCGTCGCCGGTACGACCACTGCCGCCGAGGCCGCCGAAAACGCCGCAGCCTCCCCCGCCGAGCGCCCCTTCAAGGCCCGCCCCACCTCCTCCGGCGAGCGCCCCAACATCCTCGTCATCCTCGGCGACGACCTGGGCTGGGCCGATCTGTCGTCGTACGGCGCCCCGCACATCAAGACTCCCCACCTCGACCGGCTGGCCCGGCAGGGCGTGCGGTTCACCGACGCGTACTCCGGGTCGGCGACCTGCTCACCCACCCGGTTCAGCCTGTACACCGGGCGGTACCCGGGCCGTACGCCGGGCGGTCTCGCCGAGCCCATCGCCGACAAGGCGCAGGGGCTGGACCCGAACCACCCCACCCTGGCCTCCCTACTGAAGCGGGCGGGCTACGCCACCGCGCTGATCGGCAAATGGCACTGCGGCTGGCTGCCCGACCACAGCCCCACCAAGTCGGGCTGGGACGAGTTCTTCGGCAACTTCGGCGGCGTCCTGGAGTACTTCTCCAAGCTCGGCCAGCTCGGCACGTACGACCTCTACGAGGGCGACGCCGAGTACAAGGACCTGCGCTACTACACGACCGTGCTGACCGAGCGGGCCGTCGAGTACGTCGGCCGGGACCACGACAGGCCCTGGCTGCTGAACCTGAACTTCACCACCCCGCACTGGCCCTGGCTGGCGGAGGGGGATGAGGAGACCGGCGCGGAGATCGAGGCGAAGATCCGGGCTGCGAAGAGCCGGGCGGAGGTCAGCCGGGCGCTCAACCACTACGACGGCGGCTCGGTGGAGAAGTACACGGAGATGGTGCAGAGCCTCGACGCCGCCGTTGGGGAGGTCCTCGCCGCCCTGCGCCGGTCCGGGCAGGAGGAGAACACGGTGGTGGTGTTCGCCAGCGACAACGGCGGCGAGCGCTACTCCTACAACTGGCCGCTCAGCGGCGAGAAGTTCGTCCTCCTGGAGGGCGGCATCCGGGTGCCCACCCTCGTGCGCTGGCCCGCCCGCATCGACGGGCACCAGGTGAGCCACGAGCCGAACTTCTCCCCCGACTGGACGGCGACCCTGCTGGAGTTCGGCGGCGCCCGCCCCGACCCGGCCTACCCGCTGGACGGCACGAGTCTCGCGGGCTATCTGCTGCGCGGCGAGCAGCTGCCGGAGCGCGACCTGTTCTGGCGGGTGCGGGCCAATCGTGCGCTCAGGCGCGGCGACTGGAAGTACTACCAGGACGCGGACAAGACCGACCACCTCTACAACCTGGCCGCCGACGCCCGCGAACAGGCCGACCGGGCCCCGGACGAGCCGGAGTTGCTGGCGGAACTGAAGGCGGCCTGGGAGAAGACCGCCGCCACCCTGCTGCCGTACCCCGGCTGACTGCCGTACGCCGGCTAGCCCAGAATCCCCCGCTGGTACGCCGTCGCGACCGCCGCCGCGCGGTCGTTGACGCCCAACTTGGCGTACAGGTGGGTGAGATGGGTCTTCACGGTCGCCTCGCTGATGAAGAGCTCGCGGGCGATCTCGCGGTTGGACGTGCCCTTGGCGACCAGGGCCAGCACCTCGCGTTCGCGCGCGGAGAGCGGCTCGTTGCCGGGGGCGCGGACCGCCGACACCAGGCGGGAGGCGACGGCCGGGGAGAGGACGGTGCGGCCCTCCGCCGCCGCGCGGACGGCCGTGAAGAGCTCGTCGCGCGGGGCGTCCTTCAGCAGATAGCCCGTCGCGCCCGCCTCGATCGCGGGCAGCGTGTCGGAGTCCGTGTCGTACGTCGTCAGGACCAGAACCTTCGCGCGGGCGGAGCGGCGGGTCAGCTCCCGGATGGCGTCGACTCCCCCGCCGCCCGGCATGCGCAGGTCCATCAGGATCACGTCCGGGTCGAGGGCGGCGGCCCGCTCCAGCGCCTCGACGCCGTTGGACGCCTCACCCAGGACCCGGAAGCCCGGGGCGTTGTCGAACATGCCGCGCAGACCGTCCCGTACCACGGGATGGTCGTCGACGATCAGCAAAGAGACCTCGTCAGTCATGGCGGACCAACGGTACGCGAGCCGACAGGGCCGTGCCGTGACCCGGCTCGGACTCCACGGTGAGGGAGCCCGCGATGCGTTCGGCGCGGGCGCGCATGCCGTCCAGGCCGAAGCCGCCGGTGCGGGTGCGTTCGGGGAGGGCGAGCGGGTCGAAGCCCTGTCCGTCGTCGCGGATGTCGAGGATCACCTCGTCGCCCAGGTAGGACAGGGTGACGCCGACGCGGGAGGCCCGGGCGTGACGGGCCGCGTTGGACAGCGCCTCCTGGACGATCCTCAGCAGGGTCGCCGCGACCTCGTCGTGGAGCTGCTCAGCCGTGCCGGTGACGGTGAAATCGGCCCGTACACCCGTCCGTTCACCCCATTCGGCGACCGTCTTCTTCAGGGCCTCGGCGAGCCCCGCGTTCTCCAGCGCCACCGGCGCGAGGTTGTGCACCGAGCGGCGGGCCTCGCCGAGGCTGTGCCGGGCCAGGGTCGCGGCGCGGTCGAGGTGGGTGCGGGCGGTGGGCAGGTCGGGGGCGCTCGCGACGACCTGGAGCTGGGCGATGATGCCGGTCAGGCCCTGGGCGATGGTGTCGTGGATCTCGGCGGCGAGCCGGCGGCGCTCGTCGGCGACGCCCGCTTCCCGGGCCTGGACGAGGAGTTGGGCGTGGAGGGCGGCGTTCTCGTCGAGGGCCTGCTGCAACGCCGTGTTGGTGCGTTCGAGTTCGGCGATGGTGGCGGCGCGTTCGCGGGAGCGCCGCTCCTCCTGCTCGGTGAGGTGGGCGATCACCGACTGGAGGGCGAAGTTGGCGGCCAGGAGCCCGGCGAAGGCGCCCCACTGGCCCACGTTCTTCGGTGGCAGCCCGCCGGACTGCGAGCCGGCCAGGGTGACCGCGCTCGCGAACAGTCCGAGCCGTCGCCACATGCCCGGGATCAGCTCGTCGGCGTCCATGTAGCCGCTGGCCGCGTAGAACCCGAAGAACGGGTTGATCCAGGTGAGCGCGAACGCGATCGCCCAGCGCACGATGTAGTAGGCGGTCCCGGCCCGGGACGGCGTCCGGCCGCGGTCGGTGCGGCGCGGCCGGGTGCGGTGCCACCACAGCTGGAGTGCGATCCCGGCGAGGACCAGGGCCCCGGCGCCGTACCACTCGACGGGCCCGTTCATCAGGTCCGGGCTGACGGCCGACAGGGCGACGCTGACGCCGAGCAGCCCGTACGGCCCCCAGGTGTGCAGTTGTTCCCAGTGCCGGTCGATCTGTGCGTCCCCCGCGGTCATGCACTCAGTCTGCACGGCCCCTCGCCTACTCCCAGCGGAACCGGCGCGCGGCTCCGGCCGTGAGCAGCACCGTCCAGGCCACGAGCACGCCCAGATGGCCCCAGCCCGGCCAGTCCCCCGCCGCCGCCTGGTTCAGGGCCTCGGCCGCCGCGCCGAAGGGCGTGTAGCCGACGCTCTTCGCCAGCACGTCCGGCATGGTCTGCACCGGCATCCACACGCCCGCGCAGAACATCGCCGGGAAGAACACGGCCGACCCGATGGCGCCCGCGATCTTCGTCGTCCGGGACAGCGCGGAGATCACGGCGCCCAGCGCGAGGGCGACCAGCACGGCCAGGAGCAGGGCCATGGCGTATCCGAAGCCCTGCCGCGGCAGCCGTACGTCGAAGGCGAGCCGGCCGACCGCCAGGGCGAGCAGCGCGGAGGTCAGGGCGGCGCCGCCGAAGAGGAGCATCTGCGCGGACAGCAGGGCGGCCGGACGGACGGGGGTGGTGGACATCCGGCGCAGGATGCCGCGTTCGCGGTAGCCGGTGAGGGTCTGCGGCATCGCCTGGATCCCGCCGACGATCATGCCGAGCAGCACGGCCACCGGGACGTAGCCGTCGATCGGGCGCAGCCCGTCGAACGACGGGTCGCTCTCCCGGAAGGCCGGGATCGAGCCGAGGATCACCAGCAGCAGGGTCGGGAACCCCAGCATCCAGAACAGGGCGCCGGGCTCCCGGCGGAAGAGCCGGACCTCGGTCCTCAGTACGGCGGTGTTGATCAGGGCCGCGCTCATGCCGCTGCCTCCTTCGTGTCGCTCGTCGTGTCGCCCTTCGTGAGGTCGAGGAAGGCGTCGTCCAACGTGGCGTCGTTGACCCGGAGCTGATGGGCCGTGATGTGGGTGCGGGCGAGGAGCGTGAGGACGGCGTTGACCGTCTCGTCGGTGCCGGCGAGGGTGATCCGGCCGTCCCGGTGCTCGACGGACGCGAGCGCGGGCAGCGCGTTGAGGTCGCGCTCGTCGAGCGGGGCGGACGGCGTGAAGCTGATGACGGTGGCGCCCGCCGAGCGGCGGATCAGCCCGGCCGGGGTGTCCAGGGCGGCCACCCGGCCTTTGTCGATCACCGCGATCCGGTCGCAGAGCCGCTGTGCCTCCTCCATGAAGTGGGTGACGAGGAGGACGGTCACACCGTTCGCGCGGATGTCCTCGATCAGCTCCCAGGTGTCCCGGCGGGCGCGCGGGTCGAGGCCGGTGGTCAGCTCGTCCAGGACGACGGCCCGGGGGTTGCCGACCAGGGCTAGCGCGATGAACAGCCGTTGCTTCTGGCCCCCGGAGAGCTTGCCGAACCGGCTGGTGAGCTTGGCGGTCAGGCCGAGGCGTTCGGCGAGCGGCCGCCAGTCGAGCGGGTCCGGGTAGAAGGCGCTGTACAGCTCCAGCGCCTCGCGGACGGTGAGCTTGGCCTGCAGCTCGCTCTCCTGGAGCTGCGCGCCGAGCACCCGGCGGGTGGCCTCGTGCTCGGCGACGGGATCGAGGCCGGTCACCCGGACGCGGCCGGCGTCGGGGACCCGCAGGCCCTCGACGCACTCGACGGTGGTGGTCTTGCCGGCGCCGTTGGGGCCGAGGATGCCGAAGATCTCGCCCTCCTCGACGGCGAAGGAGACGCCGTCGACGACGGTTCGGCCGCCGTAGGACTTGCGCAGGTCGGTGACTTCTATGACGGACATGGCATCAGCGTCGCGGCGGGGCGGGGGCCGGCACATCGGCCGTCGCGCTCGAAGCCGTATCGACCGATCGGTTGACGGCGTCGTACGACCCCCTCGCATCACTGCGTCCGATCCCTCGAACGCGCAGGTCGTAGGACCAGCGGCCGATCGCGGACCGGCCAAAACTCGGTGGGCAGTGTCAGTGGCGATCCGTAGGCTCGCTGCTGATGGTGACGACACGTGCAACCGCAGAGGACAGGTCCGACCGATCCGCCGTACGTACGCTGCTGCGACTGTGGCCGTATGTGCGGCCGGTGCGTTTGCGTCTGTTCACGGCCGCGTTCGTGGCGGTCGTCGCCTCCTGTCTGGCGCTGGTCATTCCGCTCGTCCTGAAGTGGATGGTGGACGGACCGGTCGCCGACCGGGATCCGGCCGGGGTGTGGCTCGGGGCGCTGTGTCTGCTGCTGCTCGGGGTCGCCGAGGCGCTGCTGTTCGGCCTGCGGCGGTGGCTGGTGGCGCGGCCGCTGGCGGGGGTCGAGGCGTCGATGCGGGCGGATCTGTACCGGCATGTGCAGCGGCTGCCGGTGGCGTTCCACGACCGGTGGGCGTCGGGGCAGTTGCTGTCGCGGGGCACCACCGATCTGATGCTGCTGCGCATGTTCCTGGCGTTTCCACTGACGTTCCTGCTGGTCAACGGCGTCACCATCCTCGTCGGCGTGATCATCATGCTGCTTCAGGACTGGACGCTCGGGCTGGTGATCCTGATCCCGGCGGTGCCGGTGATCGTCACCTGTGTGATCTTCGAGAGGCGGTACGCCACGGTGGCGCGCCGGGCGCAGGACCAGGTCGGCGATCTGACGACGGTCGTCGAGGAGAGCGTCCTCGGGATCCGCATCATCAAGGGCTTCGGGCGGCACCGCAGTCAGGCCCGGGCGTTCCGGGAGCTGTCGGGGACGCTGCGCGGCACGGAGTTGCGCAAGGCCCGGATGCTGGCGGCGATATGGGGCGTCATCGTGACGCTGCCGGAGCTGGCCATCGGGGCGGCGCTGGTGCTGGGTGCGGTGCGGGTGGCGGACGGGGAGCTGTCGGCGGGCACGCTGGTGGCGTTCCTGTCGACCGCGCTGGCGCTTCGGTGGCCGGTGGACTCGATCGGGTTCCTGCTGGCCATGAGCCAGGAGGCGGCGACGGCCACGGAGCGGTACTTCGAGGTGATGGATGAAACGCCGGAGACGGAAGCGCCCCACAGGGGCGCGGGGAACTGCGCGACCAGCCCCCACGACCCCGCAGCCGGCAACGATGGCATCCGCTTCCACGCCGTCTCGTTCCGCTATCCCGACGCCCCCGAGGACTCCCCGCCCGTCCTCGACCGCGTCGACCTGCACATCCGCCCCGGCGAGTCCATGGCCCTGGTCGGTGCGACGGGCAGCGGCAAGACGACTCTCACGGCGCTCGTCCCCCGCCTGCACGAGGTGACGTCCGGCAGCATCACCCTCGACGGTCACGACATCACCGCGATGACCCGCGAGGAGCTCCGCTCCATGGTGGCCGTCGCCTTCGAGGAGCCCACCCTCTTCTCGGCCAGCGTCGCGGACAACGTTCTCATGGGCACCGGGGACGACGCGGGTGAGCCCGAGTTGGAGCGGGCGCTCGCGGTCGCGCAGGCCGACTTCGTGCACGCCCTGCCCGACGGGACCGCCACCCAGGTCGGCGAGCAGGGGCTCAGCCTCTCCGGCGGGCAGCGGCAGCGGCTGGCGCTCGCGCGGGCGGTCGTCGGACAGCCCCGCTTCCTGGTGCTGGACGACCCCCTGTCCGCGCTGGACGTGCACACCGAGGCCGCGGTCGAGGCCGCCCTGCGGGACGTGCTCGCGCAGACCACCGCCCTGATCGTCGCCCACCGCCCGTCGACCGTGCTGCTCGCGGACCGGGTCGCCCTGCTGTCCGGCGGCCGTGTCACCGCCGTCGGCACCCATCACGAACTACTGCGCACGAACGCCGAGTACGCCCACCTCATGGCCGGGACCGAGGAGGCCGACCGATGACGGCGACCACCGCCACCGCACCGGGCAAGGAACAGCCGGCCGAGCGGCCCCCGGGGCCCGGCGACCCCTTCGACCACGACGTCCTGCCCACTCCCCCGGGCGCCACGTCCGCCCTGCTGCGCTCCCTGCTCGCCCCGATGAAGGCCCGCGTCGCCCTCACCACACTCCTGCTGCTGCTCCAGCAGGCGGCGGTGCAGGCGGGCCCGCTGCTGGTGGCGTACGCCATCGACTCGGCCGTACCGGCGTTCCGGCGCGACGACCTGGGGCCGCTGATCGCGGTCGCGGTCGGCTATCTGCTGTGCGCGCTGGCCTCGGGCGCGCTCCAGTACGGGTTCATCCTGGTCTCCGCCCGGGTCAACCAGGATGTGCTGCTCGATCTGCGCGGCCGTATCTTCCGCCACGCCCAGGCCCTGAGCATCGACTTCCATGAGCGCTACACCTCGGGCCGGCTCATCTCCCGCTCCACCACGGACGTGGAGTCGCTGCGCGAGCTGCTCGACGAGGGCCTGCAGGAACTGGTCACCGTCATCCTGTCCTTCGTCTACATCTCGGCGATGCTGCTGTGGCTGGACCTCGGTCTCGGCGCGGTCGCCGTGGCCTCGTTCGTGCCGCTGTATCTCCTCGTACGGCTCTACCGGCGGCGGGCCGCCCGCGTGTACACCCTGCGGTCCACGGCCATCGCCGCCGTGATCGTCAAGTTCGTGGAGACGATGAACGGCATCCGCCCGGTGCGCGCGTTCCGGCGGGAGGCCGTCAACGACGCCGGCTTCCGGGTCCTCAACACCCGCCATGAGCGCACGAACGGCGACGCGCTGCTGGAGATGGCCCGCTACGTCGTCGGGTCCCGGCTCGTCGCCAACACGGCGGTGGCCGGGATCGTGCTGTGGGGCGCCTACCGGGTCGCGGGCGGCACCCTGGCCCTCGGTGTGCTGGCCGCCGCCGTGCTCTATCTGCGCCGCCTGTACGACCCGATCGACCGGCTCGGCATGTTCCTCAACTCGTACCAGTCGGCGGCGGCCTCCCTGGAGAAGATCGCCGGACTGCTGGCCCAGACACCGTCCGTCCCGGAACCGCACTCCCCCCGCCCGCTCCCGGCACCGGAGTCGAAGCACCCCGGCCGCGAGGTCGTCTTCGACGGCGTCCGGTTCGCCTACCGCACCGGCGGCGAGGTGCTGCCCCGCTTCGACCTCACGATCCCGGCCGGTCAGACCGTCGCGGTCGTCGGCTCCACCGGCGCCGGCAAGTCGACCCTGGCCAAGCTGCTCGCCCGCTTCTACGACCCCTCCGACGGCCGGGTCCTGCTGGACGGCGTCGACCTGCGCGAACTGGCCGTGCCCGAGCTGCGGCGCGGGGTGGTGATGGTGACGCAGGAGGCGTTCCTGTTCTCCGGCACGGTCGCCGAGAACATCGCCATCGGCCGGCCCGACGCCACCCGCGAGGAGATCGAGCGGGCCGCCAAGGCCATCGGCGCGCACGACTTCATCGGCTCGCTGCCCGACGGCTACGACACCGACGTTCGCAAGCGGGGCGGCCGTATCTCCGCCGGTCAGCGCCAACTCGTCGCGTTCGCCAGGGCGTTGCTCGCCGACCCGGCCGTACTGATCCTGGACGAGGCGACCAGCTCCCTGGACATCCCCGGCGAACGGGCGGTGCAGCGCGCGATGTCGACGGTCCTCCACGGACGCACGGCCGTCGTCATCGCCCACCGCCTGTCCACGGTCGAGATCGCCGACCGGGTCCTGGTCATGGAGCACGGCCGGATCGTCGAGGACGGCACACCGGCCGAACTCATCGCCGGGACGGGCAGGTTCGCGGATCTGCACCGGGCATGGCGGGACAGTCTGGCGTAAGCGGCACGGCACAGCACAGCACTGCGCGAAACGGGGGAACGATGATCGACGCGTACGAGGATCCGGGGACACCCGACTCTCGTGGCGGATGGCGGTATCTGTGGTGGCTCGTCATGCGCCAGCCTCTGCGGTCGGCGATGGGTGCGCTGATCTCCAGTGTGTGGATGGTGCTGCTGGCGGCGACCCCGTACCTGATGTCCCGTGCCGTCGACGACGGGCTGGCGGCCGGTGATTACGGCGCGTTGGCGGCGTGGACGGGTGCGCTGTGCGCGGTGGGGGCGTTCAACGCCTGGCTGAGCATCATGCGGCACCGCACGATGACGCGGGTGCGGATGGACAGCAACTTCCGCACGGTCAAGGTGCTGATCGGGCACGCGGTACGACTGGGTGCCACGCTGCCCCGCCGGATCGGGGCCGGGGAGGTCGTCACGATCGGCGTGGGCGACGTCCAGACCATCAGCCAGTCCCTGACCGTCGTCGGGCCGGGCGTCGGTGCCGTCGTCGCCTATCTGGTGGTCGCCGGTCTGCTGGTGTCGGTGTCGATGCCGATCGCCGTGGTGGTGCTGCTCGGGATGCCGCTGGTCGGCGTGCTCGTCGGGCCGCTGCTGGGGCGGTTGCAGGGTACGGAGACGGAGTACCGGGAGCGGCAGGGCGTCCTGACCGCACGGATCGCCGACCTCGCGGGCGGCCTGCGTGTCCTCAACGGCCTCGGTGGCAAGGGGCTGATCGCCGACGCCTTCCACCGGGACTCGCAGCGGCTGCGGGCGCAGGGGTACCGGGTCGGGGCGGTGACCAGCTGGGTGCAGGCGCTCGGCGTGGGGCTGCCCACGCTGTTCCTGGCGGTGGTGACCTGGCTTGCGGCACGGCTGGCCGCGCAGGGGGCCATCACCGTGGGCGAGCTGGTGTCGGTGTACGGCTATGTCGCGGTGCTGGTGGGGCCGGTGGCGTTCTTCATCGAGTGCGGTTACCAGGTCAGCCGTGGAGTGGTGGCGGCGCGGCGGGTCGTACGGTTCCTGCGGCTGGAGCCGATGGCGGACACCGGCACCCGGGACGCGCCCGCGGAGCCTGCGGCACTGCACGACCCCGAGTCCGGGGTGCGGGTGCCGCCGGGCCGGCTCACCGCACTGGCCGCCGCGCTGCCGGCCGACGCCACGACCGTCGTCGACCGCCTCGGCCGCTATGTCCCGTCGGCAGCGACCTGGGGCGAAGTGCCCCTGAGCGACATCGCGTTGGCGCAGGTCCGGGCGCGCGTCCTGGTCGCCGACCACGAGGCCGACCTGTTCGCGGGCACGCTGCGGGAGCTGGCGGCCGGCCACGCGGACCGGGACGAGTCGGCGATCACTCAAGCGGTGTACACGGCGGTCGCCGAGGACATCGTCCGTGGCCTCCCCGACGGCCTCGACACCCCGATCGACGCCCAGGGCCGCAACCTCTCCGGCGGCCAACGTCAGCGAGTCCGCTTGGTCCGCGCACTGCTGGCGGCCCCGGAGGTGCTGCTGGCGATCGAGCCGACATCGGCACTGGACGCCCATACGGAGGCACAGGTCGCCGAACGCCTGCACACGACGAGACGGGGCCGTACGACGCTGGTGACGACGACGTCCCCCTTGGTCCTCGACCGAGCGGACACGGTCCACTACCTGGTCGACGGCAAGGTCACAGCCACCGGCACCCACCGAGAACTCATGAACACCGATCCGGGTTACCGAGCACTGGTGGCACGGGACGAAGACGCCGAGGAGCTTGCCCGGTGACGGAAGCCAAACGCCCCTCAGGGGCGCGGGGCCGTATCAATAAGCGGCTCCGCCGCGGGGCGCGACAAGCCACGAAGCACCCGCACCCGGCAAACAACCCCAAGTCCCGAGCTCTCCCCCGCAAAACCCTCCTCATCGCGGAACCCAAAGATGTAAGACAAGCCACGATCCGCCTGATCCGAGCCGACGCCAAATCCTTCACGGCCGTACTCGCCCTGAACTCCCTCGCAGCGATCGCCGGTCTGGCCGGCCCCTGGCTGGTGGGCCGCATCATCGACGAAGTCAGACGCGGCGGCGGCACATCGGCCGTGGACAAACTCGCCCTGGCCATTCTGATAGCGGCTACAGCCCAGCTGTTGCTGGCCCGCTGGGCCCGCTACGTAGGCCACCGCTTCGGCGAACGCACCCTCGCCCGCGTCCGCGAGGAGTTCGTGGACCGCACGCTCGCCCTGCCCGCGTCGGTCGTGGAACGGGCCGGCACCGGAGATCTGACGGCGCGTGGCACCGCGGACGTGGCCGCCGTCGGCACCACCCTGCGTGACGCCGGGCCCGAGCTGCTCATCAACTCCGTCCAGGTCCTGTTCCTGCTGGGCGCGGTCGTCGCGCTGGATCCCCTGCTCGGCGCCTGCGGTCTGCTCGGCCTGGCCGGCCTCTGGCCGGTGCTGCGCTGGTATCTGCGCCGCGCCCGCGCCGGCTACCTGGCCGAGGGCGCGGCCACCTCGGACGTCGCGGAGATCCTCGCGGCGACCGCGTCCGGCGCCCGCACGGTGGAGGCACTGCGGCTGGAGCGGCGGCGGGTGACGGCGAGCCGGGACGCGCTGGAGACCTCCCGCCGGACCCGCCTGCACACCCTCTTCCTGCGCTCGGTGTTCTTCCCGTCGGTCGAGATCGCCTATCTCGTCCCCGTGGCGACGGTCCTGCTCGTCGGCGGCGCACTGCACGCGCAGGGCACGATCAGCCTGGGCACCGTGGTCGCGGCGGCGCTGTACCTTCAGCAAATGGTCGGTCCGCTCGACGAGATCCTGATGCGGGTCGAGCAACTGCAGAGCAGCGGCGCCTCGTTCGCCCGGGTGGAGGGCCTGGCGCAGGCCCCGCAGGCGAGGGAGTCCGACTCCCCCGCCCCCGCGGACGACCGTATCGACGTGACCGGCGTGCGGTACGCCTACGACCGTGGCGGCGAGGTCCTCAGCGATGTCGACCTGACCGTGCGGCCGGGAGAGCGCCTCGCGGTCGTCGGCCCGTCCGGCGCCGGGAAGACCACCTTGAGCCGGCTGCTCGCGGGCGTGGACGCGCCGACCGCCGGTTCGGTGACGGTCGGCGGGGTGCCGGTCGTCGCGCTCGGCCCGGAGCAGCTGCGCCGCCAGGTCGTGCTGGTCACCCAGGAGCACCATGTCTTCCTCGGCACGGTCCGCGACAACCTCCGTATCGCCGAGCCGTCCGCCACGGACGAGGACCTGTGGGCCGCCCTCGCCGCGGTCGGCGCCGACACCTGGGTACGGCGGCTGCCCGACGGCCTGGACACGGCGCTGGGCGACGGCGGCGGCAGTACGGACGGCTCGCAGGCCCAGCAGCTGGCGCTCGCCCGCGTGGTGCTGGCCGACCCGCACACCCTGATCCTCGACGAGGCGACGGCGCTGCTGGACCCGACGACGGCCCGGCACACCGAGCGCGCCCTGGCCGCCGTACTGGACGGCCGTACCGTCATCGCGATCGCGCACCGGCTGCACACCGCCAGCGACGCGGACCGCGTGGCCGTGATGGAGAACGGCCGTCTCACCGAGCTCGGCACACACGACGAGCTGGTCGCGGCGGACGGGGCGTACGCGGCGCTGTGGCGGTCGTGGCACGGGGAGCGCCCCGCCTCGCCCGGAGCGGCGTCGGCCTGATCAGGCGATCTATGCTCGGGGCAAGCACTGTCCGCTTCTCCTGGGGAAGTCCGTTGAACTTCTGGTCGATCTACCAGCACGGCTTCGCGCGGGTCGCCGCGTGTACCGGCCACACCGTCATCGCCGACCCGCAGGCCAACGCGGAGGCGGTGCTGCGGCAGGCGCAGGCGTGCGCGCGGGAGGGCGTCGCGGTCGCCGTCTTCCCCGAGCTGGGCCTGACCGGCTACTCGATCGAGGACCTGCTGCTCCAGGACCCGGTGCTGGACGACGTCGAGCAGGCGCTGCGGACCGTGGTGGCCGGGTCGGCGGACCTGCTGCCGGTGCTGGTCGTGGGTGCCCCGCTGCGTCATCGCCACCGGATCTACAACTGCGCGGTGATCGTGCACCGGGGCCAGATCCTGGGCGTCGCGCCGAAGTCGTACCCGCCGAACTACCGGGAGTTCTACGAGCGCCGCCAGATCGCGTCCGGCGAGGACGAGCGCGGCGGGACGATCCGGGTCGGCGGCGCGGAGGTGCCGTTCGGGATCGACCTGCTCTTCGAGGCGGAGGACGTCCCGGGCCTGGTGCTGCACGCGGAGATCTGCGAGGACATGTGGGTGCCGGTGCCGCCGAGCGCGGAGGCCGCGCTGGCCGGGGCGACCGTGCTCGCGAACCTCTCGGGCAGCCCGATCACGGTCGGCCGGGCCGAGGACCGCCGGCTGCTGTGCCGGGCGGCGTCCGCGCGCTGCCTGGCCGCCTATGTCTACTCGGCGGCCGGTCTGGGCGAGTCCACCACGGACCTGTCCTGGGACGGACAGACCATGATCTACGAGAACGGCGCCCTGCTCGCCGAGTCGGACCGCTTCCCGCTCGGCGACCAGTACGCGGTGGCCGACGTCGACCTCGACCTGCTGCGGCAGGAGCGGCACCGGATGGGCACCTTCGACGACAACCGGCGGGCGCACGCCGGGCGGACGGGTGACTTCCGTCGGGTCCCGTTCCGGCTCGACCCGCCCACCGCCGATCTCGGGCTGAAGCGCCGCGTCGAGCGCTTCCCGTTCGTGCCGGCCGACGCCGACCGGCTCGCGCTGGACTGCTACGAGGCGTACAACATCCAGGTCGCCGGTCTGCAGCAGCGGCTGGGCGCGATCGGCGGCCCGAAGGTCGTCATCGGGGTGTCGGGCGGTCTGGACTCCACGCACGCGCTGATCGTCGCCGCCCGGGCGATGGACCGCGCGGGCCGTCCGCGCAGCGACATCCTGGCGTTCACCCTGCCGGGCTTCGCCACCAGCGACCACACCAAGGACAACGCCCACAAGCTGATGAACTCGCTCGGCGTCACCGCGGCCGAGCTGGACATCACGCCGACCGCGCGGCTGATGCTGAAGGAGATGGGCCACCCGTTCGCGTCCGGCGAGCCGGTGTACGACGTCACCTTCGAGAACGTCCAGGCGGGCCTGCGCACCGACTACCTGTTCCGCCTCGCCAACCAGCGCGGCGGCATCGTGCTCGGCACCGGCGACCTGTCGGAGCTGGCGCTCGGCTGGTCCACGTACGGCGTCGGCGACCAGATGAGCCACTACAACGTCAACTCGGGTGTGCCGAAGACGCTGATCCAGCATCTGATCCGCTGGGTCATCGGCAGCGAGCAGTTCGACGCGGAGACCGGCAGGACGCTGGCCGCGATCCTCGACACCGAGATCAGCCCGGAGCTGGTACCGGGCGAGGAGATGCAGTCGACGGAGTCGAAGATCGGGCCGTACGCGCTGCACGACTTCACGCTCTTCCATGTCCTGCGGTACGGCTTCCGGCCGTCGAAGATCGCGTTCCTGGCGTGGCACGCCTGGCACGACACGGCGGCCGGTGCCTGGCCGCCGGGGTTCCCCGAGGCGAAGCGGGTGGCGTACGACCTGGCCGAGATCCGGCGCTGGCTTGAGGTGTTCTGCCGCCGCTTCTTCGCGTTCGCACAGTTCAAGCGCTCGGCGATGCCGAACGGCCCGAAGGTCTCGGCGGGCGGTTCGCTCTCGCCGCGCGGCGACTGGCGCGCGCCGTCCGACGGCAACGCGGCTGTCTGGCTACGGGATCTCAGCCGTATCGACGAGTGAGCATCTGATCGGCGTCTGGTCCCTTGCTGTTCCGTTTATCGAACGTGAACTCCCGGACAACGAACGATTTCCAGCCAAGTTCCTGACGCGGTCCTGACAGTAACCGCAGTCAGCTGGCACTCTTCCCACGGCCGCGACACAGCAACCCCACAACACCGTCACATGACGGTGTCCGCGGCCGAACTCCCGCACGCGCACGTCGTTCTGCGTACCACCCCGTATCGCCCGGACGGCCCACCCGCCGGCCGGTCTCCCCTGGCCGCGTGATCCGCGGCCGCGCAGAAGGAGTCAGTGTTGAGAGACAGTTCCTCCCACAGACGCACCCCCCACACGACGCAGCGCCGGGCCGCAGCCGTGGCCCTCGTAGGCGTCTCCGCCCTGATCGCCGCGGCCGTCCAGACGGGCGCCGCCACCGCAGCCCCGGAGAAGGCACCGTCGGCCGCGGGCAAGGTCATCCCGGGCGCCGAGGCCGTCAAGCTGTCCCCCGCCCAGCGCGCCGAGCTGATACGCGAGGCCAACGCCACCAAGGCGGACACCGCCAAGGACCTCGGTCTGGGCGCCAAGGAGAAGCTGGTCGTCCGTGATGTCGTCAAGGACGGCAACGGCACGGTCCACACCCGCTACGAGCGGACCTACGACGGTCTGCCCGTCCTCGGCGGCGACCTGGTCGTCGAGACCACGAAGTCCGGCGCCACCAAGGACGTCGTGAAGGCGACCCGCGCCGCCATCAAGCCGGCCACCACGACCGCCGCCGTGTCCGTCGCCAAGGCCCAGAAGCAGGCGCTGGCCGCGGCGAAGGCCGAGGACGCCAAGAGCCCGGACGTCAACAAGGCGCCCCGCAAGGTGATCTGGGCCGCGAAGGGCAAGCCGACCCTCGCCTACGAGACCGTCGTCGGCGGCCTCCAGGAGGACGGCACCCCGAACGAGCTGCACGTCATCACCGACGCCGCCACCGGCGCCAAGCTGTACGAGTACCAGGGCATCGAGTCCGGTACCGGCAACACGATGTACAGCGGCACGGTGACGCTCGGCACCACGCAGTCGGGGTCGACGTACAACCTGACCGACGGCGCGCGCGGCGGCCACAAGACGTACAACCTCAACCGCGGCACCTCCGGCACCGGCACCCTCTTCTCGGGCTCCGACGACGTGTGGGGCAACGGCAACCCGTCCAACCTGGAGACGGCGGGCGCGGACGCGCACTACGGTGCCGCGCTGACGTGGGACTACTACAAGAACGTGCACGGGCGCAGCGGCATCCGGGGCGACGGCGTCGGCGCCTACTCCCGGGTCCACTACGGCAACAACTACGTCAACGCGTTCTGGTCCGACAGCTGCTTCTGCATGACGTACGGCGACGGCTCGGGCAACACCCACCCGCTGACGTCCATCGACGTCGCCGGTCACGAGATGACCCACGGCGTCACCTCCAACACCGCGGGCCTCGTCTACAGCGGGGAGTCCGGCGGTCTGAACGAGGCGACCTCCGACATCTTCGGCTCGACCGTCGAGTTCTACGCCAACAACGCCTCCGACGTCGGTGACTACCTCATCGGCGAGGAGATCGACATCAACGGCGACGGCACCCCGTTGCGCTACATGGACAAGCCGAGCAAGGACGGTTCGTCCAAGGACAGCTGGTACTCGGGCATCGGCTCGATCGACGTGCACTACTCGTCGGGCCCGGCGAACCACTTCTTCTACCTGCTGAGCGAGGGCAGCGGCACCAAGACGATCAACGGTGTCACCTACAACTCGTCCACCTCGGACGGCCTTCCGGTCACCGGCATCGGCCGCGACAAGGCGGAGAAGATCTGGTTCCGCGCGCTGACCACCAAGTTCACCTCGAACACCAACTACTCGGGCGCCCGCACCGGCACCCTCGCGGCGGCCGGTGAGCTGTACGGCACCACGAGCGCCGAGTACAAGGCGGTGCAGGACGCCTGGGCGGGCGTCAGCGTGGGCTCCCGCCCCGGCGGCGGTGGCGGTACGTCGTTCGAGAGCGACACCGACGTGTCGATCCCGGACAACGGGGCGGCCGTGACGTCGCCGATCACGGTCTCCGGCCGGACCGGCAACGCGCCGTCCAACCTCCAGGTCGGCGTGGACATCGTCCACACCTACATCGGTGACCTCAAGGTGGATCTGCTCGCCCCCGACGGCACGGTGTACACGCTGAAGGGGTACGGCACGGGCGGCAGCTCGGACAACCTCAACACCACCTACACGGTGAACGCCTCCTCCGAGGTGGCCAACGGCGTCTGGACGCTGCGGGTCCAGGACAACGCGGACATCGACACCGGCTACATCAACAGCTGGAAGCTCACCTTCCCGTAGGCCGGTTCGCGGTCGGCCTCTGACAGGGCGTCGTCTCGGCGGGTTCAACTCCCGTCGGGACGGCGCCCGTTCACATTTCTGAAACATTTACCGGACAGTCAAGTTTTGGCCAACATCACCGCACCCTCCTGACATGTACGCGCCCCCGGTGTCACAGTTCGTGCACCGCCGCACAAGCACCACAGCGCTTCCCCCACAAAAGGAGCTCGTGTGACCCCCCTCTACGCGCGTCGCAAGCGCACCACTCTGGCCATCGCCACCGCCGTGGCGGCCGGAGCACTCCTCACCACCGGTCTGACCGCCGGCAGCTCAGCCGCCGATGACCAGGCGCAGGGCAGCAGAAAGGCGAGCCCGCTCGCCGTCCCGGTCGCGCTGGCCCCCGCCGCGCGCACCGCGCTCATCCAGGACCAGCAGGCCGAGGCCGCCGAGACGGCCGACGCGATAGGCCTCGGCGCCCAGGAGAAGCTGGTCGTCAAGGACGTCGTCAAGGACGCCGACGGCACCGTCCACACCCGCTACGAGCGCACCTACGCGGGCCTCCCGGTCCTCGGCGGCGACCTGGTCGTCCACGAGTCGAAGGCCGGCAGGACCCAGGGCGTCACCAAGGCGACGAAGGCCACCATCAAGGTCGCCTCGCTGAAGCCGGCGATCAGCGCGGCCAAGGCCGAGGGCCAGGCCGTCTCGCTCGCCAAGTCGGCCGGTTCGAAGAAGACCGAGGCGGACAAGGCGCCCCGCAAGGTGATCTGGGCCGCGAACGGCAAGCCGACCCTCGCCTACGAGACGGTCGTCGGCGGTCTCCAGGACGACGGCACCCCGAACGAGCTGCACGTCATCACCGACGCCGCCACCGGCAAGAAGCTCTTCGAGTACCAGGGCATCGAGACCGGCAGCGGCAAGAGCCTCTACTCGGGCACGGTCACGCTCGGCACGACCAAGTCGGGCTCGACGTTCCAGCTCTACGACACCACGCGCGGCGGCCACAAGACGTACAACAAGGCCCGCAGCACCAGCTCGTCGGCCGGCACGCTGTTCACCGACGCGGACGACACCTGGGGCACCGGCACCGCCTCCAGCTCCTCCACCGACCAGACCGCCGCCGTCGACGCGGCCTACGGCGCGCAGGAGACCTGGGACTTCTACAAGGACACCTTCGGCCGCTCCGGCATCAAGAACGACGGCAAGGCCGCCTACTCCCGCGTCCACTACGGCAACGCCTATGTGAACGCCTTCTGGGACGACAGCTGCTTCTGCATGACGTACGGCGACGGCGAGGGCAACACCAACCCGCTGACCTCGCTGGACGTGGCCGGCCACGAGATGACGCACGGCGTCACCTCCAACACCGCGGGCCTGAACTACACCGGTGAGTCGGGCGGTCTGAACGAGGCCACCTCCGACATCTTCGGCACGGCGGTCGAGTTCTACGCCAAGAACTCCTCCGACGTCGGTGACTACCTCATCGGCGAGGAGATCGACATCAACGGCGACGGCACCCCGCTGCGCTACATGGACAAGCCGAGCAAGGACGGCGCGTCCAAGGACAGCTGGTCCTCCTCGCTGGGCGGCCTGGACGTCCACTACTCCTCGGGCCCGGCGAACCACTTCTTCTACCTCCTGTCCGAGGGCAGCGGCAAGAAGACGATCAACGGGGTCAGCTACGACTCCCCGACGTCCAACGGCTCGACGGTCACCGGGATCGGCCGCGACAAGGCGGCCGCGATCTGGTACAAGGCGCTGACCGAGTACATGACGTCGACCACCAACTACAAGGCCGCCCGCACGGCGACCCTGAGCGCGGCGTCCGCCCTGTACGGCGGCACCGGCAGCACCGAGTACAAGGCGGTGGCGGCGGCCTGGTCCGCCATCAACGTGAGCTGACGCGCACGTAGTTGTCCGAGGCGGCACCCGGGACGAAGGCATCCCCGGGTGCCGCCTTACGCTTGTGACCCATGTCCTTCACGTACGACCACGTCGGCGCGACCCGGGAGACCGGCTTCTGCCCTCCCGGCTTCCACCCCCTGCACGTGCGCACCCGCATCGGCGAGGGCGAGGATGTCTTCCGCAGAGCCGCCGAGGCGGTCATGACCTGGGAGATGCACCGCGCGATGGGCGTCGGCATCGACGCCTCGGCCGATCGCGCCGCCCCCGAGGTCGAGGTCACGGTCACCCTCGCCGGCATGATCAAGGCACCCTGCCGGGTGGTCTGGACGGTCGCGGAACACCGACGGATCGGCTGGGCGTACGGCACGCTCTCCGGTCATCCGGAGTGCGGCGAGGAGTCGTTCGTCGTGGAGCGCACGGGCGACGGGACCGTCTGGCTGACGGTGAACGCGTTCAGCCGCGGGGCGAAGTGGTACGCGCGGGCGGGAGGCCCGGCCACCCGGGTCCTGCAGCATGCGTATGCGCGGCGCTGCGGAGCGGTACTGCGGCGATTGTGCACACCGACACAGGAGTACTGACCGGGCGATTCCGCGTTATCGGAATTACCCCACAATGAGGACAATAACCCGGAATCTTTTAATCCGCAAAACCCTTTGACCTCGCAGAACTCCTTGATCGGGAAAATCCCTTGACCCGACAAACGCATCCATGATTCCTTTACCCCATACCGGGGGGAGAGCGATTCCGTGAGACTCGCGAGCGTGATAGCGGCTCTGGCAATTCTGGGCGGTGCCACCGCCTGCGGCCATCAGGATACGGCCGACGAAGGGCCCGAGCCGTCCATTCGCCGAGTGGACCTCCCGCTCGACACGGCCATGAAAACGGCGGCGGACCAGGGGAAGGGTTTCTCCCTCCGCGATGCGACAAGCCTGGGCCGGTACATCAGCCCGGCTTACGCGAGCCACTTCAAGGCGTGTTTCGAGAAGCAGAAGCCGAACCTCAGCGCCGTGGACTATTTCGCGGTCCGGCGTTCCGAGAAATGCCCACTTCGCGTCGGCGGGGACATGCCGCCCGGTAAAACACCCAAGGTTCTCGGCGTGAACCTGCGCAAGGCGGTCCAGACACTCGTCGAGGCGGGATTCGCTCCGGACCGCATCAGCGTCGACACGCTGGACGCGAAGGGACACAGGACCGGCGGGCGCCATTGGTCGTGGGAAGTCTGCAAGCAGAGTCCGACTGCCGGGACACCTTTCTCGGCAGATCTGCGACCGAAGCTCGTCGTCGAGGCCTCTTGCATATCACCGCGAAAGAAGGGGACGTAATGAGAATGCGCTCGTTCAGCCGTGCGGCGGCGATTGTTCCGATCATGGCGGCACTCACTCTGGGGCTGTCGACGACCGCCCACGCCGAGGAGAACTGCAGCGACTCCTCCGACAACGGCGGCGCCAAGGCCACGTTCAAGGCGTACGGCGAGCACCTCCTGGTGGACGACGTCTTCGCCGACGGCCACTCCGCCATCGGGCACATCGAGATCTACGGCGACGGCCACTACTGGTACTGGAACAGGAACGGCGCGGACAGCGGCGTCCGTGACGTGAACCTCTCCATAGCCGAGGGCACGACCGTCCACGTCGGGGCATTCCTCGGCAACTGGGACGGCACCACCACCGGCGGCATCGACTTCAACTCCAACAACGTCATTCCGTACTGCATCGGCACGGCCTAGAGCCGGCCTGGGGGGAGAGCAAGAAATCATGCGCACGTTTCTCAGAATGGGGACCGTCGGAACAGCCGCGGCGCTGCTGGTGGTCGGCGCCATGGCGGGAGTGTCCTCGGCCGACACGTACGACAAGCGCTGCTTCGTCGGCGTGGACCTGGACGGCCGGGACTGCGACACCGGCTGGTACAACCCCGCCTACGGCAGCGACGCGGTCTCGACCGCCGGTTTCACCGCCCAGGGCGAGTACCTGTGGGCGAACGACCACGAGGCCGACGGCCGCGGGGTGTACATCAAGGCCACCTGGTCCGGCGGCTCGGCGGAGATCAAGAACACCGCGGGCGCAGGCAGCTGGCAGCAGAAGAACCTCGACATCACGGACGGCAAGTCCGTCTCCCTGACGATGTGCCAGACCAACGGCGGGGCACTGGTGAACTGCGCCTACGCAACGGCCATCGCCTGACCACGAGCAGTCCGCGCGAGCGCGGGGGGGGGGGGCCCCCCCCCCCCCCCCCCCCCCCGCGGGGGGCGCCCCCCCCCCCCCCCCCCCCCCCCCCCCCCCCCCCCCCCCCCCCCCCCCCCCTA
>NZ_JBHYJA010000002.1:364221-369973 GCF_042740355.1 Streptomyces sp. NPDC059010
GTGGAGAGTGGGTGGGGTGTTTTTATATAGGGTGATTTAGCGACTGTCTGGTCCGGGGGGGGGGCGCGGGGGGGGCGGGGGGCCCGGGGCCCCCCCCCCCCCCCCCCCCGCGCTTCGTGCTCACCGCATCAGCACCCCGGCCCCCTCGCCCGTCTCCTCCGAAGGCACCGCCACCAGCCCCAGCTCCGCGCCGGACGCCAGCAGCCGATGCGCCGGAAGAATCCGGACGGTATAGCCGTACGGCCCCGTCCGGTCCAGGGCGAGCGGGCCCTCGTACACCCACCGCCCCTCCGCGTCCGGGTTCCCGGTCGGCTTGAGCGGCACCGTCGACGCGTCCGCGATGCGGTCCTCGGCGTCCACCCGCCCCGAAACCGCCTGGACCTCCACATCGTCCGGGCCTAGTTCGCCCAGCCCGACCCGCACCCGGAGACTGAGCGTCGAGCCGAGTTCCGCGGTGGGTGTCGCCGCCGATGTCTCGACATGGTCGACCGTGACGCCGTGCCAGGCCGAGCGCACCCGCGCCTTCCAGCCCGCCAGCTCAAGCGCCGCGTCCGGTGTCATCGCGCGATGGGCGTGCGCGGCCGGGGTGTAGAGGCGTTCGACGTATTCCCGGACCATCCTGCCCGCCAGCACCTTCGGGCCCAGATGGGTCAGCGTCTGACGGACCATCTCGATCCAGCGGTCCGGCAGCCCGTCCTGGCCGCGCTCGTAGAAGCGCGGCGTGACACGCTGCTCCAGCAGGTCGTACAGCGCCGCCGCCTCTATGTCGTCGCGGTGGTCCGGCTCCGTACCGGTGCCGTCGGCCGTGGGGATCGCCCAGCCGAAGTCGGGCTGGAACCACTCGTCCCACCAGCCGTCCAGGACGGAGAGGTTGAGACAGCCGTTCAGCGCCGCCTTCATGCCCGACGTACCGCACGCCTCCAGCGGCCTGAGCGGGTTGTTCAGCCAGATGTCGCAGCCCGGATACAGCTTCTGCGCCATCGCCATGCCGTAGTCCGGCAGGAACACGATCCGATGCCGCACCCGCGGATCGTCCGCGAACCTCACCAGCTCCTGGACCAGCCGCTTGCCGCCGTCGTCCGCCGGATGCGCCTTGCCCGCCACCACGATCTGAAGGGGCCGCTCCGGGTGCAGCAGCAGGTCCATCAGCCGGTCGCGGTCCCTGAGCATCAGCGTCAGCCGCTTGTACGACGGAACGCGCCGCGCGAATCCGATCGTGAGGACGTCGGGGTCCAGCACACCGTCGATCCAGCCCAACTCGGCCGTGCCCGCGCCGCGTTGCCGCCAGGAGGTGCGCAGCCGGTCCCGCACCTCCGTCACCAGCTGCTCGCGCAGGTTCCGGCGCAGCTCCCAGATGTCCTGGTCGGGGATGTCCCCGACCGCGTCCCAGCGGTCCGAGCCGCCGACGGTCATCGCGTCCTCGGTGCGCTGGGCGCCGATCTGACGGGCGCCGAGCCGGAACACCTCGGGGGCGACCCAGGTCGGGGCGTGGACGCCGTTGGTGACCGAGGTGATGGGGACCTCGTCGGGGTCGAACCCCGGCCACAGTCCGGAGAACATCTCGCGGCTGACGTTGCCGTGCAGCAGCGAGACGCCGTTCGCCCGCTGCCCCAGGCGCAGGCCCATCACGGCCATGTTGAAGAGGTTCGGTTCGCCGCCGGGGTAGGTCTCCATGCCCAGCTGGAGGATGCGCTCGACGTCGATGCCCGGGAGTTCGGCGTCGGGGCCGAAGTGGTGGGCGACCAGCTCGCGGTCGAAGCGGTCGATGCCGGCCGCGACGGGGGTGTGGGTGGTGAAGACGGTCCCGGCGCGGACGGCCTCCAGCGCGGAGTCGAAGTCCATCCCCCCGGCGGCCAGTTCGGCGATGCGCTCCAGACCGAGGAAGCCGGCATGGCCCTCGTTGGTGTGGAAGACCTCGGGTTCCGGGTGGCCGGTCAAACGGCAGTACGTCCGTACGGCCCGCACACCTCCTATACCCAGCAGCATCTCCTGCAGCAGCCGGTGCTCGCTGCCGCCCCCGTAGAGCCGGTCGGTGACGCCGCGTTCGCCGAGGCCGTTCTCCTCGACGTCCGAGTCGAGCATCAGCAGCGGCACCCGGCCGACCTGCGCGAGCCAGACCCTCGCGTGCAGCGACCTGCCGCCGGGCAGGGCGAGGGAGATCCGGGTGGGGCTGCCGTCGGGTTCCTCCAGGAGCGCGAGCGGCAGCTCGTTGGGGTCCAGGACCGGGTAGTGCTCCTGCTGCCAGCCGTCCCGGGACAGGGACTGCCGGAAATAGCCGTGCCGGTACAGCAGCCCGACCCCGATCAGCGGTACGCCGAGGTCGCTGGCCGCCTTGAGATGGTCGCCGGCGAGGATGCCGAGGCCACCGGAGTACTGGGGCAGGGCGGCCGTGATGCCGAACTCGGGTGAGAAGTAGGCGACGGCGGCGGGGAGTTCGCCGGGCTGCTCCTGGTACCAGCGCCCGCCGCTGACGTAGTCGCCCAGGTCAGCGGCGGCCGCGGCCAGCCGGCGCAGGAACCGGCGGTCCTCGGCCAGCTCCGCGAGCCGCCCGGGCGACACACTGCCCAGCAGCCGTACGGGGTCCTGACCCGATGCCGCCCAGCACTCGGGGTCGACGGTCTGGAAGAGTTCGCGGGTCTCCGCGTGCCAGGACCAGCGCAGATTGCGCGCGAGGTCGCTCAGAGGCCGGAGGGGTTCGGGGAGGACAGGACGGACGGTGAATCGACGGATCGCCTTCACGGTTCCACCTCGGCGCTTCGCTGGATGACGCCGCACGACAGTGTGCGTCGCCGTGGCCCACGACGTTACCGGCGAAGGCGTCGCCCTCGCTGGGAGCTTCGCCCGCAGTCCCCGGTTCGGCTTGATCGTTCGTGTCCCCTGCCGCCGGACGGGTCTATTTCGCTCACCTTCGTCCGAAAGCAGCCGCAACCTTTACACATCCCCCATCGACGATATGGCCGATTCCGCCCCCGTAGGCGTCCTTGTGGCGACTTCTCACATGGAGAGAGGCTGACTCGTGGCGTACCGGTCCGCACCGGGTGCACCCGGTGTCGGAGGGCCGTCGTGCGCCGAGTTGAGGAGGGGAACTCACACCATGGCACGGACGCGCATACGGCGTCTGCGCTGGGCGGGGGGCCTGACCGCGGTGACCTGTGTCGCCGCCCTGTCGGCCAGCACCCTGCCCGCGCACGCCGCACCGGAGGGGCAGATACTCGGCGCCGGGGACCCCGGCACCATAAGCGGCAGTTACGTGGTGACACTCAAGGGAGGAACAAAAGCTCCGTCGGCGGCCGGAAAGGGCCTTGCCGACAAGTACGGGGCGAAAATAAGCCACACCTACGGCACGGTCCTCAACGGCTACGCCATCCGTGCCAACGAGAGACAGGCCAAGCGGCTCGCGGCGGACTCCCGCGTCGCCTCGGTCGTCCAGGACACCCGCGTGACCCTGGAGCACAACCAGCAGAACCCGCCGTCCTGGGGGCTCGACCGCATCGATCAGGCCAACCTTCCGCTGGACAAGAGCTACACCTGGCCCGAGTCCGCGGGCAGCGGCGTGACGGTCTACGTGATCGACACCGGCATCCGTATCTCGCACAAGGACTTCGGCGGCCGGGCGAGCTACGGCTGGGACTTCGTCGGCAACGACAAGAGCGCGGGCGACGGAAACGGCCACGGCACCCATGTCGCCGGCACCGTCGCGGGCAGCCGGTACGGCGTCGCCAAGAACGCCAAGGTCGTCTCCGTACGGGTCCTCGACAACGAAGGCGGCGGCACGACGGCCCAGGTCATCGCGGGCATCGACTGGGTGACCAAGCACGCGAGGAAGCCTGCGGTCGCCAACGTCAGCCTCGGCGGCTACCGCAACGCGCAGTTGGACGCCGCCGTGCGCAACTCCATCGCGTCCGGCGTCACCTACACGGTCGCGGCGGGCAACGACGGGCTGCCGGCGTCCCTGTACTCCCCCGCCGCGGTGCGGGAGGCCATCACCGTGGGCGCCACCGACAAGAAGGACGCGAGGGCCGGCTTCTCCAACTTCGGCCCGTCCCTGGACCTGTTCGCACCAGGGGTCGGAATCACGTCGGCGTCGTACGGGAGCGACACCGGCAAGGCGACCTTCTCGGGTACGTCGATGGCGTCGCCGCACGTCGCGGGCGTGGCCGCGCTCTATCTGGCCGAGCATCCCAAGGCCCTTCCCGCGCAGGTGTCCAAGGCGCTGGTGGCGCGGGCCGCGTCCGGCAAGGTCTCCGGGCGTGGGCTCGGCTCGCCGAACAAACTCCTGCAGGTACCGGGCTCATAGCGGCCACTTGTCGGCGAATTGCAGACACCGGCCCCGTTCCTGAGGAACGGGGCCGGTCTTGTGCGTAGACATACGCGTGAGTAGTTAACAAAGTGCCGGATTGCCCACCCGAATAGGGTGGGAAGGCTCCTCCGGTACACCCCACCCGTGCGCCCCCGGGCGCACCACCCGCAGGACCCACCTCCCCACAGCCATCCGCCCACCCACGTTGACGCGGACAGGAGCGGTCATGCCCGCCATGCGCCACCAGTCGTCCTCACCCCCGACGTCCCGTACCGACGCAACTCCGGTCCACCGCGACACAGCCGCCGATCCCGGACCGCCGGCTCCGGAGCGATCCTCCGCGAGCGGCACGGGCGGCGGTGTCGGGCGCATACCGGTGCTCGACGTCCGCCCGATCGTCCAGCACGGGCGCAGGCCCGCGAAGGCGGTGACCGGCGAGACCTTCGAGATCTCGGCGACGGTGTTCCGTGAGGGACATGACGCCGTCGCCGCCAATGCCGTACTCATCGACCCGGACGGCCGTCCCGGCCCCTGGACTCCGATGCGTGAACTCGCCCCCGGCACCGACCGCTGGGGCGCCGACGTCACCGCCGGAGAGCCCGGCCGGTGGACCTACCTGGTCGAGGCCTGGGGCGACCCGATCGCCACCTGGCGGCACCACGCCGAGATCAAGATCCCGGCCGGCATGGACACGGACCTGGTCCTGGAGGAGGGCGCGCGGCTCTACGAGCGTGCGGCCGCCGGAGTGCCGGAGGGCGAAGAAGGGCAACGGGCCGTGCTGGCGGCCGTCGAGGCCCTGCGGGACGAGAGCCGCCCGGCCGCCTGGCGACTGGCGGCGGCACTGACGCCCGAGGTGGACGCGGTGCTGGGGCGGTATCCGCTGCGTGACCTGGTCACCGCCTCCGACCCGCTGCCGCTGCTGGTGGAACGCGAACGCGCCCTGTACGGCTCCTGGTACGAGTTCTTCCCCCGCTCCGAGGGCACCGCCGAACACCCCCACGGCACCTTCGACACCGCCGCCCGCCGACTGCCCGACATCGCCGCCATGGGCTTCGACGTGGTCTACCTCCCGCCCATCCACCCGATCGGCACGACGTTCCGCAAGGGCCCCAACAACACCCTGTCCGCCGGCCCGGACGACGTCGGCGTGCCGTGGGCGATCGGCTCGCCCGAGGGCGGCCACGACGCGATCCACCCCGACCTGGGCACGATCGAGGACTTCGACCGGTTCGTGGCCCGGGCCGCGGAACTCGGCCTGGAGGTCGCGCTCGACTTCGCGCTGCAGTGCTCGCCCGACCACCCCTGGGTGCAGAAGCACCCGGAGTGGTTCCACCACCGTCCGGACGGCACCATCGCGTACGCGGAGAACCCGCCGAAGAAGTACCAGGACATCTACCCCCTCGCGTTCGACGCGGACATGGACGGTCTGACCGCCGAGACGCTGCGGGTGCT
>NZ_JBHYJA010000003.1:0-39370 GCF_042740355.1 Streptomyces sp. NPDC059010
CCCGCGCCCCCCGCGGCGGGGGGCGGCGGCGCGCCCCCCCCCGCCCCCGCGCCGCCCGCCCCGCAGACCGCGCACCGGCCGCCCCCCCCCAGGGTGCGACGAGGCTGCGGATTCGCCGTATGGTGCATGCTCGAAGTCATAGGCGAATGCTTATGTCCGTGTCTGCGTGTTTTTGATCGGTTACGGGATGTGACTCGGGCCACGCAGATTGGGCGTAACGCTCGGGGGAACAGCGCGATGACCTAAGAGGTGACAGCCGAGGAGGGAATACGGACGCCGTTCAAGGCGCTGTGTATCTTCCCGGCCCCCCGCCCGTACCGTCGGCCCATCCCCAGGTCGGTGGTCGGCTCCTGTCCGCCGTGGACGGGGCCGGAAGCCGTTTTCCAACGTTCCGAGAGGTTGTTCGTGTCGGCCAGCACATCCCGTACGCTCCCGCCGGAGATCGCCGAGTCCGTCTCTGTCATGGCTCTGATCGAGCGGGGAAAGGCTGAGGGGCAGATCGCCGGCGACGATGTGCGTCGGGCCTTCGAAGCCGACCAGATTCCGGCCACTCAGTGGAAGAACGTACTGCGCAGCCTCAACCAGATCCTTGAGGAAGAGGGTGTGACGCTGATGGTCAGTGCCGCTGAGCCCAAGCGCACCCGAAAGAGCGTCGCAGCGAAGAGTCCGGCCAAGCGCACCGCCACCAAGACGGTCGCGGCGAAGACGGTGACCACCAAGAAGGCCACCGCCACCGCCACGCCCGCGGCCCCCGCCGCCGATGTGGCCGTCGAGGACGAGACGCCCGCGAAGAAGGCCGCTGCCAAGAAGGCGACGCCCGCCAAGAAGGCGGCCGCGAAGAAGACCGTCGCCAAGAAGACGGCGGCCAAGAAGACCACCGCCAAGAAGGACGACGCGGAGCTCGTCGAGGACGAGGTCCTCGAAGAGGCTCCCAAGAGCGGCGACGAGCCCGAGGGCGCCGAGAGCGCCGGCTTCGTGCTCTCCGACGAGGACGAGGACGACGCGCCCGCGCAGCAGGTCGCGGCCGCCGGTGCCACCGCCGACCCGGTCAAGGACTACCTCAAGCAGATCGGCAAGGTCCCCCTGCTCAACGCCGAGCAGGAGGTCGAGCTCGCCAAGCGCATCGAGGCCGGTCTGTTCGCCGAGGACAAGCTGGCCAACGCCGACAAGCTCGCCCCCAAGCTCAAGCGCGAGCTGGAGATCATCGCCGAGGACGGCCGCCGCGCCAAGAACCACCTCCTGGAGGCCAACCTCCGCCTCGTGGTCTCGCTGGCCAAGCGCTACACCGGCCGCGGCATGCTCTTCCTGGACCTCATCCAGGAGGGCAACCTCGGTCTGATCCGCGCGGTCGAGAAGTTCGACTACACCAAGGGCTACAAGTTCTCCACGTACGCCACCTGGTGGATCCGTCAGGCGATCACCCGCGCCATGGCCGACCAGGCCCGCACCATCCGTATCCCGGTGCACATGGTCGAGGTCATCAACAAGCTCGCGCGCGTGCAGCGTCAGATGCTCCAGGACCTGGGCCGCGAGCCCACCCCGGAGGAGCTGGCCAAGGAACTCGACATGACCCCCGAGAAGGTCATCGAGGTCCAGAAGTACGGCCGCGAGCCCATCTCCCTGCACACCCCGCTGGGCGAGGACGGCGACAGCGAGTTCGGTGACCTCATCGAGGACTCCGAGGCCGTCGTCCCGGCCGACGCCGTCAGCTTCACGCTCCTGCAGGAGCAGCTGCACTCCGTCCTGGACACCCTGTCCGAGCGCGAGGCCGGCGTCGTCTCCATGAGGTTCGGCCTCACCGACGGTCAGCCGAAGACCCTCGACGAGATCGGCAAGGTGTACGGCGTGACGCGCGAGCGCATCCGCCAGATCGAGTCGAAGACGATGTCGAAGCTGCGCCACCCGTCGCGTTCCCAGGTGCTGCGCGACTACCTCGACTAGTCGATTCCGTACGACACGCAAGGCCCGGTCCCCCGAGTGGGGATCGGGCCTTCGCGCTGTGGTGCGGGTGCGCGCTGCGGTGTGCTGACTCACCCTGGGTGTCCCACGACCACCCCAGAGTGAGGAGCGTGCATGCGTCGTCTCTTTACCCGGGCGCTCGCCCGCCCGCTGGCCCTTGCGGCCGCGGCGGTCGCCATACCGCTGGTATCCCCTGCTCCCGCGGCCGCCGACAGTGTCGTCGTCGGCGGGTTTCCGGTCGATGTGTCCGACAGCCCGTGGACCGTCGCGCTGTCCAGCCGTAACCGGTTCGGAGGTACGCGGTCCGGTCAGTTCTGCGTCGGTGTGGCAGTCGGGCGATCCACCGTGCTCACCGCGGCCCACTGTCTGAGCGAGGAGGTCCTCGGGACCCCGCCCGACCAGATGCGCGACTTCAGCGTCATCACGGGCCGTACGGACCTGTTGTCGACCCGGGGCCAGGAGATCCGTGTCCGCAGCACCTGGGTGAATCCGGCCTACGACAGTGCCACCAACGCGGGTGACTTCGCCGTGCTCACCCTCGCTCAGCCCCTCCCGGCGAGCTCGGTGATCAGGATGGCCGGCGCCGGCGATCCCGCCTATGTGCCGGGGACGCCGGCCTTCGTCTATGGGTGGGGTGACATCACGGGCGCGGGCGACTACGCCCGAGGGCTGCGGGCGGCGCGTGTGCATGTGCTGGCCGACACCCTGTGCAGGAAGGCGTATCCGGGCAGTGTCGACGGCCGATTCCTGGCCGCCAGCATGGTCTGTGCCGGGGAGCAGCAAGGGGGCCGGGATGCCTGTCAGGGGGACAGCGGAGGGCCGCTGGTGGCTCAGGGGAAGCTGATCGGGCTCGTGTCCTGGGGTACCGGCTGCGGCCGTGCGGGCAGTCCTGGCGTCTACACGCGGGTTTCCGAGATCGCCCGGAGCCTCAGGTGGGCGGTGCGGGCCGCGAGCGGCTGACGGGGCCTTGAGGGCTCGCGTGGTATGAGCGCGGGGGGGGGGGGGCGCCGGGGGGGGGGGGGGCCCCCCGCCCCCCCCCCCCCGGGGGGCGGCGGGGGGGGGGGGGTGGGGGGGGGGGGCGCGCGGGGGGGGGCGGGGTGCGGGTGGGCGGGGGGTGTGCGGGGGGGGGGCCGCCCCCCGGGCCGGCGGGGCCCCCCCGCCCGTTCAACCGGCCTGTGCCGGAGCTGGCTCGTCGTGGATGCGAGGTGTCAGCGCTCTTCTTCGGACGCCGATGCGGGAACGGACGTCAGCCGCTCCGTCTCGTCCTGTATCTCAGCGGCGATCTTCTTGAGTTCCGGCTCGAACTTGCGACCGTGGTGGGCGCAGAAGAGCAGTTCTCCGCCGCTGAGCAGGACGACGCGCACGTACGCCTGGGCGCCGCAACGGTCGCAGCGGTCAGCGGCCGTCAGCGGGCTCGCGGGGGTCAGAACAGTAGTCACGTCGCCTCTTCTCTAGCTCGACGAGCTGTCGTACCAGGGTCAACATCCAACCAGCCTCAAAACGTTCCCGCTCGCGGCTTCTCCCAGAGAGAAATTTTCCGGGGCGGCTGGCTGCTGCCGGTTTGGCGGCGAATGTGCCGTATTGCGTCTCAGTCGTGCTTACGGTTTCGCGCTGTCGGTCAAGGTCAGGTCCCTCCGGCTGGGTTGCCGGTTGTTCATGAGGACGTGCCCGGAGCCTAAATGGTTCATGCCTGGAAGGGAACGTGATATGTACTTCACCCCATCGAGGGATCGAACATGCATGCGACCCTGGACTAGTCTGTGTTTCGTACGAGGGTGGCGTTACAACGGCTCTACCAGGCCTCGGTACCCTCTTGACGGCGACCGAAGCCGCGCCCTTACCCACCAGGGCGTTACCTGAAATTCAGCGAGGAGCGAACCGCGTGACCGCCGAGACGTCCGTGCCGTCCACAGCGCTGCTGGCAGGAGCAGACCGGGACGGTTCCAACTACACCGCGCGGCACCTGCTCGTCCTTGAGGGCCTTGAGGCGGTGCGCAAGCGCCCGGGCATGTACATCGGCTCGACCGACAGTCGTGGCCTGATGCACTGCCTGTGGGAGATCATCGACAACTCCGTCGACGAGGCCCTCGGCGGCTACTGCGACCACATCGAGGTGATCCTCCAGGACGACGGGTCCGTGGAGGTCCGGGACAACGGCCGGGGCATCCCGGTCGACGTCGAGCCCAAGACCGGCATGTCCGGCGTCGAGGTCGTCATGACCAAGCTGCACGCCGGCGGCAAGTTCGGCGGCGGCTCGTACGCCGCCTCCGGTGGTCTGCACGGCGTGGGCGCCTCCGTGGTGAACGCCCTGTCCGCGCGGCTGGACGTCGAGGTGGACCGGGCCGGTCACACCCACGCCATCAGCTTCCGGCGCGGTGTTCCCGGAGCCTTCGCCGCCGACGGCCCGAACTCCAAGTTCGACGCCAAGAGCGGCCTGCGCAAGACCAAGAAGATCCCCAAGACGCGCACCGGCACGCGCGTGCGCTACTGGGCCGACCGCCAGATCTTCCTCAAGGACGCCAAGCTCAACCTGGAGACGCTGCACCAGCGCGCCCGCCAGACCGCGTTCCTGGTGCCCGGGCTGACCATCGTCGTCCGCGACGAGCTCGGCCTCGGCGAGGGCGGCAGCAAGGGTGAGGAGTCGTTCCGCTTCGACGGGGGCATCAGCGAGTTCTGCGAGTACCTCGCCACCGACAAGCCCGTCTGCGACGTCCTCCGCTTCACCGGCCAGGGCACCTTCAAGGAGACGGTCCCGGTCCTGGACGAGCACGGCCAGATGACCCCCACCCAGGTCACCCGCGAGCTCGGCGTCGACGTCGCACTGCGCTGGGGCACCGGCTACGACACGACCCTCAAGTCGTTCGTGAACATCATCGCCACCCCCAAGGGCGGTACCCATGTCGCGGGCTTCGAGACGGCCGTGAGCAGCACCATGAACGAGGTGCTGCGCGCCAAGAAGATGCTTCGCGTGGCCGAGGACGACGTCGTCAAGGACGACGCCCTGGAGGGCCTGACCGCGGTCGTCACCGTGCGCCTCGCCGAGCCGCAGTTCGAGGGCCAGACCAAGGAGGTCCTCGGTACCTCGGCGGCCCGGCGCATCGTGAACGCTGTGATCGCCAAGGAGCTCAAGGCGTTCCTGACGTCCACCAAGCGCGACGCCGCCGCACAGGCGCGCGTGGTCCTCGAAAAGGCCGTCGCGGCCGCCCGTACGCGTATCGCGGCCCGTCAGCACAAGGACGCGCAGCGTCGCAAGACGGCCCTTGAGTCCTCGTCGCTGCCCGCCAAGCTCGCCGACTGCCGCAGCGA
Source organism: Streptomyces sp. NPDC059010 (assembly GCF_042740355.1). NCBI lineage: Bacteria > Bacillati > Actinomycetota > Actinomycetes > Kitasatosporales > Streptomycetaceae > Streptomyces > Streptomyces sp. NPDC059010. Next base: position 5,266 of record NZ_JBHYJA010000003.1, read on the forward strand.
CGACGTCGACCGCAGTGAGCTGTTCATCGTCGAGGGAGACTCCGCGCTCGGCACCGCCAAGCTCGCCCGGAACTCCGAGTTCCAGGCGCTGCTGCCGATCCGCGGCAAGATCCTCAACGTCCAGAAGTCGTCCGTGACCGACATGCTCAAGAACGCCGAGTGCGGCGCGATCATCCAGGTCATAGGGGCGGGCTCGGGTCGGACCTTCGACATCGACGCCGCTCGCTACGGCAAGATCATCATGATGACCGACGCCGATGTCGACGGTTCTCACATCCGCACGCTGCTGCTGACGCTGTTCCAGCGCTACATGCGGCCGATGATCGAGGCGGGCCGGGTGTTCGCCGCCGTGCCCCCGCTGCACCGGGTCGAGCTCGTCCAGCCCAAGAAGGGGCAGGACAAGTACGTGTACACGTACTCGGATCGCGAACTGCGCGACAAGCTCATGGAGTTCGAGACCAAGGGGATCCGGTACAAGGACTCCATCCAGCGCTACAAGGGTCTCGGTGAGATGGACGCCGACCAGCTGGCCGAGACGACGATGGACCCCCGTCACCGCACCCTGCGCCGGATCAGCCTCACCGACCTGGAGGCCGCCGAGCGGGTCTTCGATCTGCTGATGGGCAACGACGTGGCGCCGCGCAAGGAGTTCATCTCCAGCTCTGCGGCGACGCTGGACCGGTCGCGTATCGACGCGTAGCCGCTGCGCTGGGCCTTGGCCGTGTTGCTCGGCCTCGGCTTGGCCTTCGGCCGTGGATTTGGGTTCCACCCGCACCGCCCGTGCGGCCTTCGTCGCCGGGTGCGGGTGGCCCCCGTGGGGCGTTCTCGCCGTTGGCGGCCTGCGGGTGGTGTGTGGGTTCGGTGGATTGCTGCCGGTGCGTGTTATGCCGTCTCGGAGGGTGAATCACCTGATGGGGTGAAGCGCGGAGAGAAGCCGGGTCGACGATCTTTCCGTTCTGTCCATGCTTGGGCATGTACTCAAGCGACGATCCCTGGTACGACGCCCTCGCCTCCGGGTGGGGGGAGTCGGACGGTACGGACGCTCCCGAGGCCGCGCCGCCGGTCGTGGGCGACGTGTACCTGGAGGTGCAGCGCAGTGCCGCATTCCGGGAAGTGCGCAGCCGCTACCGGAGGTTCGTGGTGCCGGCGGTTGCCGTCTTTCTCTCCTGGTACGTGGCGTATGTCGTGACCGCCACCACCGCACCGGCGCTGATGGCCCGGCCCGTGGCGGGCGCCGTGAACGTCGGCATGATCGCGGGGCTCGGGCAGTTCCTCACCACCTTCCTGCTCACCTGGGCCTACGCCCGCCACGCGCGCCTGCGCCGGGACCGCGCGGCGCTCGAACTGCGCTGGGAGACCCAGGAGCTGACGCGTGTCACACGGGGTGGTGCCTCGTGACGGACGATCACCGGATGCCGGCGCTGCTGCTGTTCAGCGTGTTCGTCGCGATCACACTGGCGATCACGACGTGGGCGAGTCGCAACCGGCGTGGTTCGGCGGAGGAGTTCTACGCGGGCGGCCGGCTCTTCACGCCCATGGAGAATGGTTTTGCCATCGCCGGTGACTACATGTCGGCAGCCTCCTTCCTCGGCATCTCCGGGCTCATCGCCCTCTTCGGCTACGACGGGATGCTGTACTCGGTGGGCTTCCTCGTGGCCTGGCTGGTGGTGCTGTTCCTGGTCGCCGAACTGGTCCGCAACTGCGGCCGGTTCACGCTCGCCGACGTCGTCGCCGCGCGGATGAGGGAACGCCCCGTACGGATCGCCACGGGAACTTCCTCGGTCACCGTGTCCGTTCTGTATCTGGTGGCGCAGATGGTGGGCGCGGGCAGCCTGGTCGCGCTGCTGCTCGGGGGCAGGGGAGAGGCGGCGCGCGCCTGGACCGTCATCGGCGTCGGCGCACTCATGGTGATCTATGTCTCGTTGGGAGGGATGCGGGCGACCACCTGGATCCAGATCGTCAAATCGGTCCTGCTGCTCGGCGGCACCATCGCGTTGACCGTGCTCGTCCTCCTGCGTTTCCACGGCGACTTCGACCGGCTGCTGCTCACGGCGGCCGAGCGCAGCGGTCACGGTGACGCGTTCCTGGCACCCGGGCTGAGGTACGGCGGGGACTGGACGGCCCGGCTCGACTTCATCAGCCTGGGCCTGGCGCTGGTGCTGGGCACCGCCGGGCTGCCGCACATCCTGTCCCGCTTCTTCACCGTGCCCACCGCCCGCGCGGCACGGTGCTCCGTGATCTGGGCGATCGGCCTCATCGGCGGCTTCTATCTGATGACCATCGTCCTGGGCTTCGGCGCGGCCGCGATCGTCGGACCCGAGGCGGTACGTGGATCGAACGCGGCAGGGAACACGGCGGTCCCGCTGCTCGCCCTCGATCTCGGCGGCGGCGCGGCTTCCCCCGGAGGAACGGTTCTCTTCGCCCTCGTCGCCGCCATCGCCTTCGCCACCATCCTCGCGGTGGTCGCCGGAATCACCCTCTCCTCCTCGGCCTCCGTGGCCCACGACCTGTACGCCTCGCTACGGCGCCGGCACGCCAAGCCGCGCAGCGAGGTGGCGGTGGCCCGAGTCGCCGCGGTCGGTATCGGCGTGGTCGCGATCGCCCTCGGACTGCTGGCCCGCGACCTCAACGTGGCCTTCCTGGTGGGCCTTGCCTTCGCCGTCGCCGCGTCCGCGAATCTGCCGGTGCTGCTCTACTCGCTGTTCTGGCGGGACTTCACCACGCGCGGCGCCGTATGGGCCGTGTACGGCGGCCTGATCCCGGCCGTGGCGCTCGTGCTGCTGTCGCCGGTGGTGTCGGGCAGCCCCGAATCACTGATCCCCGGCATCGACTTCCAGTACTTCCCGCTGCAGAACCCGGGCCTGGTCTCGATCCCGCTGGGCTTCGTCGCGGGCTGGCTCGGCACGGTCACCTCGGCCGAGGCCCCCGACGAGGCCAAGCACGCGGAGACCGAGGTGCGGTCGCTGACGGGGGCGGGGGCCGTCTAGTCGGCTCACGTCGCCGGGCCGTCGGCTGACAATTGGAGGGTCGGCATCCGTATGAAATAGCGGCACGGTTCCTTCCCCCGCCCCCACGGGCCGTGCCTCAGGCGCGGGTCGCCCACACGTAACGGTGTTCCGGGCGACCCGCGTCGCCGTACTTGAGGGTGAGGCGGGCCCGTCCCGTGCGTTCCAGGAGCTTGAGATAGCGCTGGGCGGTCTGGCGGCTCACCCCGGTCCGTTCGGCGATCTCCTGGGCCGACAGGGGGCCTTCGGCGTGCATCAGGGACTGCCGTACGAGTTCGGCGGTGGTGGGGGAGTGGCCTTTGGGGAGGTCCGGCTCGGAAGCGGCGGAGAGCGCGCCGAAGATGCGGTCCACCTCGGCCTGTTCCGCCTCGCCGCCGCCGTCGAGGGTGCGCCGCAGCTGGGCGTACGCCTCCAGCTTGGCGCGCAGACCCGCGAAGGCGAACGGCTTGACCAGGTACTGGAGTGCGCCGTACCGCATAGCCGCCTGCACCGTAGACACGTCCCGGGCCGCCGTCACCATGATCACGTCGGTCTGGTGGCCGCGCCGCCGCATCTCCTGGACGACCGACAGACCCGTCCCGTCGGGCAGATAGTGATCCATGAGGACCAGGTCCAGCCGGGGCAGCTCCTCCACCTGGCGCAGGGCCTCGGCCGCGCTGTGCGCCTCACCGGCCACGTGGAAGCCCTGCACCTTCTCGACGTAGGCGGCGTTGACCCGCGCCACACGCGTGTCGTCGTCCACGACCAGGACCTCGATCATCGCGACTCCTCCTCGGCGACGGTCTGCGGATCTGACGGCACGGTGAGAGCGGGTTCCAGGTCCGGCGCGGCCAGCGCCTCGGGCAGGACGACGGTGAACTCCGCGCCTCCGCCGGCCGCCTCGCCCACGGTCGCGCTGCCGCCCTGCCGTTCGGCGAGCCTGCGCACCAGGGAGAGCCCGATGCCGCGCTCGCGGTGGGCCGGCGGCTCCTTGGTGGACCAACCCTCGGTGAAGATCAACTCGCGCTGTTCCTCGGGGATTCCCGGCCCCGTGTCGCGCACTCTGAGGGTCGCGGTGCGCCCCTCGGCACGCAATTCGACCTCCACGCGCGCGTGCGGCGTGCCCGCGACGGCGTCCAGCGCGTTGTCCACCAGGTTGCCGACGATCGTGACGAGGCCCCTGGCGTCGATCAGCCGGTTCGGGAGCCCGGTGCGGTCCGACAGACGCAGCGCGACACCGCGCTCGGCCGCCACGGTCGCCTTGCCGACCAGCAAGGCGGCGAGCAGCGGGTCCTGGATCTTCTCGGCGACCTGCTCGGCGGTGGCACGGTGATCACCGACCACCTCGCCGACGAACTCCACGGCGTCGTCGTACATCTCCAGCTCCAGCAGCCCGAGGAGCGTGTGCATCCGGTTGGCGTGCTCGTGGTCCTGGGCGCGCAGGGCATCGATCAGACCGCGGGTCGAATCGAGCTCCCGGCCGAGCTGCTCCAGCTCGGTGTGGTCGCGCAGAGTGGCCACGGCGCCGCCGTCGTCGGTGGGCATGCGGTTGGCGACCAGGACGCGCTGGCCGCGGACCGTGAGCAGATCGGTGCCGGTCACGCGGCCGGCCAGCACATCGGTCGTACGGCCGTCGCCGAGCGCCTCGTCGAGGGACCGGCCGACGGCCTCGTCGCCGATGCCCAGCAGGCGCCGGGCCTCGTCGTTCAGGAGGCGGATACGGCCGCCGCGGTCCAGGGCGACGACGCCCTCCCGGATGCCGTGCAGCATCGCCTCGCGCTCCGCGAGCAGCGCCGAGATATCGGAGAAGGCCAGGTCACGGGTCTGCCGCTGGACCCGGCGGGAGATGAGCCAGGCGGCCAGGGCGCCGACCGCCAGGGCGCCGCCCGCGTACGCGAACAGCCCCGGGATCGCGTGCAGCAGCCGGGCCCGCACGCTGTCGTACGCGATGCCGACCGAGACCGCCCCGACGATCTTCCCGTCACTGTCGCGCAGGGGCACCTTGCCGCGCGCGCTGCGGCCGAGTGTGCCGCTGTCGATCTGCATGACCTCGTGACCGGCGAGGGCCTGGCCCGGGTCGGTCGAAACCAGCCTGCCGATCTCGCTCGGGGTGGGGTGGGACCAGCGCACCCCGCGTCGGTCCATGACGACGATGTACTCGGCCTTGGTGGCCACCCGGATCCGCTCCGCCTCCCGCTGGACCGGGCCGCCGGCCGCCGCGGGCGTGCTCACCAGGTCCTCGGCGATCTGCGGCTGGGCCGCGGTGGTCTGCGCGATCGCCAGGGCGCGGCGCATCGCCTGGTCGTCCAGCTGGTCGCTGAGCGGAGCGAGGAACAGGCCGGTCGCGAGCACCGCGACTCCCGCGGCGATCGCCACCTGCATCAGCAGCACCTGCGCGAACATCCGCCGGGGCAGACCGAGGCGCAGGCGACGGGCGGGGGGAGTGGGGCTCATACCCATGACGGTACGTGGGCGGGCGGGAAGTCCCGTAGAGGGGTGTGACCTGGATCTCTTGATCAATGTGGGATGGTCGATCCACCTGGCGTCATGTCGGGTGGGTGGTCAACCTAGGGCCGCTTCGGCGGCCGGTCGGTCAACCTGGCGTCGCTTCGGCAGCCGGTCGGTCAACCTGGGGCGGTTCGGCGGCCGGTCCGTCAACCTGGCGTCGCTTCGGCGGTCGCCCGGTCCACCCGGCGTCACGTCTCGCGGCCGTCCACCCGAGGTGCCCGGGTCAGCTCGCGAGTGCCGTCGTCATCGTGAGCTCGTGCACCGCCACCACGTCCATCCGCGCGGGCGAGCCGAGGACCGACCCACAGCTCTCGGGGCGGGGCGGCAGGGAGGCGCCCTGGCCCACGCTCACGCGCCAGTGGCGCCCGTCCACGTGGGCGACGGTCACTTCCCACCGCGGAGCCGCGCCGTCCGTCCGTACGACGCTCAGGGTGCCCGCGGCGTCCTCGCCCGTGGCCCTGCGCACCGCGAGCTCGGCTGCCTGGCCCGGCCGCTCCCAGGCCGAGTTCCCGCGGCAACCCTCGACCACGATCCGGCCCTGCTGGACGCTGTGCAGGACCTCCTTGACGGCGTGGGCCTGCGCCCGGCCGTACGCGTAGCCGTACGGCAGCACGAGCAGCGTCGGCGAGAACCGATGTCCACCCAGATGGGTGACCTCCCAGACGCCCTCCACGCCGGAGCCGCTGAGCTCGGCCGCGAGCGGGCGGCCGAGGAGCGCGCAGCAGCGGTCCCGCTTGCCATTGGTGCAGACGAGCGCGAGCGGATCGCCGGTGTGGGGCCGCCCCTGGAGGACCAAGTCGAAGGTGTGGTGGTCACCCATGCCGAGCGCGGCGAAGTCCAGGTCGAGCAACTGCCGTGGGTCGTGGGTCGTGGCGGTGCGCAGCCATACCTTGCCGGGCACGGTGTGCGCCACGTAGACCTGGCGTTCGGCGAGGGGTCCGCAGTCGGCGTGCCGACCGGGGCGGCGGATCAGCGCGACCCGCACGCCCGTGCCCTTCGCCGCCGCCTCCAGGGCGCGGCCCAGCGCGGGGTCCAGATGGCTCTGGGTGAGCGCCTTGGCACCCCACGGACCGGGCTGCTCCAGCAGCAGCCAGGTCGTCGCGGTCGCAGCGGTCCCCGCGATGGGCTCGTCGAGGTCCTGCGAGACGGTTGAGCACGTACTCACAGAGGTGAGCCTAACCTGACTTGAGTCGGGGTGACCGGTCGAGGGGGCTGCGGGAAGGCTTCTGTCCCGCTGCGGCAGCGTTCCGCCGTTCTGCCGCCGCAGCACCGCAGTGCGGTAGCAGCGCAGCACCGCGCAGTCCGGCGTGCCCTACTCCGGAAGCGGCTGAGGCGGCTTGGGGCCCGTGTAGTGCCCGCTCGGCCGCATACGCAGCGGGCGCTCGCCGTACTCCTCCAGGGCGTGGGCGATCCAGCCCGCCGTACGGCCCACGGCGAAGATCGTCTCGCCTGCCGTGGACGGCATGGCGGAGGACGCCGTGAACACGGCCAGCGCCAGGTCCACATTGGCGTGCAGCGAGGTGTGGCGGGCGGCCGTTGCGACGATGTCGCGGGCGGCGGCGAGTGCGGGCGAGGAGTGCGGCATCTCCTCCAGGAGCTCGAACAGGACACGCGCGCGTGGGTCCTCGCCGGAGTAGAGCCGGTGCCCGAGCCCAGGGATGCGCCGTCCGGCCCGCAGCTCCTCGGCGATCACGGGGCCGGCGTCGCCCCGGTCGAGCACCTCCATGATCAGCTTGTGGGCGAGGCCACTGGCCGCGCCGTGCAGCGGGCCCTCGATCACGCCGAGCCCGGCGGAGACGGCCGCGTAGGCATGGGCGCGGGCCGACGCCGCGACCCGCACGGCGAGGGTCGAGGCGGCCAGGTCGTGATCGACGAGCAGGGCGAGCGCCGTGTCCAGGACCCGCAGGCCCGCTTCGTCGGCGGCCCGTCCGCTCAGCCGGCTCCACAGGCGGTGCGCGAGCGAGCCCTCGTCGCGATAGGTGAACCCCGGGCGGGTGAGGGCGGCGACCAGGGTGGGGATGAGGATGCGGGCGGTGCCGAGGACCGCCTCCTCGGACAGGTCGAAGCGCAACGGGTCCGCCGCGGCGGCGGCGATCGCCGCGACCCGCAACCGGTCGGTGGGGCCGGCGTGTTCGGGCAGGGCGTCGACGGCGTGGCGGGCGGCGGTGACGGAGGACTCGGGGGCGGCGAAGGTGACGCCGTGGCGCAGCCGGCCGGTCCACAGCCACTCGGCGACCTCTTCGTAGGAGTGCCGGGCGGCCAGTTCGGTCGCGTCGACGCCCCGGAAGTAGTAGCGGTCGGTGTCGATCAACGTGAGGCGGGTGCGCACCGACAGCTCGCCGCGGGATCCCGAAACGCCCGCGCTTTCCCGTCTGTTGCGCCGGGCGAGCGTCTCGACCTCCTTCGCGTCGAAGGTGCTGCCCCGGCCTCCGGGCACACGGCGGCTGCTGAGGTGACCGCGGCTCACGTACGCGTACACGGTCTCGGGCTTCACGCCGAGCAGCTCGGCGGCCTCCTGGGTGGTCAGCCGCCGCCCCGCGGGGCCGGGTTCTTGATCGCGCATGAGGTCACCGTATCCAGGCCGTCGAGCATTGATCGCTGCATTGATTCAATCAATATTGACAGAGAAACAGTCAAGCATGGACAGTCGAATCAAGTCCAGGGAGGAATCATGTCCGTCAACAGGTCAGCAACCGCACGCGTCGACGTGCCACGTGGACTCGCGGGTGTCGTCGTCACCGACACCGAGGTCGGCGACGTCCGAGGGGGCGAGGGCTTCTACCACTACCGCCAGTACTCGGCCGTCGAGCTCGCGCGGACGCGCCCCTTCGAGGACGTCTGGCATCTCCTCGTCCACGGTGAACTGCCGGACGCCGGACGTGCCGCCGCCTTCGCCGCCGAGACGGCCGCGCTGAGGCGGTTGCCCCACGAGGTGCGGGCCGCCCTGCCCGCGATCGCGGCGGCGAGCGGACGGTCCGGCCCGCTGGCCGGCTTGCGCACCGCGCTGTCCCTGCTCGGCGCGGCCAAGGACTTCCGTCCGGTGTACGACATCGGCGCCGACGAGCGCCGCCGGGACACCCTCGTCGCGGCCGCCGCCGTACCGACGTTGCTCACCGCACTGCACCGGCTGGGTGGCGGACTTGATCCTGTTGAGCCGCGTGAGGATCTGTCGTACGCGGCGAACTACCTGTACATGTTGACGGGTTCGGAGCCCGACCCGGAGCGGACGCGGGCGATCGAGCAATACTTGATCTCAACCATCGACCATGGATTCAATGCGTCAACGTTCACGGCGCGCGTCATCACGTCCACGGGCGCGGACGTGGCGGCCTGTCTCGTCGGTGCCGTGGGTGCGCTGTCGGGGCCGCTGCACGGTGGTGCGCCGAGTCGTGCGCTGGACACGCTGGACGCGATCGGCACTCCCGACCGCATCGATGCCTGGGTCCGTGAACGGGTTCTCGCCGGCGACCGCATCATGGGCTTCGGTCACCCGGTCTATCGCACCGAGGACCCCCGCTCTCGGATGCTCCGCGAGATCGCCGAGGGCTTCGGCGGCCCGCGCGTCGGGTTCGCCGTGGAGGTCGAACGCCGTGTGGAGGCGATCCTCGCCGAGCTGAAGCCCGGCCGCGAACTCCATACGAACGTCGAGTTCTACGCGGGCGTGGTCATGGAACTCTGCGGTCTGCCGCGCGAGATGTTCACGCCGACGTTCGCCGCGGCACGGGTCGTGGGCTGGAGCGCCAACACCCTGGAACAGGCACAGGACTCGAAGATCATTAGGCCGGTGGCGCGGTATGTGGGGCCGGGGGCGCCGGTGAAGGTGCCGGAGGCGGTGGCCTGAGAACACGTGTGGCCTGGCGCCGTTCTGGCTCCAGGCCTCATCGGTCGGGACCGAGCAGTGACGGGGGTGCCGGCTGCTCGCCGGGTGGGTGGCCCGGCTCGCTCAACGGTTGCGCGCGGCCGGGGAGTGCGACGGTACGGGTCTGGGGTGGACGCGTGCTCGTGCGGTGGGTTCAGGCGTCGGGGATGTCTGCCTTGGCGCGGATGAGGGTCTCGCGGCTGACGATGACGATGCGCTCGTAGTCGGCGCGGGCGGCATCGGCGGGCAGTTCCGGCTCAAGCGCCTCGGTGGCCTCGGTGCCGATGACGGCGAAGTTACCGTCGCTCAGCTCGAAGACGTCCGGGCAGTTGGCTCCTGAGTTACTGCCTCGGGCGCTTGGCGGCACACCGATGCGGCGCACGATTTTCAAGGTTTACCGTTCCTTACCGGTCTGGGCACAGTGGTGGGAACAGAACCTACTGGAACGGTACTGGCCTTGGCGGGTCGTTCGTGGCGGCCGGAGCAAAAGTCATCCACTCGTGTCCTCGGGGCGGCGGGATGATCGGCGAGGTGGTAACGGCCGTCAAGAAACGGGGGAGCGGCCGTCAAGACATGGTTGCGCCCGTCAATCGGACGGCGGCTCACCCACCACCCACCACTCGTCCGTCTCGGCTTCGTCGAGGTCCCTGACCAGGCCGTCGACCATGCGCCCGATGCCGGCCTCCTCCGACGACTCGTGCAGGGTCGCGCGCTGCGCCTTCGACGCCTCCCAGTATTCGCGGAACACGGGGCTCTGAAAAAATTCGCGCAGGTATTCGTACAGCTCCTCGCGATTCAGTATTCCCGACCGATAAAGGTGATAGAGGTGGACGTACCAGGCGTTGGCGTAGAAAAACTGACGTCGCTTCTCCGCCGGGATGCTCTTGTCGTAGGTGTCGATCACGGCTGCCAGTGACGGATCGTCGATCGCCCTGGCCAGCAGCTCCCAGTGCATCCGCTGCTGATGGGCCAACGCCTTCCGGCGGACCGCCAGCTCCTCAAGTGCCAGTCGCCGCTCCTCCAGGCGTGTCGCGTCGCGCCGACGCTGATGCGACGCCAGCGTGGCTGTGGCGAGCAGCAGGCTGAGTGCGGCGGAGCCCAGCCTCCTCGCCGAGTGCTTCCGTGTGACCATGTCAACTACCCCCGATCAGGCGGCCGTCCGCCGGTCGTCGGGGTGCGGGTCGACGGGAGGGGACCGGCGAGCGTTGGGCGGCGCTTGCCGTCTCCCAGAATGCCGAGCGGCTCTGATCGGCGGGGAGGCGGAGAGGAGGCGCACAGAGGGAAGCGAGGGTCGCACGCTCCGGCGCCTTGACCAACGTCTGCCCGGCAAGTGCTGCTAACAATCGTTCACTTCGCGGTGATTGTTCCGGCTCGTATCCTGGGTCGGCATTCAATCCTCGTACGCGCGCCGAGCCGCGAGCCGGTGCACCCGTCGGCGTGAGAAAGGTCGCACGTTGAGTCAGCCGAGCTCTGGTCCGCAGCAGATTCCGGTCGTCGTACTCGCCGGATTCCTCGGCTCCGGCAAGACCACCCTCCTCAACCACCTCCTCCATCGCAGCGGAGGCACCCGCATCGGCGCCATCGTCAACGACTTCGGTGCCATCGAGATCGACGCCATGGCCGTCGCCGGCGCACTCGGCGACTCCACCGTCTCCCTCGGCAACGGCTGCCTGTGCTGCGCGGTCGACGCCAGTGAGCTGGACGTCTACCTGGAGCGGCTCGCCCGCCCCGCCACCGGCATCGACGTCATCGTCATCGAGGCCAGCGGGCTCGCCGAGCCGCAGGAGCTCGTGCGCATGGTGCTCGCCAGTGAGCATCAGGGCATCGTGTACGGCGGTCTCGTCGAGGTCGTCGACGCCGCCGAGTTCGCCGACACGCGCGCCAAGCACCCCGAGGTCGACCGGCACCTCGCCCTGGCCGACCTCGTCGTGGTCAACAAGCTCGACCGGGCGGCGGACGGTGAGCGCGTCCTCGGCCTGGTCCGCGATCTCGCCGAACGCGCCGCCGTCGTCCCCGCCACCTACGGCCGTATCGACCCGGAGTTCCTCTTCGACTGCCGGCCCAGCGAGGAGCGCATCGGGCAGCTGTCCTTCGACGACCTGCACGAGCACACCGGCGACGGCGCCGACGGAACCGAAGGCGCCGACCACCAGGGTCATCTGCACACCGCCTACGACAGCCTGTCCTTCGTCTCCGAATCGCCCCTCGACCCCCGCCGGTTGATGGCGTTCCTGGACAGCAGGCCGGAGGGGCTGTACCGGATCAAGGGATACGCCGACTTCGGCCCGTACGACGCCGCGAACCGTTACGTCGTGCACGCCGTAGGGCCGTTCCTGCGCTTCTATCCGGAACCGTGGCCCGGCACCGGCACCGGCACCGGCACGGGCACCGACGCCGGCACCCGCCTCACCCAGCTCGTCCTCATCGGCTCCGGCATCGACTCCACCGCCCTGGCCAAGGAACTGGAGGTGTGCAAGAGCGACGCCCCACACGCCGACGAGCACGGCATGTGGGGCGTCCTGCGCTACGTACAAGACCCTGTACAGGACCCTGACGAGCAGGATCTCGACGACCTGTCGGTCTAGACCGGCCCGGCCACCACCGACACCGTCTTCGCCAGCGAGACACCCGAGCCGTCTCGGCGCGGGTCCATGTCCGGGAGCTCGGCCGGGGTGCCGTTCTTCTGCGCGGCGCGTGCCGGAGTGGGGCCCGCCCAGGCCAGGGCCAGACAGTCCTCGCCCTTCAGGAACCGCTGGCAGCGCACGCCGCCGGTGGCGCGGCCCTTGCGGGGGTACTGGTCGAACGGGGTCAGCTTGGCCGTCGTCTGGACGGAGTCGTCCAGCGTGCCGCGCGAGCCCGCGACGGTGAAGACCACCGCGTCGGCCGCCGGATCCACCGCGGTGAAGGAGATGACCTTCGCGCCCTCGGTGAGCTTGATGCCCGCCATGCCGCCGGCGGGCCGGCCCTGCGGGCGGACCTGCGAGGCCTGGTAGCGCAGCAGCTGCGCGTCGTCCGTGATGAAGACCAGATCCTCCTCACCGGTGCGCAGCTCGACCGCGCCGACGATCCGGTCGCCCTCCTTGAGGGTGATGACCTCCAGCTCCTCCTTGTTGGACGGATAGTCGGGCACCACCCGCTTGACGACGCCCTGTTCCGTGCCGAGCGCCAGGCCCGGGGAGGACTCGTCGAGCGTGGCCAGGCAGACGACGGTCTCGCCGTCCGTCAGCGAGACGAACTCCGACAGCGGTGCGCCGCCCGCGAGGTTGGGTCTCGACGCCGTCTCCGGCAGCTGGGGCAGATCGACGACGTTGATCCGCAGCAGACGGCCGGTGGACGTCACCGCGCCCACCTCGCCGCGGGCCGTGGCCGGCACCGCGGAGACGATCACGTCGTGCTTGGAGCGCCTCGCCTCGCCGTCCTCCGCGAAGGGGTCGCCGTTCGCCGTACGGGCCAGCAGACCCGTCGAGGACAGCAGTACCCGGCACGGGTCGTCCGCCACCTGCAGCGGTACGGCGGCCACCGGTGAGCCCGCCGTCTCCAGCAGGACCGTGCGCCGCTCGGTGCCGAACTTCTTGGCCACCGCGGCCAGTTCGGAGGAGACCAGCTTGCGCAGCTCCGCGTCCGACTCCAGGATCCGGGTCAGCTCGGCGATCTCCTCGTTGAGGCGGGTCTTCTCCGCCTCCAGCTCGATGCGGTCGAACTTGGTGAGACGGCGCAGCGGCGTGTCGAGGATGTACTGGGTCTGAACCTCGGACAGGGAGAAGCGCTCCATCAGGCGCTGCTTGGCCTGTGCGCTGTTGTCGCTGGAGCGGATCAGACGGATGACCTCGTCGATGTCCACCAGCGCGGTGAGCAGGCCCTCGACCAGGTGCAGGCGGTCGCGCCGCTTGCTGCGGCGGAACTCGCTGCGCCGCCGTACGACCTCGAAGCGGTGGTCGAGGTAGACCTCCAGGAGCTCCTTGAGGCCCAGGGTGAGGGGCTGGCCGTCGACCAGAGCGACGTTGTTGATACCGAAGGACTCCTCCATCGGCGTCAGCTTGTACAGCTGCTCCAGGACCGCCTCCGGCACGAAGCCGTTCTTGATCTCGATGACCAGGCGCAGACCGTGCTCGCGGTCGGTGAGGTCCTTCACGTCGGCGATGCCCTGGAGCTTCTTCGAGCCGACCAGGTCCTTGATCTTGGCGATGACCTTCTCCGGGCCGACCGTGAAGGGCAGCTCGGTGACGACCAGGCCCTTGCGGCGGGCGGTCACGGTGTCGATCTCGACCGTGGCGCGGATCTTGAAGGTGCCGCGGCCCGTCTCGTAGGCGTCCCGCACGCCGGAGAGGCCGACGATCCGGCCGCCGGTGGGCAGGTCGGGGCCCGGGACGTGCTTCATCAGCGTGTCCAGATCCGCGTTCGGGTGGCGGATCAGATGGCGGGCGGCCGAGATGACCTCGGCGAGGTTGTGCGGCGGCATGTTCGTGGCCATGCCGACGGCGATGCCGGAGGAGCCGTTGACCAGGAGGTTCGGGAAGGCGGCGGGCAGGGCCTGCGGCTCCCGCTCCTGGCCGTCGTAGTTGGGGACGAAGTCGACCGTGTCCTCGTCGATCGACTCGGTCATCAGGCTCGTCGCCGCGGCCTGCCGGCACTCGGTGTACCGCATGGCGGCCGGCGGGTCGTCATTGCCCAGCGAGCCGAAGTTGCCGTGGCCGTCGACCAGCGGGACGCGCATCGAGAAGGGCTGGGCCATGCGCACCAGGGCGTCGTAGATCGACGCGTCGCCGTGCGGGTGCAACTTACCCATGACCTCGCCGACGACGCGGGCGCACTTCACATAGCCGCGGTCGGGGCGCAGGCCCATCTCGTTCATCTGGTAGACGATGCGGCGATGCACGGGCTTCAGGCCGTCACGGGCGTCCGGCAGGGCGCGGGAGTAGATGACCGAGTAGGCGTACTCAAGGAAGGAGCCCTGCATCTCGTCGACGACGTCGATGTCGAGGATCTTCTCCTCGTACGAGTCGTCGGGCGGCGGGGTCTTCGTGCTGCGGCGGGCCATCGCTGCCGGCTCCTTCTGTCTTCTGGTCGCGCGAGCGTTTGACGGGTCTGACGCGGACCATTGTGGACCGCGGCACTGACAACCACCGACCAGGACCCGATGTTGGGCTCGTGGCCGGGATCCGAGAAGTGTCGCCGACGCTCCTGCTCCTGCGCGCGCAGCCGATGCAGAGATGCGCACGGATCCACGGCGGCAAGTCCGCGCCGCGCGACCGTTCACTCCCCGGAGTGATCGCAGGGTACCGGCACGCCGCCGCGGATGGAGGGGGCGTGGCGGCCGACCGGGCACTCGTCGCCGACGTCGGAGGCGACGTGCCGGAGCGCCCTGACGCACACCTGCCCCGGCCCACGTTCGCCGTCGTACCGGCACGGCGTTCTGACCGGGAACTTCGCCGACCCTTCGGACGCTGCATACAGTGGCAGGAACTTTAAGCCGAACTGCTCGGCACAACGCAGTGCACGCGACCGGAAGGACACCTTGCCCATGGGTCACACGGCCACACCGGAGGCACAATCCGGCGGCCTCACCGCGACGGAGCACCGCCTGGCCAACGGCCTGCGTGTGGTGCTCTCCGAGGACCACCTCACGCCGGTCGCCGCGGTCTGTCTCTGGTACGACGTCGGCTCCCGCCACGAGGTCAAGGGCCGTACCGGACTCGCCCACCTCTTCGAGCACCTGATGTTCCAGGGCTCCAGCAGCGTGAAGGGCACGGGTCACTTCGAGCTCGTCCAGGGCGCGGGCGGCTCGCCGAACGGCACCACCAGCTTCGAGCGCACCAACTACTTCGAGACCATGCCCGCCCACCAGCTGGAGCTCGCGCTGTGGCTGGAGGCCGACCGGATGGGCAGCCTGCTGGTGGCGCTCGACGAGGAGGGCCTGGAGAACCAGCGGGACGTCGTCAAGAACGAGCGCCGCCAGCGCTACGACAACGTCCCCTACGGCACCGCCTTCGAGAAGCTGACCGCGCTGTCGTACCCGGACGGACACCCGTACCACCACACGCCGATCGGCTCGATGGCCGACCTGGACGCGGCCAGCCTGGAGGACGCGCGCGCGTTCTTCCGCACCTACTACGCGCCGAACAACGCCGTGTTGTCCATCGTCGGCGACATCGACCCGGAGCAGACGCTCGCCTGGGTCGAGAAGTACTTCGGCTCCATCCCGGCCCACGACGGCAAGCCCGAGCCGCGCGACGGCTCGCTGCCCGACGTCATCGGCGAGCAGCTGCGCGAGGTCGTCGAGGACAACGTGCCCGCGCGCGCGATGATGGCCGCCTACCGGCTCCCGCAGGACGGCACGCGCGAGTGCGACGCCGTCGACCTGGCGCTGACCGTCCTCGGCGGCGGCGAGTCCTCCCGCCTCTACAACCGCCTCGTCCGCCGCGACCGTACGGCCGTCGCGGCCGGCTTCGGCCTGCTGCGCCTGGCCGGGGCGCCCTCTCTCGGCTGGCTGGACGTGAAGACCTCCGGCGACGTCGAGGTCCCCGTCATCGAGACGGCCGTCGACGAGGAGCTCGCCCGCTTCGCGCAGGAGGGCCCCACCGCCGAGGAGATGGAGCGCGCCCAGGCCCAGCTGGAGCGCGAGTGGCTGGACCGGCTCGGCACGGTCGCGGGCCGCGCCGACGAACTGTGCCGGTTCGCCGTCCTGTTCGGCGACCCCCAGCTCGCCTTCACCGCCGTACAGCGCGTCCTCGACGTCACCGCCGAGGAGGTCCAGGCGATCGCCAAGGCCCGCCTGCGCCCCGACAACCGCGCGGTGCTCGTCTACGAGCCGACCGCAGCCGAGGCCGACGAGACCACCGACGAGAACGAGGAGTCGGCGCAGTGACCGAGCTCGCCAGCATGGACTTCCACCCGCAGCCCCAGGCCGGCGAGGCCCGGCCCTGGGCGTTCCCGGCGCCCGAGCGCGGCAAGCTGGACAACGGCCTGACGGTCCTGAGCTGCCACCGCCCCGGTCAGCAGGTCATCGCCGTCGAGGTGCTCCTGGACACGCCCCTGGACGCCGAGCCGAAGGGCCTGGACGGCATCGCCACGATCATGGCGCGCGCCTTCTCCGAGGGCACCGACAAGCACACCGCCGAGGAGTTCGCCGCCGAGCTGGAGCGCTGCGGCGCCACCCTCGACGCCTACGCCGACCACTCCGGTGTGCGCGTCAGCCTCGAAGTGCCCGCCTCCCGCCTGGCCAGGGCGCTCGGTCTGCTCGCCGACGCCCTCAGGGCGCCCGCGTTCGCGGACGCCGAGGTCGAGCGACTGGTCCGCAACCGGCTCGACGAGATCCCGCACGAGCTGGCCAACCCCTCGCGCCGTGCCGCCAAGGAGCTCTCCAAGGAGCTGTTCCCGGCGACCTCGCGCATGTCCCGCCCGCGCCAGGGCACCGAGGAGACGGTCGGCAACATCGACTCCGCGGCCGTACGCGCCTTCTACGAGCGCCACGTCCGGCCCGCCACGTCCACCGCGGTGGTCGTCGGCGACCTCACCGGCGTCGACCTCGACGCCCTGCTCGGCGACACCCTGGGCGCCTGGACCGGCTCCCCGGCCGAGCCGCGGCCGGTCCCGCCGGTGACCGCCGACGACACCGGCCGCGTCGTCATCGTGGACCGCCCCGGCGCCGTCCAGACGCAGCTGCTGATCGGCCGGATCGGCCCGGACCGGCACGACCGCGTGTGGCCCGCGCAGGTGCTCGGCACGTACTGCCTCGGTGGCACCCTCACCTCCCGTCTGGACAAGGTGCTGCGCGAGGAGAAGGGCTACACCTACGGCGTGCGCGCCTTCGGGCAGGTCCTGCGCTCCGCCCCGGACGGCACGGGCGCGTCGATGCTCGCCATCAGCGGCTCCGTCGATACCCCGAACACCGGCCCGGCCCTGGACGACCTCTGGAAGGTCCTGCGCGGCGTCGCCGGCGAGGGGCTCACCGACGCCGAGCGGGACTTCGCCGTGCAGAACCTCGTCGGGGTGGCGCCGCTGAAGTACGAGACCGCCGCGTCCGTGGCGAACACGCTGGCCGACCAGGTCGAGCAGCACCTGCCCGACGACTACCAGGCGAAGCTGTACCAGCAGCTCGCCGCGACCGGCACCGTCGAGGCCACCGCCGCGGCCGTGAGCGCCTTCCCGGTGGACCGGCTGGTGACGATCCTCGTCGGTGACGCGGCCGAGATCCACGGGCCCGTCGAGGCCCTCGGCATCGGCGAAGTCACCGTCGTGGCGGCCGAATAGCGGACAGGCACGGCGCGGGGCGACGGCACGCGCGCGTAGGGGCCCTGGTGACTCACCGGTCACCAGGGCCCCTTTATGCCCGAATTGAGGGAGAGGCTGCCTGTCTGGCCTGTGGGATGCGCTACAAAACCCGTGATCCGTTTGGGTATTGAAAGACGTCCCGCTTAGCGTCTTCCGGGCTGTCCGTCAGGCACTGCGCCGCGTCCGCGGCACCGGTCAGCCATCGCCGAGTCCCCGTACGGCGCAAGCCAGGGGAGCCGGGGACCCATCGAAGTCCCTGGGGTGAATCGGACGCCCGCGCCAGTCGCGAGGGGGTCCGTAGGAGACCTTCCTGCTCCGAACCCGTCAGCTAACCCGGTAGGCGAGAGGGAAGGAAAGGACCAGCCTCTACATGGCGTTCACCTGCGCCACCGGGAAGAACCGCGCCTCCGGGAAGCACCGTCGTCCCGGCCGGTTCGAGCGCACCACCGCCCGCGCGGCGGGCGTCGCCGCTCTCACCGCCACCGGTGTCATAGGCACTCTGGCCGCTCCGGCGCTCGCCGCCGAACCCGCCGCCGAGCAGACCAGCCTCATCCCGGTCATCACCATCGACAACTCGATCGCCGACCAGATCGCCGACCAGGCGGCCGCGCAGGAGGAGGCGGCCCAGGAGGCCGCCGCCCTGAAGAAGGCCGCCGAGGAGGCCGCGCGCAAGAAGGCGGCCGAGAAGGCCAAGCAGGAGCGCGAGGCCAAGGAGCGCGCCGCCCGTGAGGCCGAGCGCAAGCGCCTGCTGTCGTACGTCGCCCCCATAACCGGCTCGTACGTCTCCACCGGCTACCTGGCCGGCGGCGCCGTCTGGTCCTCCGGCAGCCACACCGGCATCGACTTCCACGCCGCCAGCGGCACCTCCGTGCACGCGGTCGCCTCCGGCACCGTCGTGGAGGCCGGCTGGGGCGGGTCGTACGGCAACCAGATCGTGATCAAGATGAACGACGGTACGTACACCCAGTACGGCCATCTGTCGTCCATCGGCGTCTCGGTGGGCCAGAGCGTCACTCCGGGCCAGCAGATCGGCCTGTCCGGAGCCACCGGCAACGTCACCGGCCCGCACCTGCACTTCGAGGCGCGGACCTCGCCGGAGTACGGCTCCGACATCGACCCCGTCGCCTACCTGCGCTCGCACGGCGTGAACATCTGACCCGCACGTCCCCTCGAAGCCCCGGCTCCCCGAGCCGGGGCTTTCGGCGTTTCGGAGACGATCGGCTGACCAAAAAATATCCATGGATTCCGGCCCGCCGTCGGAAATTCCGGCCGGTTGCCATAGAGTCACTGAACACACGTCATTCGTCGACGTTTCACGGGGATTAAGGCGGAGGTCGGTCATGCGTATTCCGGCGCATTCGGTATGCACGGCGATCCGGGACGACATCGTCGCCGGTGTCTACGAGCGTGGCGGCCGGCTCACCGAGGAACTCCTCGCGCGCCGCTACGGAGTCTCCCGCGTCCCCGTGCGTGAGGCCCTGCGCACCCTGGAGGCGGAGGGCTTCGTGGTGACCCGGCGGCACGCGGGCGCGTGCGTCGCCGAACCGACCGAGGAGGAGGCCGCCGACCTGCTGGAGATGCGCCTGCTCCTGGAGCCGCTCGGCGCCGCCCGGGCCGCCCAGCGGCGCACCGAGGCCCATCTGAAAGTCCTGCGCGGCCTGGTCAGGCTGGGGCAGGAGCGGGCCAGGCGGGGGAACAGCGACGACCTGCGCTCCCTGGGCGGCTGGTTCCACGAGACGCTCGCGCAGGCCTCCGGCAGCCCCGCCCTGACCTCGATGCTGACCCAGCTGCGCCACAAGATCGCCTGGATGTACGCCGTGGAGGCGCCGGTCGACCCGGTGGAGTCCTGGACCGAGCACGGCGCGATCGTGGACGCGGTGGCGCGCGGCGACGGCGAACGCGCCCGCGCGATCACCATGCTGCACACCGAGCGCTCGACCTCCGCGCACCGGCTGCGGTTCGGCTCCGGCGGTGACCGCGCGGAGCGTGTGAGGAATTCGCAACATCCCGTAAACATGCCGAGCCTGCGGCATTAACACGGGCGCCGTATACAAAGAAGGGATATTCGGTGGCGGGAAATTTCCGCTGCCCTTTTTCGGGTGCCGTGAATTCCGTCGGCCGCCGCGCGGAAACCCGTATGCCTCCTGCTCGAAAACGACGAAGCCGCGCCCGCCGGAAAGACGGACGCGGCTTCACCGCTTGCTGCGGAGTCCCGCTCAGGTCATTCAGACCGTCTCGGGCAGTTCCTCAAGGCCCTCGGAGACCAGCTTCGCCAGACGGTCGAGGGCGACGTCCGCACCCTCGGCGTCGGAGGCGAGGACGATCTCCTCGCCGCCCTGGGCGCCCAGACCCAGGACAGCCAGCATGGAAGCCGCGTTGACGGGGTTGCCGTCAGCCTTGGCGATCGTCACCGGGATACCTGCGGCCGTGGCGGCCCGGACGAAGATGGAAGCGGGGCGGGCGTGGAGACCCTCGGCCCAGCCGACGTTGACGCGGCGCTCAGCCATGTGATGCTGCCCTTCGGTGTTCAGGGTTGTCTAGACCAGTTTCCCACACCCGTGAAGCATGCCGGGAGGGACAAAACACCCCTCTCGCGGTGACCGTCGGGTCGCGGCCTCGACCCGACATACGTCCTCCACAGACTGCCTCGCGCCGTTGTCATACGCGAGCCGTAACCTGGGCCCCATGCAGAGCGCCTCGGACCGGCACGAGTACCCCGCCCACTGGGAAGCCGACGTGGTGCTGCGCGACGGCGGCACCGCGCGCATCCGCCCCATCACCGTTGATGACGCCGAGCGCCTGGTCAGCTTCTACGAGCAGGTGTCGGACGAGTCGAAGTACTACCGCTTCTTCGCGCCCTACCCGCGACTGTCCGCGAAGGACGTCCACCGCTTCACGCACCACGACTTTGTGGACCGGGTGGGACTCGCGGCCACGGTGGGCGGCGAGTTCATCGCAACCGTACGCTACGACCGGATCGGCGCCGACGGAATGCCCGCGTCGGCACCCGCCGACGAGGCCGAGGTCGCCTTCCTCGTCCAGGACGCCCACCAGGGGCGCGGCGTCGCCTCCGCCCTTCTGGAACACATCGGCGCGGTCGCGCGCGAGCGCGACATCCGCCGGTTCGCCGCCGAGGTGCTGCCCGCCAACACCAAGATGATCAAGGTCTTCACGGACGCCGGGTACACACAGAAGCGCAGCTTCGAGGACGGCGTCGTACGTCTGGAGTTCGACCTGGAGCCGACGGACCGCTCACTCGCCGTGCAGTACGCGCGCGAGCAGCGCGCCGAGGCCCGGTCCGTACGGCGGCTGCTGACGCCCGGCTCCGTCGCCGTCATCGGCGTCGGCCGCTCACCCGGCGGGGTGGGCCGCGGCGTCCTCGGCAACATCAGGGACGCCGGGTTCACGGGGCGGCTGTACGCGGTGAACAAGGCGTTCCCGCAGGACCTCAAGGAGCTCGACGGCGTGCCCGCGCACCGCTCCGTGGGGGAGATCGGGGAGCACGTCGACCTCGCGGTGGTCGCCGTACCGGCCGAGTACGTCCCCGAGGTCGTCGCCGAGTGCGGCGAGCACGGCGTGCAGGGGCTGGTCGTCCTCTCCGCCGGGTACGCCGAGAGCGGGCCCGACGGGCGGGAGCGTCAGCGCGCACTCGTACGGCACGCGCGTGCGTACGGCATGCGCATCATCGGGCCGAACGCCTTCGGCGTCATCAACACCTCCGCCGACGTACGGCTGAACGCCTCGCTGGCCCCCGAGATGCCCCGCCCCGGCAGGATCGGGCTGTTCGCGCAGTCCGGGGCGATCGGGATCGCGCTGCTGTCCCGGCTGCACCGCCGTGGCGGCGGAGTGACCGGCGTCACCGGTGTGTCGACCTTCGTGTCGTCCGGCAACCGCGCCGACGTGTCCGGCAACGACGTCCTGCAGTACTGGTACGACGACCCGGACACCGACGTCGTCCTGATGTACCTGGAGTCCATCGGCAACCCCCGCAAGTTCACCCGCCTCGCCCGGCGCACGGCGGCGGCGAAGCCGCTGGTCGTCGTGCAGGGCGCCCGGCACGGCGGTGCGGCACCGCAGGGCCACGCCGTACGGGCCACGCGGCTGCCGCACACCACGGTGTCCGCCCTGCTGCGCCAGGCCGGCGTGATCCGGGTCGACACGATCACCGAGCTGGTGGACGCGGGCCTGCTGCTCGCCCGCCAGCCGCTGCCGGCCGGGCCGCGCGTCGCGATCCTCGGGAACTCCGAGTCGCTGGGGCTGCTGACGTACGACGCCTGTCTGTCGGAGGGCCTGCGGCCGCTGCCACCGCTGGATCTGACGACCGGGGCGTCGGCCGAGCACTTCCACGCCGCGCTGTCACGCGCCCTGGCCGACGACACCTGCGACGCGGTCGTCGTCACCGCGATCCCGGCGATCGGGGACGCCTCGACCGGGGACGCCGAGCTGGCCGAGGCCCTGAGAACGGCGGCCGAGCGGGTACCGGGGAAGCCGGTGCTGGTGGTGCACGTGGAGCTCGGCGGGCTCGCGGAGGCACTGTCGGCCGCGGCCAGCACCGCACCACAGGCGCGTCCGAAGACGCCCGGCACCACGACGCGCGCCCACCCGTTCCGCCCCCTGGACTTCCTGGCCGAGACACCGCCCGAGCAGTCGGACACCCCCGGCCAGACCCCGCGGCTCATCCCCGCCTACCCCGCCGCCGAGCGCGCCGTCCGGGCCCTCGCCGAAGCCGTCAAGTACTCCCAGTGGCGGCGCGAGGCGGCCGACCCCGGCCGGGTGCCCGAGTACGAGGACATCGACGAGAAGGGCGCCGCCCGGCTGATCGACGGCCTGCTCGCGCGCGGACAGGGGCTCACACTCGGCACCGACGAGACCTGCGACCTGCTCGGCAAGTACGGCATCCAGGTGCACCGCGCCCTGCACGCCGCCACCCCCGACGCGGCCGCCGACGCCGCCCGCACCCTCGGCTACCCCGTCGCCCTCAAGGCCACCGCCCCGCACCTGCGCCACCGCGCCGACCTCGGCGGCGTACGGCTCGATCTCGCGGACGAGGAGCAACTGCGGCGGGCGTACGCCGAGTTGACCGCGCTGTTCGGGAAGCCGGAGGAGCTCAGGCCGGTCGTGCAGAGCATGGCACCGCGCGGTGTCGACACCGTCGTACGGGCCGTGATCGACCCGGCGGCCGGTGCCGTGCTGTCCTTCGGGCTCGCCGGAGCCGCCTCCCAACTGCTCGGGGACACGGCGCACCGGCTGATCCCGGTCACGAACCGCGAGGCGACCTCGCTGGTCCGGTCGATCCGGACGGCACCGCTCCTGTTCGGCTGGCGCGGCTCCACCCCCGTCGACACACCTGCCCTGGAGGAACTGCTGCTGCGGGTGTCGCGCCTGGTCGACGACCACCCGGAGGTCGTCGCGGTCACCCTGGAACCGGTCGTCGTCGCCACCCACGGCCTGAGCGTGCTCGGCGCCTCCGTACGCCTCGCACCGCCGCCCGCCCGCGACGACCTCGGCCCCCGCACCCTCCCCACCTACTGAACCGGCACCGGAACCGTGGTGAAGACCGGCGTGAGCGGTGCCTCGCAGTCAGTGCACCCCCGTAGGATGGGCATCATGGCCAAGACCAGTACGACGACCCAGGGGCTGCGAGCGGCGATCGAGCGCAGCGGCTACTACCCGGCCCTCGTGGCCGAGGCGGTGGAGGCCGCCGTGGGCGGCGAGCCCATCCGGTCGTACCTGGTCCACCAGGAGACGACGTTCGACCAGAACGAGGTGCGGCGGCATGTGACCGTCCTCGTCCTCACCGGCAATCGCTTCATCGTCAGCCACACCGACGAGCAGGCTGCCGACACCACCTCCCCGACGCCCTACGCCACGACGTCCACCGAGTCGGTCAAGCTCGGCCGGATCTCGTCGGTCGTGCTCAGCAGGGTGGTCGCCAACCCGGAGCAGTACCAGCCGGGCACGCTGCCCCGCGAGGTCGTGCTGACCATCGGCTGGGGCGCCGTCTCCCGCATCGACCTGGAGCCCGCCGCCTGCGGCGACCCCAACTGCGAGGCCGACCACGGCTACACGGGCAACTCCACGGCGGACGACCTCAGCCTGCGTGTCAGCGAGGCCGGCGACGGTCCGGAGACGGTGCGCCAGGCGCTCGCCTTCGCACAGGCGCTCTCCGAAGCGACCGCGGACATCACCCGCTGAGATGATCCAGCCCGCCACCTGGGACTCCCACCCGGAACCCCTCACCGTAGAGTCCGCGCCGCCCCCCGAGTACGGCAGCGGCTCACTCGCCGACCTGCTGCCCACGCTGGCCGCCGGCATGTCCGTACCCGGCATGACCGCCGCGATCGGCGAGCTCAGCCCCGCCGACCGGAACTGCGTCTTCCTGATCGACGGCCTCGGCTGGGAGCAGCTCAGGGCGCACCCCGAGGACGCGCCGTTCATGACGTCGCTGCTGAGCAGCTCGCGCGGCGGCACCGGACGCCCGATCACCGCCGGCTACCCGGCGACCACCGCGACCTCCCTCGCCTCCATCGGTACCGGTCTGCCGCCGGGCGCCCACGGCCTGCCCGGATACACCGCGCGCAACCCGGAGACCGACGAGCTGATGAACCAGCTGCGCTGGAACCCGTGGACACCGCCGCGGGCCTGGCAGCCCTATCCCACCGTCTTCGAGCAGGCGCACCAGGCGGGCGTGCACGCCGCCCAGGTGTCGTCGCCCACCTTCGAGAACACCCCGCTGACCAGGGTCGCGCTCAGCGGAGGAACGTTCCTCGGGCGGCTGTCCGGCGAGGAGCGCATGGACCTCGCGGCCGAGCAACTCGCCAAGGGCGACCGCTCCTTGGTCTACACGTACTATGCCGAGCTGGACGGCGCGGGCCACCGCTTCGGCGTCGACTCGGACACCTGGCGCGGCCAGCTCATGTACGTCGACCGGCTCGTCCAGCGCCTGGCCGAACAGCTCCCGCCGCGCACCGCGCTCTACGTCACCGCCGACCACGGCATGATCGACGTGCTCTTCGACGAAGAGCACCGCATCGACTTCGACGAGGACTGGGAGCTGCGCGCCGGCGTCGCCCTGCTGGGCGGCGAGGGCCGGGCGCGGCACGTCTACGCGGTGCCCGGCGCCGCGAACGACGTCCTGACCTGCTGGCGTGAGGTGCTCGGCGAGCAGTTCTGGGTGGCCTCCCGGGAGGAGGCGATCGCGGCGGGCTGGTTCGGGCCGCGGATCGACGAGCGGGTGTACCTCCGGCTCGGCGACGTGATCGCGGCCGCGCGGGACGACGTCCTGATCATCGCGTCCGAGCGGGAGCCGAAGGAGTCGGTGATGGTCGGCAACCACGGTTCGATGACCCCCGCCGAGCAGTTGGTCCCCCTGCTCGAAGTACGCTCCTGACGCCTGCCCGACCCGAACAGCCCGTGCCGAACCCCCCCCTCACCGCACGACCGATCGCTTCACCGAAAGGTGCTCAACTCAACATGCCCGAGCTGGTGTTCTTCTCCGGAACGATGGACTGCGGGAAGTCGACGCTGGCTCTCCAGATCGAGCACAACCGTTCGGCGCGTGGTCTGCAGGGCATGATCTTCACCCGGGACGACCGTGCGGGCGAGGGCAAGCTGTCCTCGCGGCTCGGCCTGGTCACCGAGGCGGTGGAGGTCGAGGACGGCACGGACCTGTACACCTACGTCGTCGACCGGCTCTCCCGGGGCGGTCGCGCGGACTACGTCATCGCCGACGAGGCCCAGTTCCTCACCCCAGGGCAGATCGACCAGCTCGCGCGCGTGGTCGACGACCTGGGACTCGACGTCTACGCCTTCGGCATCACGACCGACTTCCGCAGCAAGCTGTTCCCCGGCTCCCAGCGCCTGGTGGAACTCGCCGACCGGGTCGAGGTGCTCCAGGTCGAGGCCCTGTGCTGGTGCGGCGCCCGCGCCACGCACAACGCCCGCACTATAGGCGGTGCGATGGTCGTCGAGGGCGCCCAGGTGGTCGTCGGGGACGTCGACCAGGCGGACGCCGTCGGCTACGAGGTCCTGTGCCGCCGCCACCACCGGCGCCGTATGACGGCCGCCAGCGCACGGGCCGCGGCCCTGTCACCCGACGTCCTGCCGGTGCACCAGGTCTGAACCGGGGCCCGGCCCTCGGCCGTCAGCGCGGGTTCTCGATGACGGAGAACCGGGCTCCCTCGGGATCCGCCACCGTCGCCACCCGGCCATGGGCGCTGTCGTGGACCGGACGCAGGACATGGCCGCCGAGGCCGACGACCCGGGCCAGCGCCTCGTCCGCGTCGGCGACTTCGAAGTACGTCATCCAGTGCGACCCCCGGTCCCGGGGCAGGGCGTGACCGACGCCGTGGATGCCGGCCACCGGGCGGCCGTCGATGCGCAGGGTGACGTGGTCGAAGTCGGCGGAGACCTCGGGCTCCTCCTCGTAGGCGAACACGGTCTCGTAGAACTTGGCGACGTTCACGGACTCGAAGGTCAGCAGCTCGTTCCAGGCGGGGGTGCCGGGCACGCCCGTGACGGCCGTGCCGAGGTGGGCCGCCGTCTGCCAGATGCCGAAGACGGCGCCGGCGGGGTCGGAGCAGATCGCCATCCGCCCGGCATCGCCGGCATCCAGCGGACCCACCCCGACGGTGCCGCCGCACAGCCGTACCGTCTCCGCGGTCAGGTCCACGTCGTTCGAGGCGAGGTAGGGCGTCCAGGCGATGGGGAGGTGGCGGTCGGGCGGCAACTGGCCGATACCGGCCACCTCATGACCGTCGAGCAGGGCCCGCACATAGGGGCCGAGTTGCTGGGGGCCGGGCTGGAACTCCCAGCCGAAGAGCGCTCCGTAGAACTCCTCGGTCGCGGCAAGCCCGTGCACCATCAGACTCACCCAGCAGGGCGTGCCGGGCGCGTGCCGGACGTGCGTCGCGCCGTTCGGGCCGGCCGACCCCCGTGCTTCGGTCATCGTCACTCTCTCCTCGGCCCCTCGTGGTGGCCGTGTCGCTTCCGCCGTCCCCGGCCCCCGTGCCGATGCTCGCACCACCCGTGGCCGCGCGCGCTGCGGGCACGCCGCGCACGACGGCCGGTGCCCGGAGGATGTCCGGTGTGCGATTTACCGCCCGTTTCCGTGCGATTGCCGACGGATGTCGATCGGCTGTACAGCATGTGCCCGATCCCGTACGCCTCGTGATCGGGCCTGTCCGGCGGGCAGAGTATCCGGAGCCGGGCGATGCGGCCACCCCGTGCGCAAGGATGGTGGCCATGAACGCCATCATCTCCGCATCCGAACTCGCCAGCGCGCTGACGGGGGAGAACCCGCCGGTGCTGCTCGACGTCCGCTGGCAGTTGACCCTGGCCAAGACACCTGGTGAGCCCCCGTTCGACGGCCGGAAGGCCTACGAGGCCGGGCACATCCCCGGCGCGGTCTACGTCGATCTGGACCGGGAACTGGCCGCCACGCCCGGTTCGCGCGGGCGTCACCCGCTGCCGGACTTGGCCGGATTCGGCGCGGCGATGCGCCGGTCGGGCGTGTCGTCCGGGACGCCGGTGATCGTGTACGACGGCGGGCAGGGCTGGGCGGCGGCCCGCGCGTGGTGGCTGTTGCGCTGGACGGGGCACCCGGAGGTGCGGGTTCTCGACGGCGGACTGCCGACCTGGGAGGGGCCCCTGGAGACATCCGTACCGAGTCCGGCGGAGGGCGATTTCGAGCCGGTACCGGGGGCGACGGGACTGCTCGACGCCGACGACGCGGCGGCGCTCGCCCGATCCGGGGTGCTGCTGGACGCGCGCGCGGGGGAGCGGTACCGGGGCGAGGTCGAGCCGATCGACCCGGTCGGCGGCCACATCCCGGGCGCCCTGTCCGCGCCCACGAACGACAACGTCGGCACGGACGGCCGCTTCCTGCCCGCCGAGGAACTCGCGGCACGCTTCAAGGCGCTGGGCGCGTCCGAGGGCACGGACGTCGGCGTGTACTGCGGCTCGGGCGTCTCAGGCGCCCATGAGGTGCTGGCCCTGGCGGTCGCGGGCATCCCGGCGGCGCTGTACGTCGGCTCGTGGTCGGAGTGGTCCTCGGATCCGTCGCGTCCGGTGGCCGTGGGGCCGGACCCGCAGTAGGGCGGGCCGAGCCGGAACGGCATGGATGAGGGCCGCGTCGCAGCTGACGCGGCCCTCAACCTCGTACGGCCGCATCCACAGCCGTACGACCGACTACTCCTGCTACTCCTGCTTCTTGCGGCGCGTGCCGAACACGATCTCGTCCCAGCTCGGGACGGCGGCTCGGCGGCCCGGGCGGACGCCGTCCGCTTCGGCCTGGCGGTCCGTGGCGCCGATGAGGCGGTCACGGTGGCTGCCGACCGAGCGGGGCATGAGGACGTCCGCGTAGGCGGACCCCGCGGAGGCGGCCGGGGCGGGAGGCTCCTCCGCGGCCGGTTCGGCGGGAGGTTCCTCCACTTCCGGCTCGGACGGGCGCTCCGGCACCACCAGGTCACCGCGGAAGCTGGGCACCGCCTCCAGCAGGCTGGTCAGCGAGTCCCGTTCCTCCGCGGTCTCCTCGACCGGTTCGGGGGTCGGGGCGGGCAGGCTCGGCCGCGCGGTCTCCAGGGCACGGTCCATCGAACGCTCGCGCGGAAGCCGGGCGATGCGCGGCACGAACGGGAAGCTCGGCTCCGGCGCGGCGAGGTCGTCGGACTCACCGATCAGCGAGCGCGCCTCGTCGTCGACGGCCTGGACGAGCCGCCGGGGCGGGTCGTACGTCCAACTCGCCGAGTGCGGTTCGCCCGCCACCAGATAGACCAGCAGCACTTCCCAGGTGCCGTCGTCCCGGCGCCACGAGTCCCACTGCACGGAGTCCTTGTCGGCGCCGCGCAGCAGCAGCCGCTCCTGGACGGCCTCGCCGAGCTGCGGCCCCGCGGCGTTCTCACCGGGGCGGCGGACGGGGGTCTTGCGGGCCCGCTCGGCCATGAAGGCACGCTCGGCGAGCACGGGGCCCTCGAAGCGCCGCACACGGTCGACGGGGATGCCGGCGAGCTGGGCGACCTCTTCCGCAGTGGCACCAGCGCGTATACGCGCCTGGATGTCTCGGGGGCGGAGATGGCTCTCCACCTCGATCTCGATCTGACCGAGGCGCGGCCGGTCGCCGCGCACGGCGGCGCGCAGCCGCTCGTCGATCGGAAGGGTGTACTCCGTTGCGTCGGCAGCCTTGAGCACCAGCCGTGTGCCGTCATTCGAGACGGCCACGACACGCAGTTCGGGCATGGGGACCTCCCGGGTGGTGCCTGCCGACGTCACGTGCGTCGCTGCTTCCGCTAGTCGAGTGTGGCCTGCCCGGGTGCAGCCTGCCACAACCTTGCCGAGTTGCCCGGCGTGTCGGGCGCGGGCCCTGGATCGCCGTTATGGCACGGTTACCTATTCGCAACGCTAAGTGACCAAATCCGTCACCCTGTGCAACTAGCCCCCTCCCGGCGGTCCTTGAAGGTCGCGGACGCCCTGGCGGGAGACCGGACCCAGGGCTCGCAACAGTACTCCATTTGGGCCACGTGCGTGGATTGGCGCGCCGCCCAACTTCTGGCAAGGAGCGTCACCCGGCCGTCCGTTGAGCGGTTCGCCGATCTTGAACGTGGCGTACTTCACGCAATCCGCAGAAACGGAACGAATGGATTCGGCCTCGTGCGTCGCGTCGGCTATGCCCCCAACACCCTGCGCAAGTAGTCGTTCTGGAACAACCGGTCGGGATCGAGCCGGTCCCGCAGCGCGGTGAACTCGCCGAAGCGCGGATACACCTGGGCGAAGTACTCGGCGTCACGTGTGTGCACCTTGCCCCAGTGCGGCCGCCCCTCGTGCGCGGTGAAGATCCGCTCGGCCGCGGTGAAGTACCGCTGATACGGCGTGCCCTTGGCCATGTGGACGGCGATATAGGCGCTGTCGCGGTCCGACGCGGTGGACAGGGTGATGTCGTCGGCCGGGGCGGTGCGGACCTCGACGGGGAAGCTGACCCGCAGGCCGGAGCGCTCGACCATGGCCTTCAGCTCGCGCAGCGTCTCGACGACGGCCTGGCGCGGAACGGCGTACTCCATCTCCACGAAGCGCACCCGGCGCGGCGATGTGAAGACCTTGTAGGGGATGTCGGTGTAGGTCCGCGAGGACAGGGCCTTGCTGGAGATCTGAGCGATCGTCGGGATCGCCGCGGGCACCGCGCGGCCGACCCACTGGGCCGCCTGGAAGACGCCGTTGGAGAGGAACTCGTCCTCGAACCAGCCCGCGACCTGGCCAACCGGCTTCTCCGGGCCCGCGCTGCGGTTGTTGCGCTTGGTGTTGGTGCTGGTGGTGTGCGGGAACCAATAGAACTCGAAGTGCTCGTTCTCGGCCCAGAGTTCGTCGAACTCCGAAAGGACCCTGTCGAACGGCATCGGCTCCTCGCGCGCGGAGAGCAGGAAGATCGGCTCCACGGCGAACGTGATCGCGGTGACGATGCCGAGCGCGCCGAGACCGATCCGGGCGGCGGCGAAGACCTCCGGATTCTCCTTCTCGGAGCAGGTGAGCACCGAGCCGTCGGCGGTGGCCAGTTCCAGCGCCTTGATCTGGGTGGCGATCGAGCCGGAGTCACGGCCCGTGCCGTGGGTGCCGGTGCTGGTGGCGCCGGAGACCGTCTGTTCCATGATGTCGCCCATGTTCGTGAGCGACAGGCCCTCGCGCGCCAGGGCCATGTTGAGTCTCTTGAGCGGGGTACCGGCCTCGACCGTGACGGTCATGGCGTCACGGTCGATGTTGCGGATGCCGGTCAACAGTTGAGGGCGGATCAACACACCGTCGGTCGCGGCTATGGACGTGAAGGAATGCCCGCTGCCGATCGCCTTCACCTTCAGGCCGTCCTCAGCGGCCCGGCGTATCGCCGCCGACAACTCCTCGACCGAGGCCGGAGCGACCTCCCGCGCGGGACGGGCGGCGACATTGCCGCCCCAGTTACGCCACGTGCCGTTCTTCCCGCTCGCTGTGCTGCTCAACGGTGCCTCCCCGACGCGGAGCCGGCCTGCTGAGCCGGCGGTACCCCAGGAAACCGACCGCGACCGCGGCGGCCCCGGACACCGCCGGAACCCCGTACCCGGCGTCCGCGCCGGCCGCGTCGATCACCCAGCCGGCCACGGAGGAGCCGAGCGCGACCCCGACCGCGAGCCCGGTGCTCACCCAGGTCATGCCCTCGGTCAGTTGCGCGCGTGGTACGTGCTCTTCGATCAGGGACATGGTGGTGATCATCGTGGGAGCGACGGCCATGCCCGCAACGAACAGCGCCACGGCCAGAAACGGCAAGTTTCCGACCAGTAGGAGGGGGATCATACTCACGGCCATGGCGCATATGCCCAGCAGCCAACGGCGTTCCGGCGCCCCCTTGAAGCGCAACAGCCCGAAGACGAGGCCCGCCGCGCAGGAGCCCGCCGCGTACAGCGCGAGGACCACGCTCGCGGCGCTCTTGTGCCCCTGCTCGTCCGCGAAGGCCACGGTGACCACGTCGACGGATCCGAAGATCGCTCCGGTCGCCACGAAGGTGGCCACCAGCACCTGAAGCCCCGGGGCGCGCAGAGCCGAGTCGCCGCCCTGCTTCTCGCGCGGATGCGGCGCGGGCTCGGTGGAGCGCTGCGCGGTCAGCCAGAAGACACCGGCCCCCAGGAAGCAGCCGGCGAGCAGCGGCCCGGCCTCCGGGAACCACGCCGTGGACAGGCCGATCGAGATGATCGGCCCGAAGATGAAGCACACCTCGTCGATCACGGACTCGAAGGAGTACGCGGTGTGCAGCTGAGGCGTCCCGCGGTAGAGCGCGGCCCAGCGGGCGCGGATCATCGCCCCGACGCTCGGCACGCATCCGATGCCGACGCAGGCCACGAACAGCACCCAGTCCGGCCACCCGTAGTGCGCGGCGAACAGCAGCGCGGCCCCCGCGGCCAGCGAGATCAACGTCGCCGGACGCAGCACCCGCCGCTGCCCGTGCTGATCCACCAGCCGGGAGACCTGGGGCCCCGCCACGGCGGCGGAGAGCGCGATGGTCGCCGACAGGGCACCGGCGAGGCCGTACCGCCCGGTCAGCTGCGACACCATCGTCACCACGCCGATGCCCATCATCGACAGCGGCATCCGGCCGAGGAGGCCCGCGGCGGAGAAGGCCTTGCTGCCGGGTGCGGCGAACAGGGCGCGGTAGGGGCTGGGCACGAGGGTCTCCGGTCGGGCGGGAGCGGCGGAACTGCGCCGGCTCAGGGCAACTGGGGGTGAATCAGGGCAGTTCGGGGCCACTCAGTAAGGCGCGTGGATGGCCGATACAGCTTACGAGTTAGGTGACCCTAACGCACCCGCTCGGACGAACCGGGAACCCGGGCGGTCACCCCGCCGTTTCCCGGCTGTCAGTACCGGATGACAGGATCAACCCATGCCAGACGTGCGCGATGCCACCCCCTACGACGCCCTGCTCCTGCTCTCGTTCGGCGGCCCCGAGGGCCCGGACGACGTGATCCCGTTCCTGGAGAACGTCACCCGTGGGCGGGGCATCCCGAAGGAACGCCTGAAGGAAGTCGGCGAGCACTACTTCCTGTTCGGCGGAGTCAGCCCCATCAACGACCAGAACCGCGCCCTGCTGGACGCCCTGCGCAAGGACTTCGCCGAGCACGGCCTGGATCTGCCGATCTACTGGGGCAACCGCAACTGGGCGCCGTATCTGACGGACACCCTGCGCGAGATGGTCGCCGACGGGCGCCGCCGCATCCTCGTCCTGGCCACCAGCGCCTACGCCTCCTACTCGGGCTGCCGCCAGTACCGCGAGAACCTCGCCGACTCGCTGGCGGCCCTGGAGGCCGAGGGCCTTCAGCTGCCGAAGATCGACAAGCTGCGGCACTACTTCAACCACCCCGGCTTCCTGGAGCCGATGATCGACGGCGTCGTCGAGTCCCTGGCCGAGCTTCCCGAGGACGCCCGCGCGGGCGCGCACATCGCCTTCTCGACCCACTCCATCCCGACCGCCGCCGCGGACGCCTCCGGCCCGGTCGAGGACCACGGCGACGGCGGCGCGTACGTCGAGCAGCACCTGGACGCGGCCCGGCTGATCGCCGAGGCGGTCCGTGAGCGCACCGGCGTCGACCACCCCTGGCAGCTCGTCTACCAGTCCCGCTCCGGCGCCCCGCACATCCCGTGGCTGGAGCCCGACATCTGCGACCACCTGGAGGAGCGGCACGAGGCCGGGGTCCCCGCCGTCGTGATCGCCCCCATCGGCTTCGTCTCCGACCACATGGAGGTCCTCTACGACCTCGACACGGAGGCCAAGGCCAAGGCCGAGGAGCTCGGCCTGCCGATGCGCCGCTCCGCCACCGTCGGCGACGACCCGAGGTTCGCCGCGGCGATCCGCGACCTCGTCCTGGAGCGGGCCGCCGTGGAGCGCGCGGAAGAGGTCACCCCGTGCGTCCTCGGCGGACTCGGCGCGAGCCACAACCTGTGCCCGGTCGGCTGCTGTCCGGCCCGCGCGCCCCGGCCCGCCGCGGCGGGCGCCGACAGCCCCTACGCATGAGGAGCCCCGTGACCGACGCCCTGCACACGGAACTGCTCGCCCTGGCCCGGGAGGCGGCCCGTCGCGCGGGTGAACTCCTGCGCGACGGCCGCCCGGCCGACCTCGCCGTCGCGGCGACCAAGTCGAGCCCGATCGACGTGGTCACGGAGATGGACATCGCGGCGGAGAAGCTGATCACGAGCCTGATCGCCGAGCAGCGCCCCGACGACGGCTTCCTCGGCGAGGAGGGCGCCTCCACCGAGGGCACGAGCGGCGTCCGCTGGGTGATCGACCCGCTCGACGGCACGGTGAACTACCTCTACGGACTGCCGACCTGGTCCGTCTCCATCGCCGCCGAGCAGGACGGGGAGACGGTGGTGGGGGTCGTCGCGGCCCCCATGCGCGGGGAGACGTACCACGCGGTCCTCGGCGGGGGCGCGTGGGCGACGGGAGCGTGGGACGGGGAACGCAGGCTCAGCTGCCGGCCCACGGCGCCGCTGGAGCAGTCCCTGGTCTCCACGGGCTTCAACTACGTCACCGAGGTCCGCACCCATCAGGCCGACGTGGCCCGGCGGCTGATCCCGCTCCTGCGTGACATCCGACGCGGCGGCTCGGCGGCGATCGACCTGTGCGATCTGGCGGCGGGGCGCCTGGACGGGTACTACGAGCGCGGGCTGAACGCCTGGGACGTGGCGGCGGGGGACCTGATCGCCCGGGAGGCGGGCGCGCTGACCGGCGGACGGCCCGGAGAGCGGCCGTCACGGGATCTGGCGGTCGCCGCCACGCCCGGGGTGTTCGAGCCCCTCCAGCAGCTCCTGGAGGACTTCGGAGCCTGGCACGACTGACCCCCGGCTGACGGCGCGCAGGCCCATCGGCCCGCCCCGACGCAAAGCGGGGCCCCCGCGCGGGGGTTGTCGGGGGGCCGCGGTGGGGGTGGGTGGCACCATGCCGCGGGCGTCACCGCACCCGACGATAGTTTTTGCA
>NZ_JBHYJA010000003.1:39380-76936 GCF_042740355.1 Streptomyces sp. NPDC059010
CCAAAGAACGCTTCGACAACGAGGCCCTACGGCGACCCCCACATCCTCGGCCCCCCCCCCCCCCCCCCCCCCACCCCCCCCCGGGGGGCCCCCCGCCCCCCCGCGGCCCGGGGGGGGGTGAGCCCGGGGGCGCCCGCTTTCGGTCTGTGAGCCGGTCAGACGCTGGTCGCGCCGACTTCCACGCCATGCTCGGCGGCGAGGCGGCGCAGGTCGTCGAGTTCGCCCTGCTCCACGTCGACGAGGAAGTCGTCGCCCTCGTCACGAGCCCGCGTCAGGTCGGACTCGGTCGCCTTTATGCGCTGCAGAAGTCCTGCGGTGAATGCGTCCATGCTGCGCCCCCTCGTCCTGGGTCGTGGGTCGATGGCACGGGGGTGTGCCGTTCGGAAGGGACGATCACGTCTCCGGTAGATGCCCAGCGCTGCCCGTGCTGGGCGGCGACGGTGCCGGACACCCACACCCACTCTGCGGAAAGCGGATCGCCTCGTACCGCATGGTGGTGCGGCACAAGCAGAGCGTGATCGCGGGGTGTACAAGCCGTCCTCCCCCCGCTCTCTTCCACGGAAACCTCAACCGGAAGAGAAAATCTCGCATTCCCCGGCCTCACACCCGCCCTGCATGGTCCGCTCACCCGTCTTACCGCCGACTTATGGCGGAAAAGGGCAGGATGGAGGCCAAGACACCCCAGCAACAAGACCCTGCCCGCGCGCCGGAAGTGCGCTACGCGGGTGGACACAGGAAGGACAAGCGACGTGCGCGTACTCGTCGTCGAGGACGAGCAACTGCTCGCCGATGCGGTGGCCACGGGACTGCGCCGGGAGGCCATGGCCGTCGACGTCGTGTACGACGGTGCGGCCGCCCTGGAGCGCATCGGCGTCAACGACTACGACGTGGTCGTCCTCGACCGCGACCTCCCGCTCGTGCACGGCGACGACGTCTGCCGCAAGATCGTCGAACTCGGCATGCCCACACGCGTGCTGATGCTCACGGCCTCCGGCGACGTCAGCGACCGGGTCGAGGGACTGGAGATCGGCGCCGACGACTACCTCCCCAAGCCCTTCGCGTTCAGCGAGCTGACCGCACGCGTGCGTGCCCTCGGCCGCCGTACGAGCGTGCCGCTGCCGCCCGTCCTGGAGCGCGCCGGCATCAAGCTGGACCCGAACCGCCGCGAGGTCTTCCGGGACGGCAAGGAGGTGCAGCTCGCGCCCAAGGAGTTCGCCGTCCTGGAAGTGCTGATGCGCAGCGAGGGCGCGGTCGTCTCGGCGGAGCAACTGCTGGAGAAGGCCTGGGACGAGAACACCGACCCGTTCACCAACGTCGTACGGGTCACCGTCATGACGCTGCGCCGCAAGCTGGGCGAACCGCCGGTGATCGTCACCGTGCCCGGCTCCGGCTACCGGATCTGATCACCATGGCAGCGACTCCCGCGCCTCCCCAGGCGCCCCCCAAGCCCACCTGGGACCCCCGCAGGGTGGAGCCCTCCTTCCCCTGGCTGCGCCCCACCATCCGGATAAGGCTCACACTGCTGTACGGCGGCATGTTCCTGATCGCCGGCATCCTGCTGCTGTCGATCATCTATCTGCTGGCCGCACAGGCGATCAACACGGGCAACGAGCCCCTGTTCAAGATCGTGGGTGCCAAGGAGCTCCAGGTCACCAGCGACAACTGCCCGGCGATCAAGGTCGACAACCTTACGTTCTCCCAGTTCAACGACGCGATCAGTGCTTGCATCGACGGCCAGCGCCGGGTCGCTCTGGACGATCTCCTCAGCCGTTCCCTGCTGGCCCTCCTGGGCCTCGCGATCATCGCCTTCGCCTTCGGGTACGCGATGGCCGGCCGGGTCCTCTCGCCGCTCGGCAGGATCACCCGCACGGCCCGCGCGGTGGCGGGCTCGGACCTGTCCCGCCGTATCGAGCTGGACGGACCGGACGACGAGCTGAAGGAGCTGGCCGACACCTTCGACGAGATGCTGGAGCGGCTACAGCGGGCCTTCACCGCCCAGCAGCGCTTCGTCGGCAACGCCTCCCACGAGCTGCGCACCCCGCTCGCGATCAACCGCACGCTCCTTGAGGTGCATCTGTCCGATCCGGGCGCTCCGGTGGAGCTCCAGCAGCTCGGCAAGACGCTCCTGGCCACCAATGAGCGCAGCGAGCAGCTCGTCGAGGGCCTGCTGCTGCTCGCCCGCAGCGACAACCAGATCGTCGAACGCAAACCGGTGGACCTGGCGGAGGTGGCCGAGCAGGCCGTCGACCAGGTGCACGCGGAGGCGGCTGCCAAGGGCGTCGTGATCCGCGGCGAGCAGAAGCCCGCGGTCGTCCAGGGCAACGGTGTGCTGCTGGAGCGGATCGCGCTGAACCTGGTGCAGAACGCGGTGCGTTACAACATCCCCGAGGGCGGCTGGGTCGAGGTCGTCACCGAGGTCCAGCACGGGCAGGCGGTGCTGGTCGTCACGAACACAGGTCCGGTGGTGCCGGCGTACGAGATCGACAATCTCTTCGAGCCGTTCCGGCGGCTGCGTACGGAGCGCACGGGCAGCGACAAGGGGGTCGGCCTGGGGCTGTCCATCGTGCGGTCCGTGGCCCGGGCGCACGGCGGCCATATCGCGGCGCAGCCACGCGAGGGCGGAGGGCTCGTCATGCGAGTCACCCTGCCGATCTGAGATCATGTGCGCCGACACATGGTCGGAACGCGGGGATGTTCGCTTTGCGCGGAATTTTCTGGGCAGACCACGAGCAACCCCGTGTGTGATCGATCACAAGGGCGGATTTCAGGCCATCTACTCTCTGTGATCATGGACCCTGTCGGAAAGCCGGGAAAATCCGGGTTTTCGGGGGTCTTGATCACGGGAAGTACACGGTGAGACGCCTTTGAACTGCGGCATTAGGACCGTGTACGGTCCCGTTCGCCATCCAACCCGATCACTCTTGAGGAGTCCGGTTGGGTGTCGATTGAGTAACAGACCTTGATGTGAGGCAAAATCTCCGCCTCGGGTCGGGCACAAGTCCGGCCTCTCACGCGTTACGTGCGCTGGAGACACCGCAGACACCCAGAGGGGGAGAGCGACATGGCAACGGATTACGACACCCCACGCAAGACCGACGACGACGTCGACTCGGACAGCCTTGAAGAGCTGAAGGCCAGGCGGAACGACAAGTCGACGTCCGCAGTGGACGTCGATGAGTTCGAGGCCGCCGAAGGCCTGGAGCTGCCCGGCGCGGACCTCTCGAACGAGGAGTTGGCCGTCCGGGTGCTGCCGAAGCAGCAGGACGAGTTCACATGCATGAGCTGCTTCCTGGTGCACCACCGCAGCCAGCTGGCCCGGGAGAAGAACGGTCAGCCGATCTGCCGCGACTGCGACTGAGGTCGGGTCGGGCATGACTGGCTCGACCCCTCCCTGGAAGCGCCGCTCCCGAAAGCCGGGAGCGGACGAAGGGCCGTCCGACGGCCCGTACGGCGCGCGTGACGACGAGCGGGGCTCATCCAGTGCGGGGGCCTCGCTCGAACCCGTGTCCGGGGCTGACCCCCCGGCGCCCGCGGAAGTTCCCGTGCCTGTCACCAGGCGCAGGGGCGCGGTGATCCGGGAGAAGGCCCGGGAAGGCGTCCGTAAGGGCGGCAGCCGCGCCAGGGCGGGTCTCGGGTACCTGGCCGACCGGATCATCGAGATCGCCCCGCGGATCCCCGTACGCGACCTCGCGACGCTTCGCCGCCAGTTCCCGGGTCTCGGGCCCGAGCAACTCGCGGACAAGCTCGTGACCGGCGCGGCGTACGCGAGCTCCACGGTCGGCGCGGGAGTGGGCGCGGCGGCGATGCTGCCGGTGCCGCCCGCGATGCCGACCGAACTGGCCGCCGAGATCACCGGTGTGGCGGCGGTCGAGCTCAAGCTGATCGCCGAGCTGCACGAGGTGTACGGCCTGCGCCCGCCCGGCAATCTCAAGGCCCGCAGCACCGCGTATCTGTCCTCGTGGTCCGAGGAGCGCGGCATCGACCCCATGAAGCCGGCGACGATCAACGCCGCGCTCGGCGTGCAGATGAGGCGGGAGCTGCGTCAGCAGATCATGAAGCGCACGGTCCGGAACCTGCCGAACCTCATGCCCTTCCTGGTGGGTGCCGCCGTGGGCGCGGCCATGAACCGCCGGGACACCCAGAACCTCGCGGCACGGATCCGCGCGGATCTGCGCAGGATGCAGGTGCCGTGGGACGAGTTGCCGCAGCTGCCCCCGCTGGAGCGCCCGGCGCAGCCGCTGGATATGGACGACCTCGTGCGGCCGCGCAGGCGCTGGCTGCTCGGCGGCGGCCGAAGGGCGTGACGGCCGCCCACGCGGCGGTGTTTCCCGTGACGCTGGGAAGTCTTTACGGCGGGCAGGGCAAGATTTGACCGGGCCGGTGACAGCCCGAACGGTTCTGCTAGACCGCGGCCTTGGCCGTCTTGATCGCTTCCGCCAGCCGCTCCGGCTCGCGGGTCGACAGATACAGGTACGGCGTCGGGTCCTCGGGGTCCGTGACCTCCACGCGCAGGGCCGTGGGGATGTAGGCGCGCAGCAGCAGGAAGGCCCGGGTGTCGGCCTTGTGGGTGCGCCAGGCGCGGGCCTCCTCCTGGTCCATCACATGAGCCTCGCCGAGCGCCCGGACCGGGATCTTCGCCTCGCCCGCGATCAGCAGGTCACCCACCACGCGGATACGGATCGAGCCGTACGAACTGGCCACTACGGCCGCCGCCGCGGTGCCGCCGACCAGACCG
The DNA here is from genome assembly GCF_042740355.1 of Streptomyces sp. NPDC059010. NCBI lineage: Bacteria > Bacillati > Actinomycetota > Actinomycetes > Kitasatosporales > Streptomycetaceae > Streptomyces > Streptomyces sp. NPDC059010. The sequence continues at coordinate 44,116 of NZ_JBHYJA010000003.1, forward strand.
ACGAGCATCGGCAGTGTGCCGAACGGCAGGACGATCAGGGCCAGGGAGAGCCCGGCCAGGAACGAGATCAGCCACCAGGAACGGGGGGCGGTGAGACGTTCTTCGTACGGGGCGGCGGAGAGCTGCATGGAGCCAAGCTTGGCACGGTGTCCGGTTGCGTCCGACGCGCGGGTAAGGTCTGCGGCTGTGAGAGGTACTTCCGCAGCTCTTGAGCCCCCGGCCGACGCCGTGAAACCCGTGCGACACCCGGACGCTCCCGTGCCCGGTGAGCTCCTCGGTGCGCACTACGGCGAGTGTTTCGGCTGTGGCGGCGAGCAGCCCCACGGGCTGCACCTGGAGGCGCGGGCCGGGGACGGCGTCAGCCTCACCGCGGAGTTCACCGTGCAGCCCGCCCATCAGGGCGCCCCCGGGCTCGCGCACGGCGGTGTGCTCGCGAGCGCCCTCGACGAGACCCTCGGCTCCCTCAACTGGCTGCTGCGCACGATCGCCGTGACCGGGCGGCTGGAGACCGACTTCGTACGGCCGGTGCCGGTGGGCACCGTGCTGTATCTGGAGGCCGAGGTGAAGGCGGTGGCCGGCCGCAAGATCTACTCGTCCGCCACCGGGCGGATCGGCGGCCCCGAGGGGCCCGTGGCGGTCCGCGCCGACGCCCTCTTCATCGAGGTGAAGGTCGACCACTTCATCGACAACGGCCGCCCCGAGGAGATCCGGGCCGCCATGGACGACCCGGACCAGGTCCGGCGTGCCCGTGCCTTCGAGGTGAACCCGTGAGCCGTGACCCCCTGGACGTGCTGATCCGTCGCGTCGACCCGGACGTACCGCTTCCGACGTACGCGCACCCCGGCGACGCGGGAGCCGATCTGCGCACCACGGAGAGCAGTGAACTGAAGCCGGGGGAGCGGGCCGTACTGCCCACCGGGGTGTCTGTCGCCCTTCCGGAGGGGTACGCGGCCTTCGTGCACCCCCGGTCCGGTCTGGCCGCCCGCCTCGGTGTCGCCCTCGTGAATGCCCCGGGGACGGTTGATGCCGGGTACCGTGGGGAGATCAAGGTGATCGTGGTGAATCTCGACCCGCATGAGACCGTGCGGTTCGAGCGCTTCGACCGGATTGCCCAACTGGTCGTCCAGCAGGTCGAGAGGGTTCGCTTCCAGGAGGTCGCGGAGCTTCCCGACTCGGCACGGGCCGAAGGGGGCTTCGGGTCCACCGGGGGCCATGCCGGGGTGGGCGGCACAAGCAGCACAAGCGGTCAGGCCGCCGACGGCGGCGCAACGGGTGGGAATCGATACGCTTCGGTCGTATCCGACCGGGAAGGACAGTGACGTGTTCGGACGTCGCAAGAAGAAGGGTGCCGCCGAGGACGCGGCCGGCGAGCCCGAGCAGGTCGTCGACATCGACACTGAGGCGGACGACGACGGCGCGCGCGAGCGGGTACGGCTCGAACCGGAACCGCGCCCCGACGGGCCGTGGGACAGCTCCGAGGTCCGTGAGCCCGGCGAGGGCCGGGTGGACCTGGGCGGCATGCTCGTGCCCGGCGTCGACGGCATGGAGCTGCGCGTGGAGGTCGCGGGCGACGCGATCGTCGCGGCGACCGTCGTGCTGCGCGACAGCGCCATCCAGCTGCAGGCCTTCGCCGCCCCCAAGCGCGAGGGCATCTGGGGCGAGGTACGCGAGGAGATCGGCTCCGGCATCACCCAGCAGGGTGGCATCATCGACGAGGTCGAGGGGCCCCTCGGCTGGGAGTTGCGGGCCCAGGTGCCGGTGCAGCTGCCGGACGGCACGGGCGGTTTCCAGGTCGTGCGGTTCGTCGGTGTGGACGGTCCCCGCTGGTTCCTGCGCGGGGTGATCTCGGGCCAGGGCGCGGTGCAGCCGCAGGCGGCCGGTCTGCTGGAGCAGATCTTCCGGGACACGGTCGTGGTCCGCGGCGAGGGCCCGATGGCGCCCCGTGACCCGATCGTCCTGCAGTTGCCGAACGACGCCCAGATGGTTCCCGAGGGCGTCCAGCAGGAGGAGGCGGGTTCGCGCTTCTCCGGTGGCATGGGCCAGCTCCAGCGCGGGCCGGAGATCACCGAGGTCCGCTGAGTTCCGTAGAGACACCAGGGCCGTACCCCTCAGGGGTGCGGCCCTTTCTCGTGCCCTTCTCGTCTCTTTCTCGTGTGTGAACCCTTGACGGTGCATTGGTCTGTACCTACCGTCTCCGGCCAACGCGTCTGTTCATAAAGGCGCTTCACGTTCATATACGAGAACGGAAGGCCCCCCACGCATGCGCAGAACCGCTCTGCTCGCGGCCGCGGCCGCCCTCGTCGCCGGTGTCCTCGCCTGGCCCGCCGACGGCGCACCCGCCACCTTCGTCCACCCCGGAGTCACCGTCTCCAAGGGCCAGTTGGACTTCGCCCGCGCCAAGGTCGACGCCGGCACCCAGCCCTGGAAGGGCGCCTTCGACCGGATGATGGCCAGCAAGTACGCCGATCTGAACCGCACCCCCAAGCCCCGCGCGGTCGTCGAATGCGGCTCGTACTCGAACCCCAACCACGGCTGCACCGACGAGCGCGAGGACGCGATCGCCGCCTACACCCAGGCCCTCGCCTGGTACATCACCCGCGACGAGCGGCACGCCAGGAAGGCCATCGAGCTGATGGACGCCTGGTCCGCGGTGATCAAGGACCACACCAACAGCAACGCGCCCCTGCAGACCGGCTGGGCCGGCTCCTCCTGGCCCAGGGCCGCCGAGATCATCAAGTACACGTACACCGGGAACTGGGCGAACTCCGGCCGCTTCGCCACCATGCTCCGCACCGTCTATCTGCCCGAGATCATCAACGGCTCGAACTCCAACGGCAACTGGGAGCTGTCGATGATGGAGGCCGCCGTCGGCATCTCCGTCTTCCTGGAGGACAAGGCGTCCTACGACAAGGCCATGGCGAAGTTCCGCACCCGCACCGCCGCCTACGTCTACCTGTCCTCCGACGGCGACCTGCCCAGGACCGTGCCGAGCCAGAACCTCGACACCCGGGACAAGATCGTCAAGTACTGGCAGGGGCAGGGCACTTTCGTCACCGGCCTCACCCAGGAGACCTGCCGCGACCTCACCCACACCGGGTACGGCATCTCCGCAATCTCCCACGTCGCGGAGACCAGCCGGATCCAGGGGCAGGACCTGTACGGCACGGACGTCGGCGAGCGGCTGCGGCACGCGCTCGGGTTCCAGGCCAAGTACGAGCTCGGGGCGGCCGCGCCCGGCTGGCTGTGCGGCGGCTCGCTGAAGCCCGGGCTCGGCCCGGTCACCGAGGTCGGGCACAACGCCCTGGCCAACCGGCTCGGCCATGTGATGACCAACACCGAGACGCTCAACCAGCGCAACCGGCCGTCCGGCAGCAACAACCTCTTCGTCGCGTGGGAGACCCTCACCCACGGCGACAATCCCAGCTGAGACTTAATGGCGGCGGCAGCGTCAGAGTTGCGTCAAAGACGCTCCCGCCGCCGCACCGGGCCCTTTTTGTCGCGATTATTGGCCGTAAGGTCGACGCTGCGTAGGCAGCAGCGGCAAGAACACAATGGGGACCATGGGACGCGGCAAGCTTCGGATCTACCTCGGTGCGGCACCGGGCGTCGGCAAGACGTACGCGATGCTGTCCGAGGCCCACCGCCGTGCCGAGCGCGGCACCGACTGCGTGGTCGCCTTCGTGGAGCACCACGACCGGCAGCGCACCGAGGTGATGCTGCACGGGCTGGAGCAGGTACGGCGCAAGGCCCTGGAGTACCGGGGCGCCGCCTTCACCGAGATGGACGTCGACGCCGTCCTGGCCAGACACCCGCAGGTGGCCCTCGTCGACGAGCTCGCCCACACCAACATCCCCGGCTCCCGCAACGCCAAGCGCTGGCAGGACGTCGAGGAACTGCTCGCCGCCGGCATCGATGTCATATCGACCGTCAACATCCAGCACCTGGAGTCGCTGGGGGACGTGGTCGAGTCGATCACCGGGGTACGGCAGCAGGAGACCGTGCCGGACGAGATGGTGCGCCGGGCCGACCAGATCGAGCTTGTCGACATGTCGCCGCAGGCCCTGCGCCGGCGGATGGCGCACGGCAACATCTACAAGTCGGACAAGGTCGACGCGGCCCTGTCGAACTACTTCCGGCCCGGAAACCTCACCGCGCTGCGAGAGCTGGCGCTGCTGTGGGTGGCGGACCGGGTCGACGAGTACCTGAAGCAGTACCGCCGTGATCACCAGGTGTCGAAGATCTGGGGTTCGCGGGAGCGGATCGTGGTCGGGCTGACCGGCGGTCCGGAGGGCCGGACGCTGATCCGGCGGGCCGCCCGCCTCGCCGAGAAGGGCGCCGGCGGCGAGGTGCTCGCCGTCTACATCGCCCGAAGCGACGGGCTGACCTCCGCCTCACCCAAGGAACTCGCCGTCCAGCGCACCCTCGTCGAGGACCTCGGCGGCACCTTCCACCACGTGGTCGGCGACGACATCCCGGCGGCACTGCTGGACTTCGCGCGCGGGGCGAACGCCACCCAGATAGTGCTCGGCTCTTCACGCCGCAAGAGCTGGCAGTACGTCCTCGGACCCGGCGTGGGCGTCACGGTGGCCCGGGACTCGGGCCCCGACCTGGACGTCCACATCGTCACGCACGAGGAGGCCGCCAAGGGGCGCGGACTGCCCGTGGCCCGCAGAGCACGCCTCGGCCGCTCCCGGATCCTGTGGGGCTGGCTCGTCGGCGTCGGCGGACCCGCGCTGCTCACCCTGCTGCTGACCCACGTCGACGCCGACCTCGGTCTCGCCAACGACATGCTGCTGTTCCTGACCCTGACGGTGGCGGCGGCCCTGCTCGGCGGGCTCCTGCCGGCACTGGCTTCGGCGGCCGTCGGTTCGATCCTGATCAACTGGTTCTTCACCGAACCGGTGCACCGGTTCACGATCGCCGACCCGAAGAACCTGCTCGCACTCGTGATCTTCGTGTTCGTGGCGGTGGCCGTCGCCTCCGTGGTCGACCTCGCCGCCCGCCGCACCCACCAGGCGAACCGGCTGCGCGCCGAGTCGGAGATCCTCTCCTTCCTCGCCGGCAACGTGCTGCGCGGCGAGACCGGCCTGGAGGAGCTCCTGGAGCGGGTCCGGGAGACCTTCGGCATGGAGTCGGCGGCCCTGCTGGAGCGGGCGGGCGACGTCGACCCGTGGACCTGCGCGGGCAGCGTCGGCACGGGCCGCTCCCCGGTGCGGCCGGAGGACGCCGACGTGGACGTGCCGGTGGGCGACCACATGGCGCTCGCCCTGACCGGCCGGGTGCTGCCCGCCGAGGACCGTCGCGTCCTCGCCGCCTTCGCCGCGCAGTCCGCCGTCGTCCTGGACCGCCAGCGCCTGCAGCGCGAGGCCGACCAGGCCAAGGAACTCGCCGAGGGCAACCGCATCCGTACGGCGCTGCTGGCCGCCGTCAGCCATGACCTCCGTACCCCCCTGGCCGGCATCAAGGCGTCCGTCTCCTCGCTGCGGTCCGACGACGTCGCCTGGTCCGAGGAGGACGAGGCGGAGCTCCTTGAGGGCATCGAGGAGGGCGCCGACCGGCTCGACCACCTCGTCGGGAACCTCCTCGACATGTCCCGGCTGCAGACCGGCACGGTCACGCCGCTCATCCGCGGCATCGACCTCGACGAGGTGGTGCCGATGGCGCTGGGCGGGGTGCCGGAGGACAGCGTGGAGCTGGACATTCCGGAGACGCTGCCCATGGTCGCCGTGGACCCGGGGCTGCTGGAGCGGTCGGTGGCCAACCTGGTCGAGAACGCCGTCAAATACAGCCGGGACGACAGCACCGTCCTCGTCGCCGCGAGCGCCATCGCGGACCGGGTCGAGGTGCGGGTGGTCGACCGGGGGCCGGGCGTCCCCGACGAGGCCAAGGAGCGCATCTTCGCGCCCTTCCAGCGCTACGGCGACGCCCCGCGCGGGGCGGGGGTCGGGCTCGGCCTCGCGGTCGCACGCGGCTTCGCCGAGGCGATGGGCGGCACCCTCAACGCGGAGGACACACCTGGCGGGGGGCTCACCATGGTGCTCACCCTGCGGGCGTCGGCAGCGGCGGCGCCCGCAGGGCCGGGGGCAGCGGCCGTTCCCGGCGGGGAACCTCCCGGCCCGGGGGAGCCCTCTGACTCCGGGGAGCCCGGCCGCTCCGACGAGCCTCCTCACCCCGACGAGGCCCCTCACTCCGTACGACCCGAAAGGCAGACCACATGACCCGGGTGCTGGTGATCGACGACGAGCCGCAGATCGTGCGTGCCCTCGTGATCAACCTCAAGGCCCGCAAGTACGAGGTCGACGCGGCCCATGACGGGGCCACTGCCCTCGAACTCGCCGCCACCCGCCACCCCGACGTGGTCGTCCTCGACCTCGGTCTGCCCGACATGGACGGCGTCGAGGTGATCAGGGGGCTGCGCGGCTGGACCCGGGTACCGATCCTGGTGCTGTCCGCCCGGCACTCGTCCGACGAGAAGGTCGAGGCGCTCGACGCGGGCGCCGACGACTACGTCACCAAGCCCTTCGGCATGGACGAGCTGCTGGCCCGGCTGCGGGCCGCCGTCCGCCGGGCCGAACCGACCGGGGGCGGCGAGGACGACGTGATGGTGGAGACCGAGGAGTTCACCGTCGACCTGGCCGCGAAGAAGGTCAACCGGGGCGGGAAGGACGTACGGCTCACCCCGACCGAATGGCATCTGCTGGAGGTCCTCGTACGCAACACGGGACGCCTCGTCAGCCAGAAGCAGCTGTTGCAGGAGGTGTGGGGGCCGTCGTACGGGACGGAGACGAACTATCTGCGGGTGTACATGGCCCAGCTGCGCAGGAAGCTGGAGGCGGATCCGTCGCATCCCAAGCACTTCATCACCGAGCCGGGGATGGGGTACCGGTTCGAGAGATGAGCAGGTCGGGCGGGGTCGGTTCGGGAGCCGCAACCGCGGGTACGACGGTGTCGGCGCACCCCGGTAGGCTTCAAGACATGAGTGCTGTTCCTCGTTCCGAAAAGTCGGTGGGCCGGTTCCGGCGCATGCTCGACCGGCTCTCCTCGTCGCAGGAGGACCTGGAGTCCGAGGAGCTGCGTGAGGACGCCGAGACGGCCGGATGCACCAGGATCGGTGACTGCCGTGACCGACAGATAGTGACGGTTACTGGTACCTTGCGCACGGTCACCCTGCGGCCGCGTGCGGGAGTCCCGGCCCTGGAGGCCGAGCTGTTCGACGGCTCCGCCGCCCTGGACGTGGTGTGGCTCGGCAGGCGCTCCATCGTCGGCATAGAGCCGGGGCGCCGGCTGATCGCATCGGGCCGGATCTCCATGAGCAGAGGCCGCCGGGTGCTGTTCAACCCGAAATACGAACTGAGACCCCTTGGACGGGAGTAGCCGGTGACGTCGCTCGACAAGCCGACCGAAGACACCACCGCAGACGCCGAGCACGATGCCCGGGCGGTGACCGAGGCCGCGCTGTTCGAGGCGTTCGGTGGCATGCGCGGGATGATCGAGACCGTGCTGCCGGGGCTGCTCTTCGTCACCATCTACACGATCAACAAGGATCTGCACCTGTCGGCGATCGCCGCGCTGGTGGTCTCCCTGGTGCTCGTGGTGGTGCGCCTGGTGATGCGGGACACCGTCAAGCACGCCTTCAGCGGTGTCTTCGGCGTCGCCTTCGGCGTCGTGTTCGCGATGATGACCGGCAACGCGAAGGACTTCTATCTGCCGGGCATGCTGTACACGCTGGGGCTGGGGCTCGCGTACATCATCACCACGCTGTGCGGAGTGCCGTTGATCGGGCTGATCCTCGGGCCGGTGTTCAAGGAGAACCTCTCCTGGCGCAAGCGGAATCCCGGGCGCAAGAAGGCTTATGCGAAGGCCAGTTACGCGTGGGGCCTGATTCTTCTCGCCAAGTGCGCGATCCTCTTCCCGCTGTACTGGTGGGCGGACACCACGCAGTTCGGCTGGGTGCTCGTCGCGCTGAAGATTCCGCCGTTCCTGCTGGCCGTGTGGCTCACGTGGGTCTTCCTGGCCAAGGCGCCGGCGCCGATCGATGTGTTCGCGGAGATGGAGGCGGCGGAGAAGGCCGAGCGGGAGGCTGCCGCCGGGTCTGCCGAGTAGGCGCACGGCGTCCTCGAACGCCGGACGGGCTCAAATACGCGAAGGGCGCCCTGTGAAGCCAGGGCGCCCTTCGGCGTCGTAGCGCAGAGTGCGCCGGTGTCCGTCAGCCCGCCGTGTCCTCCCGGCGGACCGACAGGAGGTCCTCCAGCTGCTCTTCCCTGGCCTGTGCGGCCACGAACAGCAGCTCGTCGCCCGCCTCCAGGGAGTCCTCCCGGGACGGGGTGAGGACCCGGGTGCCGCGGATGATCGTCACCAGGGACGTGTCCTGCGGCCACTCCACGTCGCCGACCTGGGTGCCGGCCAGGGCCGACTCCTCCGGGAGGGTCAGCTCGACGAGGTTGGCGTCGCCGTGGCTGAAACGGAGGAGGCGGACCAGGTCGCCGACCGAGACCGCTTCCTCGACCAGGGCCGACATCAGACGGGGCGTCGACACCGCGACGTCCACGCCCCAGGACTCGTTGAACAGCCACTCGTTCTTGGGGTTGTTCACCCGGGCGACGACGCGCGGAACGCCGTACTCCGTCTTCGCCAGCAGTGAGACCACCAGGTTGACCTTGTCGTCACCCGTGGCCGCGATCACCACGTTGCAGCGCTGCAGCGCCGCCTCGTCCAGGGACGTGATCTCGCAGGCGTCGGCCAGCAGCCACTCCGCCTGCGGGACCCGCTCGACCGAGATGGCGGTCGGCGCCTTGTCGACGAGCAGGACCTCATGGCCGTTCTCCAGCAGTTCGCCCGCGATGGAGCGGCCCACCGCACCGGCACCGGCAATGGCGACCCTCATCAGTGACCGCCCTCCTCTTCGGGACCCTTGGCGAAGGACGCCTCGACCTTGTCGACCTCGTCGGTGCGCATCATCACGTGCACCAGGTCGCCCTCCTGCAGCACCGTCTGCGACGTGGGCAGGATCGCCTCGCCGAGGCGGGTGAGGAACGCGACCCGGACGCCGGTCTCCTCCTGCAGCCTGCTGATCTTGTGGCCCACCCAGTCGGCGGACGTGTGCACCTCGGCGAGCTGGACGCCTCCGGTCGGGTCCCGCCACAGCGGCTCGGCGCCCGAGGGCAGCAGCCGGCGCAGCATCTGGTCGGCCGTCCAGCGGACCGTGGCCACGGTGGGGATACCGAGGCGCTGGTAGACCTCGGCGCGGCGGGGGTCGTAGATACGCGCCGCGACGTTCTCCACGCCGAACATCTCGCGGGCCACGCGCGCGGAGATGATGTTCGAGTTGTCGCCGCTGGAGACGGCGGCGAAGGCGCCCGCCTCCTCGATGCCGGCCTCGCGCAGGGTGTCCTGGTCGAAGCCGATGCCGGTGACCCGGCGGCCGCCGAACCCGGGGCCCAGCCGGCGGAACGCGGTGGGGTCCTGGTCGATCACCGCGACCGTATGCCCTTGTTGCTCCAGGGTCTGGGCAAGAGCGGAGCCCACCCTTCCGCAACCCATGATGACGATGTGCACGGCGCTTACCCCGCACTCCTCGTGAGGCGTCTGACTTGCGTGAACGTGGTGCTCATAACCTTCTCTCGGTTCGCCGGGCAGCAGGCGCGGGCCGGTCGCGGACCGCTGGGCAACATCATGCCGGGGAATGCCGGGGATGATCCCTCGCGGTACGGATCGTGGACTCGCGTGTGCCTCGGTCCACCGTAACGTCCGGCTCCGACACACCGACCGGGGAGTCGGGTCGTGCTGTTCGCCGCTGCGAGCCGGGCCCTCAACGGCGGGTGAAGCTGCGCAGGCTGGCCAGTGCCAGGGCGCCGAGTCCGGCGAGCGAGACGAGGGCCCCGACGAGCTGAGCGGTCGTCTGCGACATGAGGTCTCCCGGATGTGATGAGCGTACCGACGCAGGTCATGGAGGCACGCGGACGCCGTCCGGCCCGACGCCCGGCGCGAGAGCGGCACGGAATTCACCCCGGCGCCGCTCGCGATTTCACCCGGATGTGCTCCGGACCAGGCAGGGGGCCTACGATTCTCTGTTGTGTCCAAACTGACCGACGTGCCCAAGCGGATTCTGATCGGGCGCGCACTGCGCAGTGATCGGCTTGCGGAAACGCTCCTGCCGAAGCGCATCGCGCTGCCCGTCTTCGCCTCCGACCCGCTGTCCTCCGTGGCATACGCGCCGGGAGAAGTGCTGCTGGTCCTCTCCATCGCGGGCGTGTCGGCATACCACTTCAGCCCCTGGATCGCGGCCGCGGTCGTCGTGCTGATGTTCACGGTGGTCGCCTCCTACCGGCAGAACGTGCACGCCTATCCCAGCGGCGGCGGCGACTACGAGGTGGCCACCACCAACCTCGGCCCCAAGGCCGGCCTGACGGTCGCCAGCGCCCTGCTCGTCGACTACGTCCTGACGGTCGCCGTCTCCATCGCCTCCGGCATCGAGAACCTGGGCTCCGCGATCCCGTTCGTGGTCGAGCACAAGGTGGAGTGCGCGGTCGCTGTGATCGTGCTGCTGACGCTGATGAACCTGCGCGGCGTCAAGGAGTCCGGCAGCCTCTTCGCGATCCCGACGTACGTCTTCGTCGCGGGCGTCTTCATCATGATCGCGTGGGGCGCGTTCCGCGGGTTCGTCCTGGACGACACCATGCGGGCGCCCACGGCGACGTATGAGATCAAGCCCGAACACGAGGGGCTCGCCGGGTTCGCGCTCGTCTTCCTCCTCCTGCGCGCCTTCTCCTCCGGCTGTGCCGCGCTCACCGGTGTCGAGGCGATCTCCAACGGTGTCCCGGCCTTCCGCAAGCCCAAGTCGAAGAACGCCGCGACCACGCTCGCCGCGATGGGCCTGCTGGCCGTCACCATGTTCTGCGGCATCATCGGGCTCGCCATGGCGACCAAGGTCCGGATGGCCGAGAACCCGGCCGTCGACCTGCTGCAGAACGGTGTGGCGGTCGGCGTGGACTACGTCCAGAACCCGGTCATCACCCAGGTGGCCGAAGCGGTCTTCGGCAAGGGAAGTTTCTTCTTCATCGTGCTCGCCGCGGCCACCGCGCTGGTGCTGTTCCTCGCGGCCAACACCGCCTACAACGGCTTCCCGGTGCTCGGCTCGATCCTCGCCCAGGACCGCTATCTGCCGCGCCAGCTGCACACCCGCGGCGACCGGCTCGCCTTCTCCAACGGCATCGTGCTGCTGGCGGGCGCGGCCATCCTCCTGGTGTGGATCTACGGCGCCGACTCCACCCGGCTGATCCAGCTGTACATCGTCGGCGTGTTCGTGTCCTTCACGCTCAGCCAGACCGGCATGGTCCGCCACTGGAACCGCCTCCTGGCATCGGAGACGGACCAGGCCAAGCGCCGCCACATGATCCGCTCCCGCGCGATCAACACCTTCGGCGCCTTCTTCACCGGGCTGGTCCTGGTCGTCGTCCTCGTCACCAAGTTCACGCACGGCGCCTGGGTCGCCCTGCTCGGCATGGTGATCTTCTACGTCACGATGACGGCCATCCGCCGCCACTACGACCACGTCTCCGAGGAACTCGCCGCCCCCGAGGGCCCGAGCGACGACAGCGTACGGCCGTCCCGGGTGCACTCCGTCGTCCTGATCTCCAAGATCCACCGTCCCGCGCTGCGCGCCCTGGCCTACGCCAAGCTGCTGCGCTCGGACACCCTGGAGGCGCTCAGCGTCAACGTCGACCCGGCGGAGACCAAGGCGCTGCGCGAGGAGTGGGAGCGGCGCGGGATCGACGTCCCGCTGAAGGTGCTCGACTCGCCGTACCGCGAGATCACGCGGCCGATCATCGAGTACGTGAAGAGCCTGCGCAAGGAGTCGCCGCGCGACGCCGTGTCGGTGATCATTCCCGAGTACGTGGTCGGCCACTGGTACGAGCATCTGCTGCACAACCAGAGCGCGCTGCGCCTCAAGGGCCGCCTGCTGTTCACGCCGGGCATCATGGTGACCTCGGTGCCGTACCAGCTCCAGTCCTCCGAGGCGGCGAAGGTCCGGGCCCGCAAGCGGCAGGAGTGGAACGCGCCGGGTGCGGTGCGGCGGGGACCGGCTCAGGAGCGGGCGAAGGAGAGCAGCGAGTCTCAGCGCTGACGGGGGCCCTGGGCCCGGCTCGGGAGCACGTAGACTGGTGGGCTGTTGTCAGGCCCCCCTCAGTCAGTCGGTCGAGGGCCGTACCCCTTCTCGATCTGGAGTCACCCCACCATGCAGGCAGAACCGAAGAAGTCGCTGGTGGGGGAGGAGTACGAGGTCGAGATCGGCCCCGTCGCCCACGGTGGGCACTGCATCGCCCGCACCGACGCCGGCCAGGTGCTGTTCGTCCGGCACACGCTGCCCGGCGAGCGGGTCGTGGCCCGGGTGACCGAGGGCGAGGAGGGCGACCGCTTCCTGCGCGCGGACGCGGTCGAGATCCTCACGGCCGCCAAGGACCGCATCGAGGCGCCCTGCCCCTTCGCCGGGCCCGGCCGCTGCGGGGGCTGCGACTGGCAGCACGCCAAGCCGGGGGCGCAGCGCCGGATGAAGGGCGAGGTCGTCGCCGAGCAGCTGCAGCGGCTCGCGGGACTGACGCCGGAGGACGTCGGCTGGGACGGCACGGTGATGCCGGCCGAGGGCGACAAGCTGCCGGCCGGGCAGGTGCCGCAGTGGCGCACGCGCGTGCAGTACGCCGTCGACGCCGACGGCCATGCCGGACTGCGCCGGCACCGCTCGCACGACGTGGAGCCGGTCGACCACTGCATGATCGCCGCGGAGGGTGTCAGCGAGCTGGGCATCGAGAAGCGGGACTGGACCGGCATGGCGTCGGTGGAGGCGATCGCGGCGACGGGGTCCCAGGACCGCCAGGTGATCCTGACGCCTCGGCCGGGTGCGAGGCTGCCGATCGTCGAACTGGACCGCCCGGTCTCGGTGATGCGGGTCGGCGAGAAGGACGGCGGTACGCACCGCGTCCACGGCCGCCCCTTCGTCCGCGAACGCGCGGACGGCCGCACCTACCGCGTCGGCAGCGGCGGCTTCTGGCAGGTCCACCCGATGGCCGCGGACACCCTGGTGACGGCCGTCATGCAGGGCCTGCTGCCGCGCAAGGGCGAGATGGCGCTCGACCTGTACTGCGGCGTCGGCCTCTTCGCCGGCGCCCTCGCCGACCGCCTCGGCGACAAGGGCGCGGTCCTCGGCATCGAGTCCGGCAAGCGCGCGGTCGAGGACGCCCGGCACAACCTGGCCGACTTCGACCGGGTCCGCATCGAGCAGGGCAAGGTCGAGTCGGTCCTGCCGCGCACGGGGATCACCGAGGTCGACCTCATCGTCCTGGACCCGCCACGGGCCGGGGCCGGCCGGAACACGGTGGCGCACCTCGCGTCGCTGGGGGCACGGAGGATCGCGTACGTGGCTTGCGATCCGGCGGCGTTGGCTCGGGATCTGGGGTACTTCCGGGATGGGGGGTATCGGGTGCGGATGTTGCGGGCGTTTGATTTGTTTCCGATGACTCATCATGTGGAGTGCGTGGCGATTCTTGAGCCGGTGGGTAAGGGCTCCTGACCTGCGGTTTCGTGCGTGCGCAATGTGTACGGTGTGGGGGTAGCCCGGTCGGTCAGCCCGCGTAGGCGCTCGGGCGCCTCTGTTCGCAGGGTGCCCGAGCTCGCGTGGTCCGTCCGGTGCCTCAATGGTGGGCGTGTGCGACGGCGTGGCCCTTGCCGCGGCCGATCATCCACTTGTTGACCGGGGTGGTGATCAGGAAGGCGACCGCGAACCCGCCCAGCAGCGCCGCCCAGAACAGCCCGTCCGACAGTTGGGCGTCCATCGCGCCGGGGGTGAGCGCGACGATGGCGTTGTCGACGAGTTCCATCACGGCGATCGAGACCGTGTCGGCGGCCAGCGCGACCTTGATCGCGGACTTGAGGTCCAGGCCGGCCCGGAGGACCGCGAACAGCGTGAACGAGTAGCCGAACAGGAACGCCAGCGCGATCGCCAGCACCATGGTGGGGACGTTGCCCCACAGCAGTGCGGTGCCGATGGCCATGCCGAGGATCTCGCCGATGGCGCAGCCGGTCAGGCAGTGCAGCGTCGCCTTCGCCGCCGTCGACCAGGACGCCCCGCGGTGAGTGCCCTGGTGAGTGGCGTGGTGTGCCGCGTGGCCGTGGCCCTCGTGGTCGATGGGTGTGTGCGTGGTGTCGGTGTGATGAGCGCTGTGGTCCATGACCTTCATCCCCTGTCCCCGGTCCCCGGTCCAGTGTGACCCCGGCGTAGGGCCCACGATCCCAAACCTATACCCCTAGGGGGTATGTGGCAAAGGGTGATCCAGTCAGATGGGAGTTCGTGCGAGGGGGCGCAACCGGGGCGCCCGGGGAAGCGGACCGGACCCGGGCGCCGGCGGTCTGGTGGGATCAGCCCTGGTAGCCCACCAACGCCATCATTCCGGCTTCGCCGTGGTAGGCGTTGTGGCAGTGCAGCATCCACTGCCCCGGGTTGTCCGCGTCGAAGAACACGGACGACGTCCTCTTCGGAAGGACGATCGCGGTGTCCTTGCGTGGGCCGTCGCTGCCGAGCTGGTAGGTGTGGCCGTGCAGGTGCATCGGGTGCCACATGGTGGTGGTGTTGACGAAGTCCAGCCGCACCCGCTGGCCTTCCTCGACCGTGATCGGGTTCGCGGTCGGGTTGTTCATGTCGAACCGCTTGCCGTTGACGGCCCAGTTGTAGGTCATCATGCCGCCGGTCAGCTCGGTACGGTGGACCTGATCCGCCTTCTTCGACGCCAGCCGGACGTCGTCCGCCGCGCGCAGCTGCGAAGCGGTCGTGATCTTTCCGTCCAGTTCCCTGGGGCGCGTCGTCGGGTTCGGCGGGTCGCCCGAGCCGGTGCGGACCAGCGCCATACCGGTGGCGTTCTTGCCCTCTGCCAGCGCGACGAGGGGGAACACGCCGTCGCCCAGGGTGACGAGGGCGTCGTAGCGTTCGCCCATGCCGATCAGCACGGTGTCGACCTGCTGGTGCCGGATCGGGAAGCCGTCGGAGTGGGTGAGGGTGAGCTGGTGGCCGCCGAGAGCGACGCGGTACGCGGTGTCGCCGCCGGCGTTGATCAGGCGCAGCCGGACGCGCTTGCCCGGTTTGGCGCGGAAGACCTCCGGGTCGGCCGGAACGCGGCCGTTGATCAGGTGGTGCGGGTACTTCACGTCGCCGGCGTCGCCCCCGAGCAGCGGGCTCCGGGCACCCATCAGCATGAACTTCATCGACATGCCCGAGCCGGAGGACGGGGACGGTGAGCTGCTGGGCGCGTCCGTGCCGCTGCCCATGTCCATGCCGGCCATGTCTCCCATGTGCATCCCGCCCATGCCATGCCCGAGCTCGGCGAAGGCTTCGTCCGGTGTGCCGGTGACGCCGTCGAGCCAGTCGTCGAGGACGATCACCCACTCCTCGTCGTACGACAGCGGCTCCCGGGGGTCCTCGACGATCAGCGGTGCGTACAGGCCCCGGTCGAGCTGGGCGCCGACGTGCGGGTGGAGGAAGTAGGTGCCGGGTGTGTCCGCGGTGAACCGGTAGGTGAAGTTGCGTCCTGCCCGGACGGCACTCTGGGTGGCCGGTGGCACGCCGTCCATGTCGTTGCGCAGGGCGATGCCGTGCCAGTGGATGGAGGTGGTGGCCCGGTTCGGCAGCTGGTTGGACAGCGTGGCGGCGAGCGTGTCACCGGCCGAGACGCGTACTTCCCTGCCCGGCAGTCGGCCGCTGAAGGCCCAGGTCCTGGCTGTGATGCCGGCGCCCAGGTCGACCATGGCCCGGCTGGCGGTCACGGTCAGTTCGTGCGTCTTGCCGGTCCTGGTGCGCTTCTTGTCGGCGGCGGCGACGGCCGACCCGGAGGGGCCGATCAGGGCAGGCGTACTGCTGGAGCCGCTGCAGGCGGCAAGCGCGCCCGCGCCCGCGACGCCGAGTCCGGCCAGCAGGGCGGAGCGGCGGTTCATGCTCTTCACAGGGGTGTCCTCTTCTCGATATCGCTTCTGTTCGGTGCGCGTGCGGACACGGCTGAGCGCACACGTGGGTGCGCGCAGCCGCGAGCGCCGCGGCCTACAGCAGCAATCGAGAGAGGACCGAGAGATCGGGTGGGGCCCTGCCCGCGGTGCCCGGGACGTCACGGCCTACGGCTGCTCCGGGAGGGAGGGCCGAAGCCGAGCCGGTGGAGGGCTGGTGGGGAGGCGGGAGCTTCATGCTGTCCACGCCGGCGGCGGAGCAGTGCTGCATCAAGGAACCCGGGCATGCCCCGTCCCCTTCGTGGGCCGTGGTCGGGTCGGTGACGCCCGGCGGCATGGAGTGCCCGCCCGTGTGGACGAGCGTCGCCGGTGCGTCCGTGTTGTGCGTGCCCGCTACGCCGTTGTGCATGCCCGCGACGCTGCTCGGCCCGGAAGCCCGGGCGGGTGGCACGTGGGTGAGGGCGGCGGCCGTTTCGTGGTGGACGAGCACGGCAAGCGCCGCCACCAGCGTGATGACGGCAGCGCGTGTCCACCGGAGCACGGCACCGTGAGTGGTGCCTCCTCGGTGAGCGGCTGCCGGCATGGCTTCCATTCGTGCTTGAGCTGAAACGGTCGTCGCCCGTCAATATACCCCGTGGGGGTAATCTGGCTATCCGGCGACCGAAGTGGGAGGGCGGACACCCGCCGCGACGGGGCTACAGCCGCAGTGCGCGGCGCAAAGTGTCGCTGAACTCCGCGAACTTCTCCTCTGCCCGGGTGGGGTCGCTGCGGGCGGCGTCGGTGACGCAGCCGCGGACGTGGTCGTCGAGGAGACCGAGGGCGACTTCCTGCAAGGCACGGCCGGCGGCGCTGATCTGGGTGAGGACGTCGATGCAGTACCGGTCGTCGCTGACCATGCGGGAGATGCCGCGTATCTGGCCTTCGATCTTGTTCAGGCGGGCCAGGTGGTCGGCTTTGTGGTCGGCGTAACCGGGTGTCCGTGCGTGCTGCCCGTGAGCGTGGCGTGGGGTGGCTGGAGCGCTGGTCATCGGAGTTCACCTTCCCGGTGCATTCCGCCGGACGTGGGGGCCGTACAGCGGTCCGGGTCGCCGTCGAACGTGGCGGCGCAGTGGGCGGAGCAGAAGTAGTACGTGCCGTGCTCGGTCTGCCGCTGTTCTGCGGCGGTGGTCCTGTCGACCTGCATGCCGCACACGGGGTCCGTGACTGTGGTGGCCGCGGTGTTGTCCGGGGTGCGGTCGGCGGCGGACTCGACATGGGGCCGGACGCCGGTGGGCTGGGCCTCGGGCAGCGGCCGGGTGTGCCAGCGGCGCAGCCGGGAGGCGTTGGTGACCACCGAGAGCGAGCTGAGCGCCATGGCCGCGGCGGCGATGATCGGGCTGAGCCGCAGGCCCCACAGCGGATACAGGGCGCCTGCGGCGAGCGGGACGCCGACCGCGTTGTAGACCAGGGCGAAGAACAGGTTCTGCCGGATGTTGCGCATGGTGGCCCGCGACAGGCGGATCGCGGTGACCACGCCTCCCAGGGAGCCGGAGATCAGGGTGATGTCGGCGGCCTCGATGGCCACGTCGGTGCCGGTGCCGATGGCCATGCCGACGTCGGCGGCGGCCAGGGCGGGGGCGTCGTTGATGCCGTCGCCGACCATGCCGACGGTGCGGCCCTCGGCCTGCAGGCGGCGGATCTCGTCGGCCTTGTGCTCGGGCAGCACCTCGGCGAGCACCCGGTCGACGCCCACCTGGGCGGCGATCGCCGCGGCGGTGCGGGCGTTGTCGCCGGTGATGATGACGACCTCGACCCCGAGGTGCTTGAGGGCGGCGATGGCGGCGGCGGAGTCGTCTTTGACGGTGTCGGCGACGGCAAGCACACCTGCGGGACGTCCGTCGACGGCCGCGAGCACGGGCGTCTTGCCCTCGGCGGAGAGGGTGGCCGCCACCGGGGTCAGCGCGGAGGTGTCGATACCGATGCCGCCCAGCAGCCTGGCGGTGCCGACCAGGACCGCGTGCCCGTCGACGGTGGCCTGGACGCCCTTGCCGGTGACCGAGTCGAAGCCGGTCGCCGTCGGCGGGTGAAGCCCACGCTCGCGTACGCCGGTGACGATGGCCTGCGCGAGCGGGTGCTCACTGTCGGCCTCGGCCCCCGCGACCAGCCGCAGCAGCGCCGTCTCGTCGAATCCGCCGACGGTGTGGACGTCCGTCAGGACGGGTTTGCCCGCGGTGACGGTGCCGGTCTTGTCCAGGACTACGGTGTCCAGCTTGTGCGCGGTCTCCAGGGCTTCGGCGGAGCGGATCAGGATGCCGGCCTGGGCTCCCTTGCCCGTGCCGACCATCACCGACAGCGGCGTGGCGAGTCCGAGTGCGCACGGGCAGGCGATGATCAGCACCGCCACCGCGGAGACCAGCGCCAGGGTGAAGGCGGGCGACGGCCCGACGGTGAACCAGATGGCGAACGTGCCGATCGCTATGGCGATGACCGCCGGTACGAAGTACGCCGATACGGCGTCGGCGAGCCGC
Source organism: Streptomyces sp. NPDC059010 (assembly GCF_042740355.1). Taxonomy (NCBI): domain Bacteria; kingdom Bacillati; phylum Actinomycetota; class Actinomycetes; order Kitasatosporales; family Streptomycetaceae; genus Streptomyces; species Streptomyces sp. NPDC059010. The sequence continues at coordinate 62,604 of NZ_JBHYJA010000003.1, forward strand.
TGGATGGGGGCCTTGGATGCCTGTGCCTGCTGCACAAGCCGGACGATCTGGGCGAGCATCGTGTCCGCGCCGACCTTGGCAGCCCGTACCCGCAGGGACCCGGTGCCGTTGACGGTGGCGCCGATGACCGTGTCCCCGGCGTGCTTGGTGACCGGCATCGGCTCACCGGTGACCATCGACTCGTCCACGGCGGAGGATCCGGAGATGACCTCGGCGTCGACCGGGATCTTCTCGCCGGGCCGGATGCCGATCTCGTCTCCGACCATCACGTCCTCGACGGGGATCTCGGACTCGACGCCGTCGCGCACGACCCGTGCGGTGCGGGCCTGGAGGCCGAGCAGGGCCCGAATGGCCTCGCCGGTGCCGGCCTTCGCGCGGGCCTCCAGCAGCCGTCCGAGAAGGATCAGGGTCAGGATGACGCCGACGGCCTCGAAGTAGACCTCCCGCACGTCCTCCGGCAGCAGGCCGGGGGCCAGGGTGACCAGCAGGCTGTAGCCGTAGGCGGCCGAAGTGCCGAGGGTGATCAGGGAGTTCATGTCGGCGGCCCGGTGGCGCAGGATCAGCCAGCCCGTCACATGGATCGGCCACCCGGTGTAGAACATCACCGGCGTGATCAGCGCCAGCTGCAGCCAGTGGTTCAGCATCCAGCCGGGCACCCAGTCCGCGCCGAACAGTTCGTGCGCCATCACGACGAACAGCACCGGGGCGGTCAGCACCGCGCCCAGCAGCACCCTGCGGGTGAGGTCCTTGATCTCCGCCTGCCGCTCGGCGGCGTCCGCGGCCTCCGACTCCGCGGCCGACCGCTCCTCACCTGCCGACCGTTCCCCACCTGCCGAACCTGCCGAACCTGCCGAACCTGCCGAGGGTGGCCCGCCGACCGCAGAAGGAGGCGCGACCGTGGTGCCGGCGCCGTCGGAGCCGGGTGGTGCGCCCCCTTCCGCGGGTTCGACCAGCAGCGTCCCGTGGATCATGTTCATGCCGCAGGCGAAGCCGAAAGAGCCCGGCCGGTCCGGGCTCAGCCGTACGGTCGTACGGGTGTGGGCGGGCAGGCCCGCACCGACCTTCAGATCGGGGAAGACCACCCGGGAAGTGCACTCCCCGGCCTCCTGCCGGTCGAAGACCAACTCCACCGGCATGCCCTGGCGCACCTTGATCAGGTCGGGGCTGTAACCGCCCCGCACCGTGACCTCCACCCGCTGCACGCCGCCTTCCAGCCGCGCGGCACCGGCCCTGCGCGGCCCGAAGAAGTACCAGCCCAGCGCCCCGGCCAGCACGGCCGAGGCCAGGACCACGACGACATCGCCAGCACCCATGGGCCTCTCGCCTCCCTTGGCGGGTCACTCCCCAGCCTGCGCCCGGGTACCCGTGCCGGGTAGGGGCGGAACGACCCACCGGGCCTGCACCGTCCGGCCCCAGACCGCCGCACCGGGCAGAGGGACGATGCAGGTGAAGGAACAGGAAGACCCCGGGGTGCCCGTCCGGCCCCCGGTCGCCGACAGCCGAAGCAGGTGAGTGGCGATGATGTTCTGGTACGACCACGACGTCAGTGGGTGGGGCTGGTTCGCGATGTCGGCCGGCATGATCCTGTTCTGGGCGCTGATCATCACAGCCGTCGTGCTGCTCATCCGCGCCCTCAACAGCCCCCAGGAACACCCTCACCCCCACCCCCACACTCCGGCCGCGCCCACGCCCACGCCCGAGGACATCCTTCGCGAGCGGCTGGCGCGCGGAGAGATCGACGAGGAGGAGTACCGGCGCCGCCTGGCCGCGCTGCACGCCGGCCCCCTCACCAAAACCTGAGACCGGGCTGCCTGATTGCGGGACACAGCTCTCCGCTGAGGGAGGCCCGTGATGACGCTGATGATGTTCTTCATGATGCGCGGCATGCACGGCCAGGACATACACGGCCGTGACCAACACCGCGACCGAGAAGACCGGGACGAAAACCCGCTGCACAAGCACGACCACCACACCGGGCCCGGTCGGCTCTGACCGCCCGCGCCCGTGCCCGGTGGTGCGGGATCATCTCCTGCGCGAAGGAGACGTCCTGGTTGTTGTGGGCGCCGGCCGTGGTGACTCCCGCGCCGTACGAAGGATGCTGCGCCGATCGGCGCGGGACACGGCGAAGTGCCGCATCCGCGCCCATGACCTGATGGTGCGGGCACGGCTCGGCCCTGTCCTGGATCCGCAGGAATTGCAGTTCGGCAAGCGTGAGAGGTGCGCGCCCCTCCGGAGCGACGGCGAACTCCGTAGCGGCGGCGAAGAACCCGTGCCCGATGTCGCCGGGGGAAACCGGGCCAACAGGGTCGGGCACCGGCAAGGGAAGTACGGGGCCCGCGCCGACGGCACCGGACGCACACGTGAGGTCGTCCGGCGGGCGCCGAGCCCGTGTCTGCCGCTCAGGTCGTGGACGTGGGCACCGGGAACAGCATGCAGCTGCTGGTGGCGTGGGCCAGCAGGCGGTCGTTCTCATCCACCAGCTTGGCCTCGGCGAGTGCGGTCTGGCGGCCTCGGCTGATGATCGTGCCGATGGCCCGGACCCGGCCCGTGTCCGCGGTGATCCGCTTGAGGAACTTCACGGTCAGGTCGAGCGAGGTGTAGCCCATGCCCGGCGGGAGCGTGGACTGCACGGCGCATCCCGCCGCCGAGTCGAGCAGGGTGGCGTAGACGCCGCCGTGCACGCTGCCGATGGGGTTGTAGTGCTCCTCGCCCGGCGTGATCGAGAAGACCGCCCGGCCCTCGTCCACCTCGTCGAGGGTGAAGTCGAGGGTCGCCGCGATGGGCGCCGCGGGCAGCTTCCCCGCCTGCACCTCGCGCAGGAACTCCAGGCCCGAGGCGCGCCCCACGGCGGCGGCGGTGATCGAGGGGTCGTCCCACTCGTAGGTGCGTGACCGTCCCATGACTCGGCATCCTCTCAGCTGACTTCGATGATTGAAGCTAGCCCGTCGTACCTCTGACTGTCAAAGGTGAAGCCAGCACCTAGCATGGAGGCATGGAGTGGCTTGAGGTCAGCACGGAGAACTGCCCCGTCCAGCGCACGCTCGATCTGGTGGGGGAGAAGTGGACACTGCTGATCGTGCGGGACGTCGCCTGCGGCGTCCGCCGGTTCGATGACTTCCGGCGGCACATCGGACTGTCGGAGGCGGTACTGAGCGACCGGCTGCGGAAGCTGACCGCGGCCGGCATCCTGACCACCGTCGCCTACCGGGAACCGGGCAGCCGGTCCCGCAACGAGTACCGGCTGACCCGCAAGGGGTGGGACCTGTGGCCCGTGCTCGTCGCGCTGCGGCAGTGGGGCGACACGTACGCGGCGGATCCCGAAGGCCCGGTCATGGACATGCGGCACACGGAGTGCGGGGCGCCGGTCCGGGCCGTCGTCGCGTGCGGCGAGGAGCACGTCGCCCTGACCCCCAGGGAGGTCACCGCCCGGCCGGGCCCCGGCGCACGCCGACGGGCGTGAGGCTCCCCGCGCAGGGGTGGGTTCTCGGTCCGATCGGCGCTGCCGACGACTTCGTACGATCGCGAAGTGCGCGTCGGCCGCGAACGGCGTCGCTGCTCGCCGCGCGCGTCGAGCCCGGCTGTACGGGCGTGCGCCTCAAGGGCGTACAAGAATCTTCACTGGTGCGTTGGGCCCGTGCGGCGCGTCGAATGCACCGGCCACGCCCTCAGGACTCACCTCGTCCGTGACGAAGGCGTCGGCGTCGATTCGTCCCTCGCCTACCAGGTTCGGCGTGCGGGCGTACTCCTCCCTGTGGTTCGGTACCCGGCTGTACGAGCTTGAAGACGAGGCGCGCGGCGGCCCGCTGTGCGGACTGCCGTAGACGCATCCGGGTCCGGAGCGGTGCCGGAGTGCCTTCGAAGCGGGTGAAGAGGGACTCGGCGTTGGTGCGGTTGACGGCCTTGAGCGGCCCGGGGGCGAGATGGGTGTCGAGGCCGTTGGCGAAGTACTGGCCGGCGGGGGTGGGGGCGAAGGGCCAGTCGCTGCCGAACAGGACGTGTCCGGGGCGGGCGAAGGCCAGCAGGGTGGGCAGGGCGGCGGGGCTGGAGGACAGGGCGGTGTCGAAGTAGAAGCCGCGGAAGTCGTGCAGGACGTCCAGCGGGCTGCGCCCGGTGTCGGCGGCGATCGCGACGGCCATCCGGTGCGAGGCGTAGGGGACGAAGCCGCCGGCATGGCTGAGGATGAACCGGACGTTCGGGTAGCGGCGCGGGATGCCGTTGCGTACGAGGAGGTAGGCGGCCCGCGTGGTGTCGAGCAGGAAGTCCGCGGCGAACGGCGGGATGCCCTCCACCGGCGGCGCCGGAAGGTCGGCGGGGTGCACGAACACCACGGCCGCGTGCTCGTCCAGGATCTGCCACAGCGGGTCCTGACCCTCCGCGCCCAGGTAGGTGCCCCGGTTGTTCGCCAGCAAGGTGACTCCGTCGGCGCCCAGTTCGGTCAGCGCCCGCAGGGCCTCGGTGGCGGAGGCGGTGACGTCCGGCATGGGCAGGGTGGCGAACCAGCCGAACCGGCCCGCGTGACCGGCGGCCAGATCGGCGGAGAAGTCGTTGAGCCGCCGGGCCAGACGGGCGGCCTCGGCCTGATCGTCGAGGAAACCGGCGCCCGGCGTGGACACGGACACGATCGCCGTGGCCGTGCCCAGGAGATCCATCAGCTCCAGAGCCGATTCGGGACTCCAGTCCGGCAGCGCCCGGCCGCCGGCCTCGGCGATGCCCTGTCGGGCGAGGAGGTCGCGGTAGAAGGCGGGAACGATGTGCTGGTGGACGTCGATGCGGTGCGGGACGGAGGGCATGGGGCGGCTTCCTGGGTGGGGGGCGAAGCGGGGCGACGTGGATGCCGTGCGGCTTCCATGCGGTCCCGGCTGTCGGCCGGTCTCGGCGAGGACGCTACGGCGGTGGCCGCCGTAGGGCGCGGCGGCGTGCTCGGTGCGACGAGGAGCGGTGCGGGGTGTGAGTGACGTCGCCTCCGGCGGCTCAGGCGAAGGTCACGGACACGGGCCCGAGGACGCCGAAGCGTGCCTCGACCCGCTGGCCGGCGCTGACGAAGGGTGCGGTGGTCATGGCGCCGGGCAGCACCATCTGGCCACGCTCCAGGCCGGTGCCGAAGGCGGCGAGGGTGTTGGCGAGCCAGGCGACCGCGGCGGCGGGGTGCCCCAGCACCTCACCTCCGTGGCCGTGGGCGACGCGCTCGCCGTCGATGACGAGATCGACGTCGACGGCGGCGAGATCGGGCACGTCGGCGAGCGGGGTCCACGGGCCGCGGACCAGACCGGCGGAGCCGGCGTTGTCGGCGACCGTGTCGACGAGAGTGATCCGCCAGTCACGGATCCTGCTGTCGACGATCTCCAGGGCCGGCGCGACCGCCTCGGTGGCCGCGAGAACGTCCGCGACGGTGATGTCCGGGCCGCTGAGCGGCCGGGCGAGGCGGAAGCAGATCTCCGGTTCGATGCGCGGGGCACAGTAGCGGGCGGCGAGGAGGGTGCTGCCGTCGCGGTGGACCATGTCGTCCAGCAGATGCCCGAAGTCGGGCTCGTCCACGCCGAGCAGCTGCTGCATCGCGGGCGAGGTGAGCCCGACCTTGTGCCCGACGACACTCGCCCCGTCCTTGAGGCGCAGTGCGATGGTGGTCCGCTGGATCGCGTAGGCATCGGCCAGGTCGAGGCCCGGCAGCAGCTCCGACGGCGGCCCGACGGGTGTCCCATGATGCTCGGCCCGGCGCAGCATGCGCGCGGCGGCGGCTCGCTCCGCGGCGGTCAGGGTCACCGTCCGCCCTTTTCCGTGAAGCGGTTCGCCGCATCGAAGACGAACCGTGCGTGCAACTCGAACATGGCCACCAGGTCGACGGCGTCGCCGTGGATCTCCCGGTGCACGAAGAGACCGTCGGCGCCCGCCACGGCATAGGTGGTGAGCGTGCGCACGGTCGCCTCGTCCAGACTCGGGAACAGGGTCTGGACCATCTCGGTCACCTTCTGTCCGGCGATGTCGCGGACCTTCAGGAAGACGCTGCGGCCGCGCGGCTCGGTGGGACGTCGCTCCAGGGCGAGCATCAGGCCCAGGCGCAGGAAGTCGGGGGCGTCGATCAGGGATTTCGCGACGTTGGCGGCCATGGCGGTGACCCGCTCCAGCGGTGTGCCGGCCTCGTCCCCGGGCAGTTCGACGGCCGCGAGCCAGGTCTCGAAGCTGCGCTCGATGACCGCGGCGATCAGGTCGTCCTTGTCCTTGAAGTGCCAGTAGATCGAGCTGGCCGGCAGTCCGCACTTGGCGCTGACCGCCGCGATGGACGTGCCCTCGTATCCGCGCTCGCCCGCGATCTCGACGGCGGCGTCGAGGATCCGCTGCCGCGACTCCACCCCGTTGGCGCGCTTCTGCCGCGCCGTACGTGGCCTGGTCATGCGATCCGCCCTCCTGTCGTACCGGCGCTTGACCGCCTCCGGAGCGGAGCTTACCGTATCGGTCATTCCAATTGGAGTAATCGCTACATCAAGAGCCGACAGGGGCACAGTGAGGGACACAGTGAGGTGGCCTGATGAGTGAAATCAGCGCCCAGGACGGAGCCACGGACGGCTCCTACGACGTGGCGGTGATCGGTTACGGCCCCACGGGCGTGACCGCCGCGAACCTGCTGGGGTCGATGGGCCTCAGGACCGTGGTGATCGAGCGTGACGCGGAGGTCTTCTCCCGGGCCCGGGCGATCTCCACGGACGAGGAGGTCGTCCGGATCTGGCAGCGGATCGGCCTGGCCGACCGGCTGAAGCAGGACATGCTGGCCGACCGGCCGCTGGATTTCGTCAATGCGCGCGGCCGCACCTTCGTGAGCGCGCACCCCGTTCCCCGGGGGCACGGTCATCCGCCGCAGATGTTCATCTACCAGCCGGCCCTGGAACAGGTCCTGCGCGACGGCGTCGACCGCTACCCGAACGTGGAGATCCTGCTGCGGCACGAGTGCCTGCGCCTGCGCCAGGACGCCGAGGGCGCCGAGCTGACCGTGGTGGATGCCGATGACTCGGTACGGCGGCTGCGCGCGAAGTACGTCATCGCGGCCGACGGCGGCTCCAGCCTCACGCGGGCACAGCTGAACGTGGGGTACGAGGGACGGACGTACGAGGACCGCTGGGTCGTCATCGACACCGAGATGCTCGAACCGTGGCCGGACCACGACCGGTTGCGCTTCCGCTGCGACCCGGCCCGCCCGGCGGTCGACTGCCCGACACCGCTCGGTCACCACCGCTGGGAGTTCCCGATCCTGCCGGGCGACGACGAGACGTACCTGGTCACCGATGAAGCGATCTACTCGATGGTGGCGAAGTACGGGATCGGCCGGGACCAGATCAAGATCCTGCGGGCCACCGTCTACAGCCACCATGTCCGCTTCGCCGCCCGCTTCCGGGTGGGCAGGGTCTTCCTCGCCGGTGACGCCGCGCACGCGATGCCGCCGTGGATCGGGCAGGGCATGGCCGCCGGGGTGCGCGACGTGGCCAACCTGTGCTGGAAGCTGAACGCCGTGCTGCTGGGCGAGTTGCCCGAGTCGGTGCTCGACTCCTACGAGGCCGAACGCAAGCCGCACGTCAAGGAGGTCACCAAGCGGGCCGTCTTCGTCGGGCGGGTCATCACCGAGCGGCGGCGCGCCGTCACCCGGGTCCGCGACGCCGTGATGCCGGTGCTGAACCGGGTGGGCGGCTTCAGCGACTGGCTGCAGGACTCCAACTGGATCCCTGTCGCCCACTACGCCGAGGGTCTGCAGGCCCGCCCCCGCGCCAAGGCGACCGGGCATCAGGTACCCCAGCCGTGGGTGACCGGCGCGGACGGTGAACGGGTGCGCCTGGACGACGTGCTGGGCGGCCGCTGGCTGCTGCTGCACCTCGGACCGCCCACCCCGCAGCCGGGCTGGGAGCGCCTGGGCGTCGAGTCGCTGGCCGTCCTGCCGGTGGGCTCCAAGCCCGCCGAGGGCGCGGTCGTCGACAGTGACGGCGTGCTGCTGCCCTGGCTGACCGGGCACCGCGCGACCACCGTCGCCCTGCGCCCCGACGCGTACGTCTACGCCGCCGCGCCCGCCGGCTCCCGACTCCCGCTGCCGCCCGCCGGGTTCGCCCCGGCATCCCGACTGATCGCGAAGTGAGGACCACCCCATGACCTCGCACACCGAGCTGCCCGAGATGCGGGAGCGCCTGCTCGACGTCGGCGGCAGGAAGATCTTCGTCGCGGAGACGGGGGAGGGAGCGCCCGTCCTGCTGCTGCACGGCGGCGGCCCCGGCGCCTCCGGTGTCTCCAACTACTCCCGGAACATCGCCGAGTTGGCGAAGGAGTACCGGGTCGTCGTCCCCGACCTGCCCGGCTACGGCCGCAGCGGCAAGGGCGTCGACCCCACCGACCCGTTCGGCGCGCTGGCCTCCGGCATCCGCGGCGTTCTGGACCGACTCGGCCTGGCCAAGGCGCACTTCGTCGGCAACTCCTACGGCGGTGCCTGCGCCCTACGGCTCGCCCTGGACACGCCCGAGCGGGTCGACCGTATGGTCCTGATGGGCCCCGGTGGCATCGGCACCACCCGTGCGCTGCCCACGCCCGGCCTGAACAGCCTGCTCAACTACTACGGCGGGGACGGGCCCTCGCGGCTCAAGCTGGAGAAGTTCATCCGGAACCACCTGGTCTTCAACGCCGCCCGGGTACCGGACTCGGTCATCGACGCCCGCTACGAGGCGAGTATCGACCCCGAGGTGATCGCCAGCCCGCCGCTCCGGCGCCCCAAGGACCTGCGCACCGTCTGGAAGATGGACTTCACGCGCGACAGGCGCCTGAGCCGTCTCGCCGTGCCCACCCTCGTGCTGTGGGGAGCGTCGGACAAGGTCAACCGCCCCTCCGGCGGCCGGATGCTGGCCGAGCGCATGCCCAACTGCGACCTGTACGAGGTCGCCAACACCGGCCACTGGGTGCAGTGGGAGCGCGCCGAACTCTTCAACCGGCTGTGCGCCGACTTCCTGGCGGGCCGTCGATGAACAGCACCGCTTCCGTCTTCGGGGCCGTCCACCTCGGCTACATGGTCATCGAGTCCGACCGCTTCGCCGACTGGCGCCGCTTCGGCACCGACGCCATCGGTATGCACCACGACGACGTCTCGCCTGATGCGATGCGGTTCCGGCTGGACGATCAGGAGTGCCGTTTCCTGATCCGGCGGGGTCCCGCGGAGGACGTCACGGCGCTCGGCTGGCACATCGACGACCACGGCTCCTTCGAGCGGATCGAGGCCCGTATCCGGGCCCATGGCGTCCCCGTGGTGCGGGGCTCCGACGAGGAGGCCGCCCTGCGCGGCGTGGAACGTCTCCTGCGGTTCCCCGGCCCGAAGGGCATCGTGCAGGAGATCTACACCACTCCATCGACCTCGTCCGAGCCGCTGAAGATGCTCTCCTCCGGCTGGGTGACCGGCGACTCGGGCATGGGCCATGTCGCGATCACCACCGCCAAGCCCACCCTGCTGCGGGGCTACTACAACACGGTCTTCGACGCCCGCCTCACCGACTGCATCGACGAGACCATCAGCGGCGTCAAGCTCAAGATCCGCTTCCTGCGGGTCGACGAACGCCACCACTCCGTCGCCATCGCCGCCGTCCAGGGCCTGCCGATCAACCCGATCCGCACCCGTGTCCAGCACCTCAACATCCAGGCCGCGTCCCTGGACGACCTGGCGCAAAGCTACGACCGGGTCCACGAACTCGGCTTCGACATGGCCCTGTCGGTGGGCCGACATACCAACGACAAGGAACTCTCCTACTACGCCCGCACGCCTTCCGGCTTCGAGTGGGAGGTCGGCTGGAACCCCCTCGTCATCGACGAGAGCACCTGGGAGCCCAGCACCCACCGGGGCATCAGCATCTGGGGCCACAAGCCCGTCGGCCAGACGATCATCGACAAGCTCGACCAGTTCCGCTTCGGGGCACGTTCCCTGGCCCGCCCGGAAATCACGGTTCCCGCACTGAGCGGCGCCGGCTTCCCCGACGATTGAGCAGCGATGCCGGTGACCGGACGCCTCGTGCGCGACCTCGGACCAGGCGAGAGACCACATGCCAGAATGGGCGGGCCGAGCGCGCTGTCCAGCCGTTCTCCGACGTGATCCACCGAGGTAGTGCCGTGACCAAGCCTGTCGCCCGCGAGCCGCAGCGACGCAACTCCCGCTCCAATCGGGCGCGCATCCTGGCCACGGCACGCCGGGAACTGGGGCGGAACCCCGACATCACCCTGGAAGAGCTGGCGCGTGCCTCCGGTGTCGTACGGCGGACCCTGTTCGGTCACTTCCCCGGGCGCGCGGCGCTGTTGGAGGCGCTGGCCGAGGAGGCGGCGGAGGCGCTCCGGGGCGCGGTGGCGGAGGCGGCGGAGCCGTCGGAGACGGCTGACCAGGCACTCGCGCACTTCGTGCTGTCGATCTGGCCCGTCGGTGACCGCTACCGCATGCTCCTCGCGCTGGCCCGGCACGATCTGGGCGCGGAACGCGTCACCGAGATCCTGGCGCCCGCCCGGGAGAAGGTCGCCGCCATCCTGGACCGAGGGCAGCGGGACGGTGTCTTTCATGACCACCTGCCGTCCGGGGTGCTCAGTGCCGGCCTGGAGGCGATGACCATCGCCCTGCTGGAGGAGGTCAACACCGGGGCGCTGGAGGACGACGGGACCCGGGTGGCCGTCGCCACGCTGATCGCGGCCGGGGTGCCGGAGAAGCGCGCCCGGGTCGTGGTCGACACGGTCGTCACCACGACGGCCGCCGCCGACGGCTGAGCCGTTCTCCGGGCAGGCGTCCGACGCCGTGGTGACGCCGAGCACTCCCGCAGCGGGGAGCGAGGTCGAGGCGGGGAGCACCGTCACGTCGCCACCGACTGACGGTCTGCACCGGGCCGTCAGGCACTCCGGTAGGACGACTAGTCCCGCGTCGAGTCGTCGGACGAGACGTCGTCGGGGCGGAAGGTGACCGACTCGCCGGAGAATCGGGCGGTGAGCCCGTCGGCGGTGGTGGTGACCGAGCGCAGGGTCAGGCCGTCGGGGATGTTCTGGAGCTGGATCGGCTCGGCGAAGACCTTGTCGAGCACCCTCTGCCCGGCGTGGGGCAGCAGACCGCCGGTGACCTCGAAGTCCTTGAAGGCGATGCGGTTGCCGGAGGCGGCCGACACGGTCGCCCTGACGGCGACCGTGTCGCCGAAGGGCATCGGGATCCGTGCGCCGACCTGACCGGGGTCGCTGCCCTGGGAGAACTCCAGGCCGAGGGTGTCCGAGATGTCGGTGTAGGACAGAAGAGCGGTGGCCTTCGCGCTGCGCGCCTTCGCCTCGCTGTCGTCGTCGGACTTCGTCAGCCCGTTCAGCCGGAGGTCGAGCTCGGACACCGGCAGCGGGCGCGTCGTGCCCCGGGCCGGTATGTCGTGCGCGGTGATGTCCACGTGCCCCAGACTGTCGGAGGCCAGCTGGGTCAGCACGGGGAAGCCGCGGACGTGGACCTCGGGTGGCAGGGGAGTACCCATGCCCTCCTGGAACGCCTTGGCGGTGTCCGACTCGACCCGTGAGGCCGCGAAACGGTCGGCCGCGACGGGGGCGACGACGAGGATGAGCACGGCGGCGGCCGCGACGACCGCGGGCCGGCGAAACCGACGGTGAGGACGGGGCTCGTACGGTTCGCAGGGCTCGTACGACTGATCTGTGACGCCGTTGCCGTTCTCGCCGTACGCGGACTCGGGCTGGTGCATGGGTCCTCCTTCAGTGGGTGGAGTGGGTGCCGTGCAGGCGGCGGACCGCGGACGCCGCGGTGTCGGCGTCGACGCCCGCGGTGATCAGGGCGGCGGTGGCGGCTGCTGTGCCGTCGTCGGCCCAGGTGCCGGCGTTGACGTTGTCGAGCAGCGCGAGCAGGTGTGCTTCCAGGGCTCTGCCGAGTGGGCCCGCAGGGATGCAGGTGTGGAAGGTGCCCTCGCGCTGGCCACGGGCGAGGATCCCCGCGACCGTGCCGCGGGCCGGGGTGAGCAGTGCGGTGATCCGTTCCGGGCTCAGTTCGTGGCGGGCGAGGCCGATGAGCACGCGGTAGCGGTCGCCGACCGGCCACAGGGTCAGGACGAAGCGGGCCAGCGCGGTCATGGCGTCGGCGGGCGGGGAGTCGTCGACGGCCAGCGCGAGACGGATGGCCTCCGCGGCGTCCGCGGCGAGGCCCTCGACGAGTGCGGCACGGCCGGCGAAATGCACGTACACGGTTCTCCGGGCCACCCCGGCGGCCTCGGCGATGTCGGCCAGGCTGCTGTCGGGGTCGCGGCCCAGTTCCCGCCGGGCCGCTTCCAGGATGCGGAGCCGGGTCGACCGCGGGCCGGGGCGGCGAGGTGCTCGCGGCGCTGGTCGGCTGGTCACTTCGGTGCCTCCGGTACGGCGAAGGAAGGGCGATTGCGAGGAAGGGGGTGAGTGCGAGGAAGGGTGAGTGCGAGGGGGGAGGGGGGACGAGGTGGATCGGGCGCTCCGATATTTGCACACCGGCGAGCAATAAACTAGTCTGCTCATCGATGTGCAATTAGCTGTCCCCTGGAGCTGTGATGCCTTTCCTCGCCACCACACCCGTAGAGAAGATGACCGGGCCCTACGCCCGGCGCTGGTGGGCCCTGATCGTGCTCTGCCTGAGCCTGCTGATCGTCGTCATGGCGAACACGTCGCTGATCGTGGCCGCCCCGGACATGACGAAGGACCTGGGGCTGAGCAGCAGTGACCTCCAGTGGGTCATCGACGGCTACACCGTTCCGTACGCGGCGCTGATGCTGGTGCTGGGCTCGATCGGCGACAAGTACAGTCGCCGCGGCGCCCTGATCACCGGTCTGGTGGTCTTCGCGGGCGGCTCGGTGATGGGCAGCCTGGTCGACGAGACCGGACTGGTCATCACGGCTCGCGCGATCATGGGCGTCGGTGCCGCGGTCGTCATGCCGGCCACACTGTCCCTGCTGGTCGCGATCTTCCCGAAGGCCGAGCGCGCCAAGGCCATCACGGCCTGGACCGCCACCTCCGGCCTCGCCATCGCGGTCGGCCCGCTGGTCGCCGGCTGGCTCCTGGAGGACCATGCCTGGGGCTCGACGTTCCTGATCAACGTCCCGATCGCCGTGGCCGCCGTGATCGGCGCGCTGGCCCTGGTGCCGCCGTCCAGGGCTGAGGGCATGGGCCGGATCGACTACGTCGGCGGCCTGCTGTCGATCGTCTCGGTCGGCTCCCTGGTCTACGCGGCCATCGAGGGCCCGCACTTCGGCTGGGGCACCGGCCCGATCACCGCGGCCGTCGTCGCGGGCGTGGGCCTGCCGGCCTTCGTCGCCTGGGAGTTGCGCCACCCGCACCCCATGCTGGACGTCCGCAAGTTCGCCCAGCGGTCGTTCAGCGGCTCGATGCTGGCGGTGCTGTTCTTCTTCTTCGGCACCTTCGGCGCCCTCTACTACGCCACCCAGTTCCTGCAGTTCGTCCTCGGATACGACGCCCTGGAGACCGGCGTACGTCTGCTGCCGCTGGCCGGTGCCGTGTTCGTCGGCGCCGCGGCCACCGGACGGCTGACCCCGAAGCTGGGTGTGAAGGTCATGGTCGGCGCGGGTATGGCGATCGGCACGGCGGGCGTCTTCCTGCTCACGCGGATCGAGTCGGGCTCGACGTACACCGACTTCCTGGCGCCGCTGCTGATGCTGGGCCTCGCGATCGGCCTGAGCGTGTCACCGGCCACGGACACCATCATGGGCTCCTTCCCCGAGTCCGAACTGGGCGTCGGCGGCGGTGCCAACGACACCGCGCTGGAGCTGGGCGGTGCCCTCGGCATCGCGATCCTCGGCTCCCTGCTGGGCACCGCCTACCGCGACAAGCTGACGGAACTGGCCGGCGCGCAGCTCCCGCACGCCGCGCTGGAGACCGCCAAGGACTCGGTCGGCGGCGGCCTCGCGGTCGCCGAGCAGGTCGCCAGGACCCCCGGCGCCACGCCCCAGCAGGCGCAGGCCCTGGTCGACGCGGTGCACGAGGCGTTCGCCCACTCCGTCGCGCAGACCAGCCTCATCGGCGGGATCATCATGGCCGCCGGGACGGCGATCGTCCTCGCGGTGCTGCCCGGTCGCGGGCGTGCGGGCAAGACCGCCCAGGCCGAAGCGGCGGAGCCGGAGGGGGAGCGGGTGGACGCCGCCTGACGCGGCCACCCCGAGATGGCCGTGCGCCGCTCAGGCACGGCTCCTCGAAACGGCCGTGCCGGAGCGGCGCACGGCCCGGGGGGGGGGCCGGGGGGGGCCGCCCGCCCCCCCCCCCAGCGGGGCCGCCCCCCGGCGGGCCCCGCGGGGGGGGGTTTGGGGCACCCCCGGGGGGGCGGGGGCGCCCGGGCC